>JBBRBM010000033.1:0-38492 GCA_038205745.1 Verrucomicrobiota bacterium | reverse complement strand
CGGTTTATGTGCCGACGTTTTCCGGGGTGAACTGGAATTCCCAGGACTTGATGCTGGAAGACCTCGATCGCATCGAAGTCATTCGCGGCCCCGGCGCCACGCTTTGGGGTGCGAATGCGGTCAACGGGGTCATCAACATCACGACCAAGAGCGCGCGCGATACGCAGGGCACCTTTGTGAGCACCGCTTACGGCACCGACCTTCAACCGCTGAGCAACGTGCGCTACGGCGGGCAATTGGGCAGCAATCTCTTTTACCGGGCCTACGGCCAGTTCCTGAACCACGACAATTTTTCGCGAGAAGGCGGCGGGAGTGCGAGGGACGAATGGCAGTCCGGGCGGACCGGGATGCGGTTGGACTGGCATCCGACGGCGCTCGATCAGCTCACGCTGCAAGGAGACTACAGCCGCGCCGCGATCGGACAAACCTTTGAGACGCCGCAACTCACCCCCGTGCCACGCAATGTCGAACGGCACGACGAGAATCAGAATTACGGCGCGAACGTGCTGGCCCGATGGACCCGCACCCTTTCCCCGGAGTCATCGTTCTCGCTGCAAACGTATTACGAGCGGCAACTGCATGTGGACGCGGAAGCCAAAGAATACCAGGAGACTTTCGACATCGACTGGCAGCACCGCTTCGCGTTGGGCCAGCGCAACAGTGTGATTTGGGGGGTGGGCTACCGCTACATGCCCGACTATCTCAAGTCGTCGGACAAAATCATTTTCAATCCGGAGCGGGCGCACGATCAGCTCTTCAGCGGGTTCTTGCAGGACGAGTTCAAGCTGGTGCCGGATAAACTGCTCCTGACGGCCGGCTCGAAGTTCGAGCACAACGACTACACGGGATTCGAGATTCAGCCGAGCGGACGTTTGATGTGGACTCCCACTGACAAGCAATCGATTTGGGGCTCCGCCTCCCGCGCCGTCCGCACGCCGTCCCGCTTTGAAACAGCCGGGCGCGCCCATGCGGTCGCGTTCCAACCGCCCGGAAGTCCGCCCGTTCAAATCTCAGTCCTCCCCGACGCGAAATCGAAGTCCGAGGAACTCACCGCCTATGAACTGGGCTACCGGATCGAACCGCACAAGCGGTTGGCCTTCGACATCGCGGGTTTCTACAACGTGTACGACAACAACCGCAGCTACGCTCCGGGAACGCCCCGCTTCGAAGGTGCGCCCACCCCACATGTGCTTGTTCCTGTGGAGGGCGGCAATAATCTCCACGGCGACACCTACGGGGTGGAACTGTACAGCCAATGGCACGCGACGGATCGCTGGCGCCTCTCGGCCGGTTACACCTGGCTGCACATGCGGACTCAGCCGTCCGACAATGTGGAGAAGGACAATCCGCAACATCAGGTTAACGTCAAATCGTATCTCGATCTCACCAAAGACCTGGAGCTGAATGTGGCGGCTTACTTCGTGGACCGAACCTCCCACGCCAGTTTTCAAAGCTCGGCTTCGACACCGGCCTATCTCCGCCTGGACGTGGGTCTGACCTGGCGCCCGACGTCGTCACTCGAACTGGCGGTGTGGGGGCAGAACCTCCTGGATAGCGGACACACTGAGTTTTCCAGTTATCAAAACTCGTTCCTCACGGAAATTCCGCGCGGCGTGTATGGCAAAATCACCTGGCGCTTTTAGTCATGCACTCTTCCGTTCAATCCCAACTCTGGCCGGACGCGAAGTCTTTGGCACCTTCGCGGAGAACGACTCGCTGGGTGGCGGTTCTACTCGGCCTCGCGATGTTTTGGTTTGGCACTGAAAGTGGCCGCAGTGCTGAGACGGCCAGCCTCAAGGAGCATGAGCTGAAGGCTGCCTTCCTCTACAAATTCACCAAGTTCATCGAGTGGCCGACGAACACTTTCCGCGACACCAATGCGCCGTTTGTCGTGGCGGTGGCCGGCAACAGTCCCTGCAAGGCTGAACTGGAACAGATCGCGAAGGAACGCAAGGTCAACGGCAGAGATCTCATCATCAAGACGATCAAGACGCCGGAGGGGCTCAAGGGCGCGCACGTTCTGTTCGTGTCCGCAGGCGAGGACACCCGGCTGAAGGACTGGCTCGCCGCCAGCCGCGCGGCGGGCATTCTGACGATTGGCGAGTCCGAGTCGTTCGCCCGGGAAGGCGGCATCATTAACTTCAGTATCGAAGGAGAAAGAATTCGCTTCGATCTCAACATCACAGAGGCCGAGGCGGCGGGACTGAAGATCAGCGCCCAGATGCAAAAGCTGGCCAAAACCGTGCGGAAGAAACCGTAGCCATGCGCTTTCTTCAAAACATCCCGATCAAGCGGAAGCTCACCATCATCACCATGCTCACGAGCGGCGTGGCGCTGTTGCTGGCCTGCATCGCCTTCGTGACCTACGAACAAATCACGTTCCGCCACACGATGGCGTCGGAACTTTCTGTGTTGACTGATCTGCTCGACGATAACGTCGCACCGGGTCTTACCTTCAACGATCCCAAGTCGATTGAGACGACGTTGAACTCACTGAACGCGCACACACACATCCTCGCTGCGGCGGTGTACGACAAGGCTGGTGCCCGCGTGGCGATGTATCAGCGCGCTGACCTGCGAACGCCGTTTCCCGTGCCGCCAGCCGAGGAGACGGGCACTCACTTTGAAAAGAATCGATTGGACGCGTTCCGGCGGATCGTATTGGGCGGGGAAAATATCGGAACCATCTACATTGCTTCGGACTTGCGCGAACTCACCGCTCGATTTTGGCGCTACGGGATGATTGTCAGCCTCGTGCTAATACTGTCGTCGTTCGTGGCCTTCGCGCTCTCGGCAAAACTTCAGCGCATCATCTCCGGACCCATCTCGCATCTGGCCGGAGTTGCGAGCACGGTGGCGAAGGACAAGAATTATTCCATCCGCGCGACCAGGCACGGCGAGGACGAGTTGGGCCGGCTCATCGACGGGTTCAACGAGATGTTGAACCAGATTCAGGCGCGCGACGGCGCTTTGCAGGAAGCCCACGGCAGTCTGGAAAGACGCGTCGAGAGCCGGACCCTGGAATTGGCCAGTTCGTTGTCGCTGCTGAATGCCACGGTGGATTCGATGGCGGACGGCATCCTGGCGGTGGATCTCAAGGGCAAGGTCATCTGCCACAACAAGAAGTATTCCGCCATGTGGGCCGTGCCGGACGAACTCTTGAAAAGAGGGGACTATCTGGGACTGGTGGCTCACGCCTCCCGGCAGACGAAGGATCCCGATCAGTATCTCAAACGAATTCAAGAGCTTCAGGCGCGACCGGAGGTCGAAGCCTTCGACGTGTTCGAACTGAAGGACGGACGGACGATCGAACGATACGCGCAGCCGCAACGGATCGGGAATGAGTGCGTCGGGCGGGTGCTTAATTTCCGCGACATCACCGAACGCAAACGGGCCGACGAGGCCCGCCACCAATCTGAAGCTCGATTCCGGCAGGTCTGGAACGCTTCGGCGGACGGCATGAGATTGACCAACCATGACGGGCTGGTGCTCATGGCCAATGACGCGTATTGCGGGCTGGTCCGGAAAACGAAAGCGGAGTTGGAGGGCCACTCCTTGTCGGTCATTCACCAGGCCGAGGAGCGGGAACGGGTCTTGAGCAAACATCGGGTGCAATTGGATTCCATCACCGGTCCCGCGCAGATGGAAAAAGAGGTCAGCCTGTGGGACGGAAGAAAAGTATGGCTCGACTTGACCAACACGCTGCTGCAACTGCCCGGAGAACCCCCTTTGTTGCTGAGCATTTTCCGCGACATCTCGCAGCGGAAGGTCGCCGAGGCCGAACTGTCTCATGAGCGCCATTTGATGCAGTCGCTGATGGATCACTCGCCTGACCCCATTTATTTCAAAGACCTCGAGTCACGTTTCCTCAAATGCAGCGAGATCATGGCCGCCCAGATCGGCCTGAAAAGCGGGGCGGAACTGGTCGGCAAAACCGACTTTGATTTCTTCACCGAGGAAGAAGCACGGGCCTCTTTCGAGGACGAACAGGAAATCATCCGCACGGGCCGGCTGCTGCTTAACAAAGTCGAAAAGGAGTTTTGGATCGGCACCGGCAAAACCGTGTGGAGTCTCACCAACAAAATGCCGCTGCGGAATCCCGCCGGCGAAATCATCGGCACGTTCGGCATCTCCAAGGACATCACGGCGCAGAAGAACAAGGAGGAGGAACTGCGGCGCACCCAGGCCTTCCTCAATTCCGTGGTGGAGAACCTGCCCATCGGGGTGTTCATCAAGGAGGCCAAAGAACTGCGCTTCGTCCTGTGGAGCAAAAACAATGAGGAACTGATTGGCCTCTCCCGCTCGGAAGTCATGGGCAAGAACGATCACGACTTTTTCACCAAAGAAGAGGCGGATTCTTTTACGGCCAAAGATCGGGAAACGCTGGCCCAGGGCCATCTGGTCAACATCACCGAAGAAACCATCCAAACCCGGCATCATGGCCGGCGGACTCTTCTGACCCGGAAGGTACCGATCCTGGATGAAGATGGACGGCCGGCTTATCTCCTGGGCATTTCCGAGGACATCACCGATCGCAAGCGATCGGAGGAAGCGCTGCGGCATAGCGAGGAACGGTTTCGCTCCCTCATCGAGAACGCGTCGGACATCATCACACTGGTCGCTGCCGATGGCACAATCACCTACGAAAGTCCCTCTCTGCGCAAGCTATTGGGATACGCACCGGAGGAAGTGGTCGGCCAAAACTGTCTGCGGTTCATTCACGCTGATGACGCGTCTTTGGTTCAAAATGTCCTGATGAAACTGGTGCCGGTTCCAAACTCGACAGCCACTTTGGAGTTTCGGTTTCGGCATAAGGACGGCACGTGGCGCGTCCTCGAAACGTTGGGCCGCAATCTTCTCCACGATCCGAACGTGGCCGCCATCGTGGTCAACTCCCGGGACATCACGGAGCGCAAGCAGGCCGAACTCGAGTTGAAGAAAATGCATCAGCAACTGCTCGAAACCTCGCGCCAGGCCGGCATGGCCGAAGTGGCCACGAGCGTTCTGCACAACGTGGGCAACGTGCTCAATAGCGTGAACGTGTCCGCGACGCTTCTGGCGGAGCACTCGAAGAAGTCGAAAGTTTACAACCTGGCGAAAGTGGTGAGGCTCATGGAGGAGCACTCGGCGGATCTGGGAGCGTTCATCACCAACGATCCGAAGGGCAAGCAGCTACCGGGTTATCTCGCGCAACTTTCCAGCCATCTGGCCGCTGAGCAAACGAGTTTTCTCAACGAAGCGGGCCAACTCCGCAAGAACGTCGAACACATCAAGGACATCGTCGCGATGCAGCAGAGCCACGCCAAGGTTTCCGGCGTGACCGAAGTGCTCAAAATATCCGACCTGGTGGAAGACGCTTTGCGAATGAATGCCGGGACCTTGATCCGGCACGAAGTCGAAGTGGTCCGGGAGTTTGCGGAAGTTCCGCCGGTCGCGGTTGACAGACACAAGGTGCTGCAAGTGCTCGTGAACCTGATCCGAAACGCCAAGTACGCGTGCGATGATTCCGGCCGCACGGACAAACGGATGACGGTGCGCGTGGCGGCCGACCACGAATGGGCCAGGATCGCCATCATCGACAATGGCGTGGGCATCCCGGCGGAGAATTTGATCCGCATTTTCAATCACGGTTTCACCACGCGCAAAGAAGGCCACGGCTTCGGCCTGCACAGCGGCGCGCTGGCGGCGAAGGAAATGGGCGGCGCGTTGCACGTTTACAGCGAGGGCGTGGGTTGCGGCGCTGCGTTCACACTCGAACTTCCCCTGGAAGATAAATCAGCAGGAGCCATGTGCGCTTCTTGACCTCGCCAGCTTCCGAATCTTTTCCGAGGATGGTCATCGAACGATCCAAGTCATGGATTTTTGTGGTTGTCCTTCTGGTGTCGGTCGCTTCCGGCGCCGGAGCGGATGCGGCTTTGTCATCTTCCGAGTTGATCACCAACATTACCGGGATTTGGAACATCCCCCAACACCTCCGCTCCAACGCGAATCCGGTGAAGCTGACGGGCACGGTCAATATCTATGATCCGGAGTGGAGGCTGCTGTGGATTCAGGATGGAACGAGCGGATTGTTTTGCGCACCGAAGCCTCCTTTTCCCGAACTCAAGCCGGGCCAGCAAATCGAACTCTCCGCGTTCACCAAGCCGGGATCGCGAGATCTCTCGCTCGCCAACGCGCAGTATCGCGTGCTCTCCGAAACCGGTCTGCCCGCGCCGTGGATCATCACCCTGCCGCTGCCGCCCGCCCGTCTTCCGGACAACATCCGGGCGCAGCTTGAGGGCTATGTCCGCGGTGTGACTTGGGAGGACAAAAGCCATTTGAGGTTCGAGGTCGTCGCCGGGGACAGCCTCGTGCGAGTGACCGTGCAGACGACCGATCGCAGCCAACGATCCGTTCCGGAAGATTCTTTTGTGCGCGTCAAAGGCGTCTTCGCCCCAAAATTCGATCGCAGCAAGAAACTCATCGACGCGCAAATGTTCGTGCCGCAACTGGAGGAGATCGAGGTGTTGCACACGATGGCTTCCAATACTCAATTTGCCATTCCCGCGCGGGCGATTGCCTCGTTGCACACAGCCCCGAACCAGGAACTGGTGCGCGTGCAGGGCACGGTCAAACAGCAGGAACCGGGAACGTCCGTGGTGGTTCAGGATGGCACGGGGGACGTGACCGTCGAGACGTGGCAAACGCGAACGGTCAAGCCCGGCGAGTGGGTGGAAGCAATCGGGTTCGTCGTCGTCGATGGGCCAAAGCTGCGTTTGCGCCAGGGGATGTTCCGGTCCAACTCCGATCGTGAGGCGATGACGGCCAGGCTCGCGGAGAGTGGATTACAGGAATGGAACCTCATCGATCAAGTGCGGCAGCTCCCGCCCGAAGAAACCGCAAGAGGTTATCCAGTGAAGATTACCGGCGTGGTGACGTGGGCCGATCGCGGCACGGGCAAAATGTATCTCCACGATTCCTCGGGCGGCCTGGGCGTGTTGTACGATCCCACCTCGCTGTCGCACGAACCGCACGTGGGAGATTGGTTGGACGTGCGCGGGATCACGGGCGATGGCGGCTATTCGCCGGTCATCCAAAATCCAATACTCAGCGGGCGCGGCACTCTCAAAATGCCGACGGCGCGCCTGGTGTCGCTGGAGCAGGCGATGACGGGGGTGGAAGACAGCCAATGGATTGAAATGCGCGGCTACGTTCGGTCTGTCACGAACGCTCCGGGACTGGCGCAATTGGAAGTGGCGACTTCCAGCGGAAGCTTCATGGCGGTCATGCGCACCACCTCGCGCTTGGAGGGACTTCCCGGAGCGATCGTTCGACTGCGCGGCGTGTGTGCCGCGCTGCACAATGACCGGCGGCAATTGACCGGAGTGCAACTCTGGGTCCCGAGCGCCGAGGAAATCACCGTCGAAGAAGAAGCGCCAAAGAATCCGTTTTCGGTTCCCCTCAGAACCATCGCCAGCCTCGGACAATTCAGCACGTCCGCGACGCTGAATCGCCGCGCGAAAATTTCCGGCGTCGTCACGCTGAACGCGGGACATTACCTCTACGTGCAAGACGGAATGGACGGCCTGCTCGTCCTCACCGAGCAATCCAACGACCTTGAACGTGGTGACCGCGTCGAAGCCGTTGGGTTTCCCGGCCAGGACGGACGGCATCCTGTTCTGCGCGACGCGGTTTTCCAAAAGACCTCGCGCGACGCAGAACCGGCTCCGCTGGAAATCGATCCCGCCCAACCACTCGATGCGAATTGGGAAGGACGGCTCGTGGCCATCGAGGGCGTGGTGCTCCAACAAAGCCGGACGGCGACCGGACGGCGACTGACCCTGCGGGAGAAAGGAACGATTTTTGAGGCGAAGTTTGATTCGGCCGCACCACTGAAAGAGCTGGCCAATGGCAGCCGTGTGGCGCTCACCGGCGTGTATCGCGTTCATTACAGCGAATCCAAATCGTCCGATTACCTTCAACTCCATCTCCGTTCCCCGGCGGACGTGCAAATCCTGCGACGTCCTTCCTGGTGGACGTTGCAGCGGACCATCTTCGCGCTGGCTCTCGTTTCCGTTCTCCTGCTCGCAGGCACGGCGTGGACGGTGATGATGAGCCGGAAGAACACCCTGCTCCGCGAACAAATTCGCGAACGCCAGCACGCGGAGGCCGCGTTGCAAACCGCGCACGGGGAATTGGAACAGCGAGTCGGCGACCGCACGGCGGAGCTTTCGCAGACCAACGAAAAACTCAGAAGTGAAATCACCGAGCGCCAACGCGCCGAGGCCAAAGTGGAACGCACGACCAAGCAATTGCTGGAGACTTCACGCCAGGCCGGCATGGCCGAAGTGGCCACAAGCGTTCTGCACAACGTCGGAAACGTGCTCAACAGCGTGAACGTGTCCACGACGCTGGTCGCCGAGCAAATCAGGAACTCCAAAATAGCGAACCTGGCGAAAGTCGTGGCGTTGATGGACGAACACGCGGCGGAACTGGGCGCATTCATCACGGATGATCCCAAAGGCAAATTACTGCCCGGCTATCTCAAACAACTCACCAGCCACCTGGCCACCGAGCAAAACCTATTGCTCAAAGAAATGGATCAGTTCCGGCACAACATCGAACACATCAAGGACATCGTCGCGATGCAGCAGAGCTACGCCAAGGTCTCGGGCGTGACCGAAACGCTCCAGATAGCCGACCTGGTGGAGGACGCATTGCGAATGAACGCCGGGGCGTTGACGCGGCACGAAGTCGAGGTGGTGCGGGAGTTCGCGGAAGTTCCGCCGGTCACGATCGACAAGCACAAGGTGCTGCAAGTGCTGGTGAACCTGATCCGCAACGCCAAGTACGCGTGCGATGAGTCCGGCCGCACGGACAAACGGATGACCGTGCGCGTGGCCAACGGTGAAGGCCGCATCAAGATCGCCATCATCGACAATGGCGTGGGCATCCCGGCGGAGAATTTGATCCGCATTTTCAATCACGGTTTCACCACGCGCAAAGAAGGCCACGGCTTCGGCCTGCACAGCGGCGCGCTGGCCGCCAGGGAATTGGGTGGCTCACTGCACGTGCATAGCGAGGGCGCCGGCAGGGGCGCAATGTTCACTCTCGAACTGCCGATGGAACGAGAATCGAGCGTGAAATTAAACGCCTCATGAAAGACGAACGCGCCAGCGAGGTGATTCCGTTCCCGGCCAGAATGCTGACGGGGGCACTGCTCCTGACTGGGGTCATGCTCGTGGCGATGGCCTGGTCAGGCGTGGATTCGTATCGAAACTTCGCGACCGTGCGACCGAACGATCTGCGCATCCAGGAACTCCGCGGCACTATCGTGCATCTGGACGAAGTCCTGACCATGTCGGCGCGCATGGCGGTGGTGACGGGTGATTTGAATTGGGAACAGCGCTATCGCCAGTTTGAGCCGCAACTGAACGCCGCCATCAAGGAGGCCATCGAATTAACGGCCCATTCGGAAAGCGCTCCAGCCACCGCGCAAACGGACGCGGCCAATCGCAAGCTCATGGAAATGGAAAACCAGGGCTTCACTCTGGTGCGGGCGGGACAGGCCCCTCTGGCGAAGGCAGCGTTGTTCAGCGGTGACTACCAGGCGCAGAAAAAGATTTACGCAATCGGGATGGGCAGGCTCATCCAGGATCTGGAGGAACGGTTGGATGCCAGCCAGCGCAAGAAGCAGCGCGAAGTTACCTTCTACATCCTCACGGTGGCCGGTTGCATTGTTCTCTTCCTGTTCACGTGGTTCTCGGTCCTGCGCCGGTTGAAACATTGGCGGAAGACGAAGGTCGCCAGCCTGGAAGCGCTCGCCGGAGTTGAGGAGGCGATGCAGGAAAGTGAAGAACGCTTTTCCGGCGCGTTCGAGCAGGCGCCCATCGGCGTGGCTCTGGTCGCGCCCGATGGCAGGTGGCTCAAGGTCAACCGGGCCATCTGTGACATGGTCGGCTATTCCGAAGCTGAGCTGCTCGCCCGCACTTTCCAGGACATCACGCATCCCGAGGACCTCGAAGTCGATCTGGAGAATGTGCGCCGGATGATTGCCGGAGAAATCCACACCTACCAGATGGAAAAGCGTTACATCCATGCGCGCGGACATTGCGTCACGGTTTCGCTGAACGTTTCGCTGGTCCGCGATGGACAGGGCGAGCCGCGCTATTTCATTTCCCAGATCCAAGACATTACCGGGCGCAAGCAAGCCGAGGCCTTCCTGAACTCCGTGCTGCAAAACCTGCCCATCACGGTGTTCATCAAGGACGCAAAAGAACTCCGCTTTCTGATGTGGAACAAGGCCGGCGAGGATCTGACCGGGTATCTCAACACGGAGATGGTGGGAAAGAACGACTACGATTTCTTTCCGAAGGAGCAGGCCGAGTATTTTGTGGCCAAGGACCGGGAGACCCTTGCGGGCGGCAAGCTGCTGGACGTCGAGGAGGAGTTGTTGACCCGGCATCACGGCACACGCACCGTTCGGGCCCGCAAGATTCCGATCTTCGACGGCAGCGGCCGGCCTCTCTACCTGCTGGGCATCGCCGAGGACATCACGGAACGCAAACAAGCCGAGGCCGAGCTGGCGAAAGCGCAGAAGGAATTGATCACGGCCTCGCGCCGGGCCGGCATGGCCGAAGTGGCCACGAGCGTTCTGCACAATGTCGGAAACGTGCTCAACAGCGTCAACGTCGCCTCCAGTTGCCTGGCCGATAACCTGAAAAAATCCAAGGCCGCCAGCCTGTCCAAAGTCGTCGCATTGTTGCGCGAGAACGAGACGGAACTGGGCGCCTTCCTGACCAATGATCCAAAAGGCAAAAAAATCCCCGGCTACCTCGCGCAACTGGCCGTTCATCTCGCCGGCGAGCAGGCCGCCGCGCTCAGGGAACTGGCCGAACTGCAAAAGAACATCGAGCACATCAAGGACATCGTGGCCATGCAGCAGAGTTTCGCCAAAGTGTCCGGGGTGACGGAGACGCTGAACGTGGCCGATCTCGTGGAGGACGCGCTGAGAATCAACGCGAGCAGCCTGATTCGCCACGACATTCAGATCGTCAGGGAGTTCCTCGCGGCGTCATCGCTCACGATCGAGAAGCACAAGGTGCTGCAAATCCTCGTGAACCTGATTCGCAATGCCAAACACGCCTGCGACGAATCGGGCCGGCCCGACAAACAGTTGACCGTGCGCATTACCAATGGCGATGACCGTGTGCGCATCGCCGTCATCGACAACGGCGCGGGCATTGCGCCGGTAAATCTGACGCGCATCTTTTCCCACGGCTTCACCACCAAGAAAGATGGCCACGGCTTCGGCCTGCACAGCGGCGCGCTGGCGGCAAAGGAAATGGGTGGCGCACTGCGCGTGCAGAGTGACGGCGTCGGCTGCGGCGCGACATTTACGCTGGAGCTGCCACTCGGATCGCCCGAACGAGAATCATAGTGATGAACTCGATGAAACAAGCCGCGTCCTCCGGAGACCCGAATGAGGAAATCCCCGCACTCATCGAGACGTTGCTGGCCGCCGAGCAACGCCTGGAGGAATTGACGGCCGGCGGAGTGGACACGGCGGCGGGTCGTGATGGCCGGGCGTTCATGCTGCGGCGCGCCCAGGAGCAGTCGCGTCAGGCCGGAAAAGCCTTGCGCGAAAGCGAGCAGGAATTCCGCTCGCTGGCCGAGTCCATGCCGCAACTGGTTTGGAAGTGCCGGTCCGACGGCTGGAACGTCTATTTCAATCAGCGTTGGGTGGACTACACGGGGCTGACGCTGGAGGCGAGCTATGGTCGTGGTTGGTTTGAACCGTTCCATCCCGACGACCGGCAGCGCGCGCTGGACGCCTGGCGGGATGCCGTCGAGAACGGCGCGGAATACAACCCGGAATGCCGCCTGCGGGATCGCCATGGCGCTTATCGCTGGTTTCTGATTCGCGGAGTCCCGCAACGTAATGAGGCTGGCGCGATTATCTGGTGGTTCGGAACCTGCACGGACATTGACGAGCAGAAACAGGCGGGGGAGGTGCTGCGAGCGAGCGAGAAGAAATTCCACCAGTTGGCGGATAACATCACGGACGCATTCTGGATGCGTTCGCCGGACATGAAGACGGTTCACTACGTCAGTGCCGGTTTTGAACTGATTTGGGGGCGTTCGAGGGAGAGATGGTATGCCAATCCGGATGAGTGGCGCGAAGCCATTTTCCCGGAAGACCGCGAGCTCGTCCGCGGGGTTTTTGCCACGCTCATGGGAGATGCACCGCAGGTGAGCGTGGAGTACCGAATCACCCGCCCTGATGGCGCCATCCGCTGGGTTCATGCCCGTGGTTTTCAGGTTCGAGATGACGCCGGCAACCTGGTTCGCCTCACGGGCATTGTCACCGACATCACCGAGCGCCTGCGGTCCCAGGAATTGATGCGGCTGCAAGAGGCCGCGCTGCGTTCCGCGGCCAATGTGGTGGTGATCACCGACCGGGCGGGATTGATCGTCTGGACCAATCCGGCGTTCACCAAAGTGACCGGGTACACGGCGGCGGAAGTGTTGGGAAAAAATCCACGAGTGTTGCAGTCCAGCGAACGGCCCTCCTCGTATCCGGCCACGTACTATCAAGACCTTTGGAAGACCATTTCCAGCGGCGCGGTCTGGCAGGGTGAGTTTCGCAACGGCCGCAAAGATGGCACGCCGCTGATCGAGGAAGCCACCATCACCCCCGTCCGGGATGAGAAGGGCGAGATCACTCACTTTGTCGCGGTCAAGCAGGACATTACCGCGCGCAAGCGCGCGGAAGCGGCGCTCGAAAAAGCCCACAGGGAATTGCTGGAAGTTTCCCGCCAGGCTGGCATGGCCGAAGTGGCCACGAGCGTCCTGCACAACGTGGGCAACGTGCTCAACAGCGTGAACGTCTCCGCGACATTGTTCGACGAACAGGTCAAGAACTCCAAAGTCGCGAACCTCGTGAAAGTCGTGGCGTTGATGGATGAACACGCGGCGGACCTGGGCGCATTCATCACGGATGATCCCAAAGGCAAATTGCTGCCCGGCTATCTCAAACAACTCACCAGCCATCTTGCCGCCGAGCAAGCCACCTTGCTCAAGGAATCCGATCACCTTCGAAAGAACATCGAACACATCAAGGACATCGTTGCGATGCAGCAGAGCTACGCCCGCGTCTCCGGCGTGACGGAGACGCTGAAGATCAACGACCTCGTCGAGGATGCCCTGCGCATGAACGCTGTGGCGTTGATGCGGCATGAAGTCGAGGTGGTGCGGGAGTTCGCGGAAATTCCGCCGATCACAATCGACAAGCACAAGGTGCTGCAAGTGCTGGTGAACCTGATCGACAACGCCAATTACGCCTGTGACGAATCCGGCCGCACGGACAAACGGATGACCGTGCGCGTGGCGAACAGCGAGGGACGGGTCACGATCGCCATTATTGACAACGGTGTGGGCATTCCGGCGGAGAATCTAAACCGCATCTTCAACCACGGCTTTACCACCCGCAAAGACGGCCACGGGTTCGGCCTCCACATTGCCGCGCTGGCCGCGAAAGAACTGGGAGGTGCATTGCGCGTGCATAGCGATGGCGTGGGCCAGGGGGCGACGTTCACACTGGAGTTGCACGTCGAACAGGAAAAGCACGCACCTTGAAGAACCTTCGCAACCATCAGCAGAACGATCTGACCGGTCAGTGAATCCTGATGGGTGCGTCGCTGAACGACCCCGGGATGTGAAGGAGGAGTTTCTGAAACCAGATCGTTCGACCACCGGCTGGCCCGCACAAGGAAGACCGCAATCGTATCGGTGCCAACGACTGAGTCATCGCTCGCCTCTGGTTGAGTCCTGTGCGAGTCTCCCTGTGTGCCGGAAGGGAGGAATTCAATTGCGCCAGTGGATGTGCGCCCGCTTAATACGCGTGACATGCAGGAGTCTTTCACGATCACCAGCGACATGCTGCGATCGCGTGGTGATGCGCAAACGGAGTTGCACACGCGTGCCACGGCGGCGGCTCGAAGCCACTTCGGCAAAAAGGTTTTCGTTCGCGCGGTCGTGGAGGTTTCAAACTTTTGCCGTGAGAACTGCGCTTACTGCGGCATGCGCCGCGATAACAAAGATCTGGTGCGTCACCGCGCCAATGCCGATCAACTCGCCGAGTTGATCATCCACCACAGGCCCGAGAGCATCACCGACATCAACATTCAGACCGGTGAAGATCCGGTCGCCGTGCGCGAAGTGGTGCTGCCGCTGATTCACGCGCTCAAACGCGCGACGAACCTCGGCATCAGCGTTTGCCTCGGCACGTTGAACGCCGCGCTCTACGCCGAACTCTTCGCGGCGGGGGCCACCACTTACATCATCAAATTCGAAATCGCTGACCGCGCCCGCTACACCGCGCTGCATGCGCCGGGCACGTATGACGAACGCATCGAGAACATCCGCCATCTCGCCGCCACGGGCTGGCATGTCAGTTCGGGCTTCATCGCCGGCCTGCCAGGCCAGCCCGACGAGGAGTTGCTGAAGAATTTCGATCTCGCGTCCGCGTTGCCATTGCGTGGCTGCAGCGTCAGCCCGTTCATTCCCGGAGAAGCGACACCGCTGGTCACAGCGCCGCAATCCGACATTGACCTGACGCTCAATTCCATGGCGGCGCTCCGTCTCATGCGCCCGGACTGGGTGATCCCCGCAGTGAGCGCGCTGAACATCGCCCAGCCAGACGGCGGTTATCGTCGCGGCCTGCGCACAGGTGCGAACCTCGCCACCATCAACATGACGCCCAATGACATGCGCGTGGATTACCTGCTCTATCGCCGCGATCGTTTCATCATGAACGAGGAACGCATCCTCACCGCGTTGCAGGCCGAAGGTCTCGAACCGAGCCACGAAAGCCTGGCGGACTTTTACGCACGGACTGGTTCCCCCCGCCACCAGCCAGCACTCGCCGCTGCGCGCTAGGTTTGATCCGGGCATTCAACGCTGAATGATGCGGCTTGGCCCCCAGCTCGGCTCCACTCTATAGTCCAACCAACAAGGGGTAATGTGACTTTCGAAATCGGGCTGCTCATCGCGTTGACGGCGCTTAGCGTCGTGCTGTTTTCCTTCGATTGGGTTTCACCCGACGTGGTCGCACTCGGCCTCGTGCTGGCATTGATCTTCTGCGGATTGCTTTCCGCGAAGGAAGCATTCCAGGGCTTCGGCAGCGACACGGTGATGATGATTCTTGGGCTGCTGATTCTTACGGCGGCTTTGATGCGCACTGGCGTGGTCGATCTTGCGGGTGCCGCCATCCTGCGCTGGACCGGTACGAGCCCCATGCGCCTGCTCATTGTGGTGATGCTGGCGGCTGCGGGACTCAGCGCGTTCATGAGCAACACGGCGTCCACGGCGTTCTTCGTGCCGGTCGTGATGGGCCTGGCCAAGCGCGCAAAGATGCACCCGCGCCAACTGCTATTGCCGCTCGCCTTCGCATCGATCCTCAGCAGTTCTGTCACGCTCATCAGCACGTCCACCAATATCGTCGTGAGCGGCTTGATGACGCGCTACCATCTCGAGCCGATGGGCATGTTCGAACTCGCGCCGGTCGGTATTCCCATCACCGTTGCAGGACTTCTCTACATGACGTTCGTCGGCAAATGGTGGCTTGGAAAAACCACCCCAAAAGCTGGCGCGGGTCAGTCCACAAGCCTGCGCGAGTATCTCAGCGAAATTGTCGTTCTCCCCGAGTCGCCGCTCGTCGGCAAGACACTCGGCGATTCCGAGTTGGGTCGAGAGCTTGACCTCACCGTGTTGCGCGTTGTTCGCGACAAGACGGCGTATCTCGCGCCGCGCTCCGATCTGGTGCTGCAACCGAACGACGTGTTGATCGTCGAGGCTGCGCCGGAGGAGTTGTTGAAGGTCAAGGACAAGGCCGGCATCGAAATCAAAGCCGACCTGAAGCTCGCTGATCCATCGCTGGCCGAAGAGGACCTGGGAATCGTGGAAGCAATTGTGTTGCAGCGTTCCCCGATCATTGGCCGCACGCTGAAAGGGATCGGCGTCCGCGAACGTTACGGCATCCAGGTGCTCGGCATCAGCCGGCACGGTCACATCCTACATCGCAAGATCAGCGTCGTGCCCATCCGCATCGGGGATGTTCTGCTGGTGCAAGGGCCCAAGGAAGCGATCGCCGCGCTGGAAGACGAAAACGCCTTCCGCATCGTGCAAACGCTGGACGAGAAAAAGCCGAAGAGAAAACGGGCGCCCCTTGCGATCGCCATCTTCGCCGTCGTACTCGGCCTCGCGACATTCAAGGTGATGCCGTTTCCGGTGGCGATGATCCTCGGCGCAGTGCTCGTGTTCGCAACCCGCTGCATCACGCCGGAAGAAGCGTACCGCGAGCTCGAATGGAAAGCGGTGATCCTCATTGGCGCCATGCTGTCATTGGGTGTGGCCATGGAAAAAACGGGCGCCGCAAAATATCTCGCGGATCTCGTCATCAGTCATGCAGGCGAACATGGTCCAAGATTTTTACTCGGTGGTTTCTTCGTGCTCACGGTGTTGCTCACACAGCCCATGTCAAACCAGGCCGCCGCAGTGGTGGTGGTTCCGGTTGCGATTCAGACTGCGGTGCAGCTCGACCTGAATCCACGAACGTTTGCCATGATGGTTGCCGTCGCTGCGAGTTGCTCGTACCTCACGCCGCTCGAGCCATCGTGCCTCATGGTTTACGGTCCCGGCGGCTATCGCTTTTCTGATTTTCTTAAAGTCGGTTCGCTGCTCACGATCATCATCGGGGCCATCGCCATTTACCTGGTGCCGAAGGTGTGGCCGTTGTAACCAAATGGTTACCGCCGGTCGTGCAAACGTCGGAAGCGCTGAAATCACACCTTGCAACCGTATACGGTTCCGCCACTTGCGCCCCTCTGAATAGCGGATGAGGAACCCTAGTCGATAGTGTATGTTGAACTCCACCGCCTCCAAGACAGGAGGCTGGTGTTACAAGTGAAAGTAATTATGAACTTTAAATTCGTCCGGCATTGCATGGGACTCGCCGTCGGGCTCGGGTTGTTCGGTGGCTGTGCCCGGCCGTCTGCTCAACCCAATCAACCTCCCACCGTCAGCGCGGTGAATCCGGCGCCCATCGTCGTCGCGCAGGCTCCTGCGGTTCCGTCGGCCGCGCCGGGGCCGGGGCTTGCCGGGCCTCAAACGTCGCCTGCTGCTCCAGAGGCGGCCCCGGCTGCGCCCGCCAATGAAGATCCCGCGCCAAAGATCGAGCAGCGCATCCCTCCGACTCAGCCAGCCAATGTCGTTACCGGTGTGGATGAAATCGCCAAGCTCGCGCAAAGCGGCGTGAGCGAAGAAGTCATTCTGACTTACGTGGACAGATATCAGGCCCGGTTCAACCTGAGCGCGGACCAGATCGTGTACCTCAACGACCTGGGCGTTTCCACAACGGTGGTGAACGCAATGTTGAAACATGATGGTGCGGAAGCGCCCGCCGCAACAACACCGGCGCCTGCCAATCCAAATGTCGCAAACGCGCCGATGCCAGTAACCCCGCCGACGCAGACCGATGTGCAAGTCGGCGGCAACGCGCCAATCGCGACCGCGCCGGCAACGCCATCTACGGAGGTCGCATACTTCTATGATTCGCTCTCGCCGTACGGCAGTTGGATTTACGTGTCCGGTTCCGGCTGGTGCTGGCAACCCACCGTCGCGGTGCGAGTCTCGACCTGGCAGCCTTACTCTGATAGCGGACGTTGGTACTGGTCTGATTCAGGTTGGTATTGGCAATCGGATTACAGTTGGGGCTGGGCACCATTCCACTACGGGCGCTGGTCTCGTCACGCTACGGCCGGCTGGATTTGGAACCCTGGAACCGTATGGGGACCGGCGTGGGTGAGTTGGCGCTACTCGGAGGGTTACTGCGGTTGGGCTCCTCTGCCGCCCGCGGCGGTGTGGGTGTCAGGCGGTGGTTTCAGCTTTCATGGGCGCCATGTCGCTGTCGGCTTTGACTTTGGTTTGAGCTACCACCACTACTCGTTCGTCTCAGTGAATCGCTTTTGCGATCCGCATCCGTACCGGCACCGCGTGCCGCAAACCCAGGTCGTGAACATCTACCGCAACACGACGGTGGTTAATAATTATCGGGTGAACAACGGAGCGATCGTCAACAATGGCGTCGGTCGCGACACAATCGCACGCCGGAACCCGAACGACTTCCGGCAGGTCAAAGTGCAGCAGGCGAACTTTGCCGGCGGCGGCGAGCGCAACAACCGCATCGAGAAGCGTGGCAACGATCTCGTTGTCTATCGTCAGCAGTTGCCGAAAGACCCGCCGGTGAAACCTGCCGTGGTGCAGAGCCGCATGGCCAATCAGGCCCGCGTGGCGCGTGTGGAAAACAACACGCCGGCCACAGGCGGCGCAGCAGTGCCACGAGCTGGCCGAAGCAATATCGGCGAGGGCGGTCGTGGAAATGCAACGCCCACGACACCTGCCACGCCGCGCGCCAACGTCGGTGGAAACGAACCGCGCAATCCCGGCACAGGCGCGCAGACTCCCCGGGTGGAACGCGACACGCGTAACTCCAGCACGCCCGGTTCGTCGCCGCAACGGATCCCTCAGGAACGGAATCGTTCGACCGAGATTCAGCGCAATAACAATCCCAACGTGGCGCGCTTGAACGAAGCGCCGGCCACTCGCAACGAGGCACCAGCCACGCGTAGTCCACAGACGCCGTCTGCCACACCCCGCGTGCAGCAGAATCCGCAGGTGGCTCCGCGTGTGCAATCACCGGCGAACGTCCCGTCGCGAAACATCGAACGACAAGCTGTCCCCCAGGCACGCACGCCAGCCGTGACCGCACCGAGTGTTCCTCGTTCGACTCCGTCCATGTCCCCTCGCTACAACGAACAAAACAATGTCGGAGGCCGGGTTCCCAGCTATGCCGCGCCGAGCCATGCGGCCCCTTCGGCACGGTCCTACTCTGCACCGCCCGCAGCGGCTGCTCCACGCGTCGCAGCACCGGAAAGTCGACAAGCCCCGGCTGCCCGGAGTGGTGGCGCGGTTGAACGCGGCAGCGGCGGTGGCGGGCGTGGCGGTGACGGTGGCCGCGAAGGACGCAATCGTTAAAACATTCTCGATCGCAACTCCGGGCTGGCAACGGCCCGGAGTTTTTTGTGATCAGTTGTTCCGCGCGAACACTTGTTCCGGGAGATGCTGCTGTGATTCAATCCGCGTGTGGCCATCACTCCTCGCCAATTCGAACAAATGCAGAGCCGAACGCGTCGCGCGGCGGCTCCGGTGTTCGAGCAATTGAGCGCGAGGCGACGGCATGAGATCGTGCTCGGCATCGACCCCTCGTTGCGCGGCACTGGTTTCGGCGTGGTGGCGATGGAGAAACCAGCCTTGCGCGCGCTGACCTGCGGCACCATTCGTTGTCCTGCCACGTGGGAACGCTCGCGATGTCTGGCTCGCATTGCCGAGGTCTTGCGCGGTGTCATTCGAGAGCACGCTCCGACGGCATGTGCCATCGAAGGTTTGTTCTACGCGCAGAATCTTCAGACCGCACTCATCATGGGCGAGGCTCGCGGCGCGAGTCTTGTTGCCGCCGCGGAAGCCGGCCTGGAAATTTTTGAAATGGCGCCGCGAAAAATGAAGCAGGCAATCGTCGGCTTTGGCGCGGCGCAAAAGGATGCCGTCGCCAAAATGGTCCAGCGCATGTTGAACCTTGCTGAAGCGCCAGAACCTGACGCCGCCGATGCGCTCGCGCTCGCGCTCGCTTACGGTCAGACGCAAAGCAAACACGGCTTGGGAGAGCTGAAAAGGTTATGACCGGGACACTGTTGTTCGTGTTGTTTGCGATCGTGTTGACATGATTACTTTTCTCAGAGGCAAACTCGTCGAGGCACACCCGACGCTCATTACCGTGGAGGTGAACGGCGTCGGCTACGAAGTGCTCATTCCACTCTCGTCATTCGACAAACTGCCGGGCGTGGGCGGTGAGTTATTGATCCTCACGCACCTCGCGATTCGCGAAGACGCGCACGTGCTCTATGGATTCATGAGCGCGGCCGAACGCGACCTCTTCCGACTGCTCGTCCACACCGTCAGCGGCATCGGACCCAAGATCGCGCTGAATATTTTGAGCGGCATGAACGTGACGGCATTGCGCGGCGCCGTTGCTTCCAGCGACGTGAAAAGCCTTTCGCAGATCAACGGCGTTGGAAAGAAAACGGCCGAACGAATTGTCGTCGAACTCCGGGACAAACTAGGCCAGGCCGCGGCGCTCGAAGCCGCGGGCGCGCAGCGCGCCGTTTCCGCGCACGACCAGAAGATCAACGACGCCGTGCTGGCGCTGATGGCGCTCGGCTTCAAGCAACCCGAAGCGATGGAAGCCGTCCGTGCCGTGGTGGCGTTGCTCGGGCCGCAAGCCAGCGTCGAGCAACTCGTGCGCGCGGCGCTCAAGAAAGGGTAGTCGTGGCCGAGACGAACACTGTGCCCATGAAGCGCTCCCGCAAAAGTGGCATCGTCATCCCGCGCAAGCTCAAGTGGCACCACCACATTTCCGCGTGGCTCATTCAGGCTGCCATTCGATGCGTATCATCGACGTGGCGCTGCACGTTTTCGGACCCGCATCACATTTTCGATTCCGCGCGCGGGCCGATGATTTTTTGCCTTTGGCACAACCGCCTCGCGCTCTCGATGAGATCGTGGGACCACTGGCGCAAAGAGAAAATTCCCGCGACCGGCCTCGTGGGATTGATCAGCGCAAGCCACGACGGCGGGTTGCTCGCGGAAGTGTTACGCTATTTCAATGTGCAAGCCGTGCGCGGCTCATCGAGCCGACGCGGCGCGCAGGCGATGCTCGAACTGACGACTCGCATCGAGCGTGGCTATCACGTGGCGATCACTCCTGACGGCCCGCGCGGGCCGGGCTACGTCGTGCAGGACGGCATCATCGCGCTCGCGCAACTCAGTGGTTCGCCCATCATCCCGGCCTCCGCGCACGTCCACGGAAAGCTGACGATGAAGAGCTGGGATCGTTTTCAAATTCCGTTTCCGTTCGCTCGCTGCGAGATCAAGTTCGGTGAACTCATCCGCGTACCAAGCGATGCCACCGAATCCCAGCGCGAGGAATTTAAGCAGGAATTGCAGCGTCGCATGATGGCGCTCACGACCGATTGAGTTGAGCTTCGTCATTTACTTAACGCTGCTCACACGGCACTTTGGCGAGACTTGTTTTGAAAGTTTTTGTGAACACATCGACACCCGTTCGCCACGATTGGACGCGCGAAGAAATTCGCGCCATTCACGATTTGCCATTGCTCGACCTCGCGTATCGCGCCGCCACCGTGCATCGGCAGTTCCACAACGCGCGCGAAATGCAGGTCTGCAAGCTCGTCTCGATCAAGACCGGTGCCTGCCCGGAGGATTGCGGCTACTGCGCCCAGTCGTCGCGCTACGAAACCGACGTTCAGCCTGAGTCGCTGATGAAAAAGGAGACCGTGATGGAGATCGCCACGCGGGCGAAAGCCAACGGCATCTCCCGCGTTTGCATGGGCGCCGCGTGGCGTGAGGCGAAGGACAACGCGCAGTTCGAGCGCGTCGTGGACATGGTGAAAGACGTGACCGCAATGGGCATGGAAGTCTGCTGCACGCTCGGCATGCTCAGTGAAGCGCAAGCCAAACGCCTCGAAGATGCCGGCCTTTACGCTTACAACCACAACGTCGATACCTCGCCCGAATTTTACGAAACGATCATCACCACCCGCACCTACGCCGATCGCCTGCGCACCATCGAGAACGTTCGCAAGACCAACGTGACCGTGTGCTGCGGCGGCATCATCGGTCTCGGTGAAAGCATCGACGACCGCATCGGCATGTTGCAGACGCTCGCAACCATGCAGCCGCAACCCGAGTCCGTGCCGATCAACATCCTCGCAAAAGTTCCCGGCACACCCATGGCCGAGAACCCCGAGGTCCCGTTCTGGGAAGTGCTCCGCATCATCGCCACCGCGCGCATCCTCCTGCCAAAATCAGACGTCCGCCTCACCGCCGGACGGGCAAAGCTTTCGCCAGTCGAACAAGCCTTCTGCTTCTTCGTCGGCGCGAACTCCATCTTCTCCAGCGAGACACAGACGATGCTCACCAAAGCCGTGCCCTCACCGAGCTACGATGCCGACAAGGTGTTGCTGGATTTGCTGGGAATGACCATGCGCGAACCGTTTGCGGAAAAGAACGAATCGGCGTGCGCGGTATAGCCGGTCGCCGCCAACCCGCCAGCAGATTCGCAGACGCGGAATTAGGGATACAGAAGCCCGCAGCCCGACACTCGATCTCCATACCACTTTGATCTGACTACTTCCGCCCTCCACTGCGAGGATAAGTGGCGAAGGTTCAAAGCCTGTCAGGAAGCTGCCGACCACATGGTTCGTGCCGGCAACGGTGGTTTGGCTGACAATTAAGAACTGACCAGCGCCGCCATAAGAGACGGCGGGCAAGGCATGTTCCAAGAGGTTCGTGTGGAGGGACAGACCGTCCGGATCGAGTGGCACGCCGTCGACCCGCACCCGGCCTCCGTAAATACCCGGGCCGCTCAAGTCGCGGTGATCCGACCAAGCGACGAAATAATCCGCTCCATTGCACGCCACGGACGGCTCGCCCTGCCGGGCAGCGTTGAGGCCAAGGCGAACGCCCGAATCATCGAGGCTCGCACCGCCGTGCGCGACCCGTGTTCCAAACACATGCGGCGGGCTATTGGTGTCGCGCTGATCAGTCCAGGCGGCGAAAAAGTTCACGCCATTGCACGCCAGTGTCGGTGTGGTCTGGTCTCCGAGCGCGGTGCAAATAGGGAATCCAATAGGGTCCAGCACGTTGGTTCCGCTGAACCGCGCACCATAAATGTCCATGCCGGACGAACCCTGCTGCCGGTGATCTTCCCAGACGACCAGCGCGAGATCGCCGTTGACCGCCAAGACGGGCGAGGCCTGATTCGTGCCCGGCCCGATCACGAATCCATTCGTTGAAGCCACCGCGCCGTCGCCACTCACCCAGTTTCCACGCACCGCACCGCCCGTCGGCGTTACGCCACTCTGGCAGACCACAAGGAAGTTCGTGCCCACGGCCGCGACTGCCGGATTGGTTTGGTCACCACCGCCTTGGAACACTCGAATCAGCCCGCCCGCCTGCCCATTCGTGCCGACCATCACCGCGGTGATGTCCAGATCTCTTCGCCGGCTCGTGGAACTCTCGTGCCAGGCCACGAGAAAATTTTCCCCATTCCACGCAATCACGGGATGGCTCGGGGAATCATGCCTCCCGGTGATGGTGCGCCACTCGCCACCGAGTTCGTCCTTCCTGCTGGGATTGCTTGGTTTGTCGGAACGCGGGAAACTCCTTTGCCGCCCACAGGATCGGCACCGTTCGCTTGAAATTCAGTTCGAGGTGGCTGCTCTGGAGGGACTGGGACGGAACAATACCCTGAAGCCGGGTCGTAAGGAGCGGTGGCAACGAGGCACACCACCGCCGCGGAGATCAGGCCGACAGACAGACAGAAAAATCGGCGATTCATAACTTTGAAGAATCGATGCGTGCCAGTGTCACTCCGGCATTTCGTTGCAACGAGAACCTGATTGTTACGAAAGCGGTGACGATAACCAACCACCTTATCGGTTTGAGTAACCGCGCTTCCTCTGAGAGTGGCGTTCCAAGCCCCACATCCTCCCGGCAGGAAGGGCCGCGTCGACTCGTTTACTCGCCATTACGCCGTCACTATCCGCCCATTACTCGTTAACGGTTGGAAGTATTTCAGCTCATACTCGCCTCATGAAGATCGCACTGACGCCATCGTTCGGCCGGATCATCCGGTTAGCGCGGGATTGCCGGGCGGAGCGGATGGCGGGGTTCGGCGTGGACTTGAGGAGTGTGGCAAAAAATGTCGGAAACCAAAACTGCACCGTTTCTGCACCAAAAAGGGAGGGGTGCAGTTCCCGCCACCGGATTTCCAGGCTTCAGGCGGGCTCTTCCTGTCGCGTGGATTGAGCCTGCGCGTGGTGGATATTGTGCATGTCAGGTTCGCGCAATGCGCTGTGACCACACCGTTAACAATGGGGAGTTGAATGGCCGAAATATCAGTATTCATCACGGTTCGTCCGTGGTTAAAACTCCCGCGCGGTTTATGGAATACGAAGCAGTCATCGGGCTGGAAACTCACGTTCAGCTCAAAACGAAATCGAAGATGTGGTGCGGGTGCGCCAATGAATTTGGCGCGGAGCCGAACACGAACGTGTGTCCCGTGTGCCTTGGCTTTCCCGGCGTCCTGCCCGTCGCCAATGAAGAGGCGCTCAAGCTCACAGTGCTGACGGGATTGCTGCTCGGTTGCGAGGTTCCGCGCTTCGCCAAGTTTGACCGCAAGAATTACTTCTATCCAGACGTCGCAAAGAATTACCAGATCACGCAGTACGACAAGCCGAGTACGCGCGACGGTTTGCTGGAGTTTGAACTCAACGGCGAAAAAACGAAAGTGCGCATCACCCGCGCGCATCTCGAAGAAGACGTCGCGAAGAATTTTCATTTCGAGCGGAACAGTGGCGTGGACTTCAATCGCGCCGGCGTGCCGCTGCTCGAAATCGTTTCCGAGCCGGACATCACGAACTCGGACATGGCTTACGCGTATCTCAACTCGCTGCTCGACGTGCTGCGTCATGGCGGCATCAGCGATTGCGACATGGAGAAGGGCATGGTGCGTTGCGACGTCAACGTCAGCGTGCGGCCGAAGGGCACGAAGGAACTCGGCGCGAAGATCGAAATCAAGAACATGAACACCTTCAGCGGCGTGCGTCGCGCGCTGGAGTATGAGATCCCGCGGCAGATCGAAGTCGTTTCGCGCGGAGGAAAGTTGATCCAGTCCACGCGCCGTTGGGATGACGTGGCCGGCATCACTGAAGAGATGCGCACGAAGGAACACGCGCACGACTATCGCTACTTTCCCGAGCCCGACCTGATGCCGTTCGAGCCGACGGATGCGTGGGTAAGTGAGGTGCGTTCGCGCGTGGTGGAATTGCCGCTCGCGCGCAAACAGCGCTTCATGCGCGACTACGGCTTGCCGGCGGGCGATGCCGAGATGTTCAAGAACGACCTCGCGCTCGGTGACTACTTCGAGGTGATCGCGAAACAATCGAAGAACGCGAAGGCGATTGCGAACTGGGTGTTGAACAACCTCCGCGCGAAACTTTCCGAAGCGAGCGAGCGCGAAAAATCCGATCAGGCCGGCCTGGGCATCGACCCTGCCGACATGAAATTCACGATCCTCGCGGATTTGAAGTTCAAGCCGGGGTCGTTGCTCGAACTCGTGTCACTCGTGGAAAGCAAGGCGATCAGCAGCGCCGCCGCACAGCAGGTGTTCACAGAAATGTTCGACAGTGGCAAAGCACCAACTGCCATCGTGCAGGAGAAAGGCCTCGGACAGGTCAGCGACACCGGCGTTATCGAACAGCTTTGTGATGAGACGATCTCGGAGAACCCTGGCCCCGCCGCCGATTTCCGCTCCGGCAAAATTGCGGCGCTGAATTTCCTCAAAGGTCAGGTGATGAAGCTGAGCAAGGGCAAAGCGAATCCCTCAGTCGTCGGAGAGATTATCGAACGCAAACTCAAACCGTAACGGATGTCGCCCATGCTTTCCGGCGGCACAGCACGATCGGCTATTCCGTCGGGATACCCAGACTCGTTCGGTGATTCGTCACTGTGGCGTATCGTGGCTTCGCCCAATTTTTTCCTGATCGCACTTGCAGCCTTGTTCGTGGTGCATGTGGGCGTGCGGCTCATCACGTCGCCGATCGCCGCGATCGACGAAAGCTGGGCCACTTCGATACGCGCTCCTGGGTTTCAGCGCCGGGCTGGCGCTGCTTTCGAAGTACAACGGTGCCGTTTTCATGGCGAGCTTCGTGGGCGCGGCAATGTTCGTTCCGCGCTACCGCTGATTGCTGCTTACCCCACGAGCACTCGTTGCGATGGTCGTGTGCGTGGCGGTGGCACTGCCGCATTACATCTGGGTCGCGCAGAACGTTGATCAAGCCCTCGCCGGCACGCGCAAACTTGATTTTGGCCATTTCGAATCATGGGGAACCGCGGCGCTCAACATGCCGTGGTTGATGGCCAGGGCCGCCCTGCCCAACCTCGTGCCGCTCGCGATTGCGTACGCATTGGCGCGGCCCCGTTCCCCGATGCGCCTGCGAACGGACTCGGGACCGCTGCTCTTCTGGGGATCGTCCTCGCGCTGTCGCTGCTCACCATCATGATGGTCGCGGTGCAAGGAAGTGGTTTGCGCGGCCGGTGGTTTCAGCCGCTCTTCGTATACGCGCCGATTCTCCTCGTGGCACAACTCAGCGATATCCCGCGTTATCTCTTTCGATTGGTATTCGCATTGGCGGTCGCAGGTATCGTCGCCGTTATTGTGTTTCTGCCATGGAACGCCAGCCGCGGTGCGGGCTAAAGAAACCAGGACCTGACGCCAGCCACTCTCAATGAAATTGCGGGCTCGTCACTCGGCACGTTCGCAAACGCCGACCTGATCATGGCGGAGGATTTTTGGCTGGGTGGAAACATGAGATTGATGTTCCGCAAACCCGTCGTGACGCCGCTCGCGGCCTGGCCGTTGGCGAAGGCGCCGGTCCGAACCGTGCTCGTGTTCGATGCGAGTGATTCGTCCAAGCCGTCCAAGCATTTGCGGCAATTCGTTTCTGATTACCTGAAACGTCCATGCTCGCTGCGCGTGCTGCACCTGTCGTCGAATGACAATCCGCAGCGCACCGGCATCAGAGTGGGCGTGGCAATCGTGGAATAGTTCGCGAGCCCGCCGCGCCGGATCACTTCATCAATTCCTGCGCGGCTTCGATCAACTTCTCCGCCGTGAGTCCGTGATGCTGATACAAATGCTCGGCCACGTACGCGCTTTGCCCAAACTCGCCGCGAATGCCGAGGCTCTTCATGCGGTGCGCGATGCCGGCCTGTGAGAGTGCATGGGAAACCTGCGCGCCCATGCCGCCGATCACCTGATGATCTTCGATCGTCACCACGCGACCGCTTGCCGCTTTCACCGCCGCGCCAATGGTCTCGATGTCCACGCGGTTCGTGAATGGATTATTGATCACGGTTGCTTTCACGCCGTGCTCCGCGAGTTTCCTGCCCGCTTCGATCGCCTTGTTCACGAGCACCCCGCACGCGATGAGCACGACGTCTGTTCCCTGCTGCAACACCTGCGCCTTGCCCCACGGATAGGTCGCGCCTTCGATCCAGCGCAGCGGATAATTTTCGCGGCCGACGAAGAAGATGTAAGTCTCGCCGTCCTTGCCCGCAGCGCGATCGGCTCCGAAGCGCTTGATCGCTTCATACATCAACGCCTCCGCTTCATCCGGGCACGATGGCGTGATGACGACCGTATGCGGAATCGAACTGACTGCGGCGTAGTAAGTCGTGGCCTGGTGTGACGCGCCGTCCGCCGCGTCCTGAAATCCAATGTGGGAGAACATCGCGATCACGGGCGCCTGTGAGAGCGCCGCCATTGTGAGCGGAAGATTGCCCTTCGTGACGCCGAACTGGCCGAACGTATCCACGATCGGGATGAACCCGGCTTTCGAGAAACCCGCGCCGGTGCTGACCATGTTTGCTTCCGCGATGCCGACCTCGATATAGCGATCAGGAAAAGTCTTTTGGAACGCACTGATGCCCGTCGATCCCTGCACGTCAGACGAGATCGAGTAAACCGGCAATCCCTCGGTCGCCGCGCGAATCGCGCCACGCGCGAGGCCGGCCTGGACTTTGTCCGTCTTCACTGCGGGCGCAGCGGCAGGAGCAGCAGCAGCTTTGGCTTTCCTGGCCGCCTCTTTCTGCTCCCACTCGGTGCGCAACGATTGCGCCCAGTTCCGAAACTCTTCGGGCGTTTGGCCGCCGTAAATCTCGCTGACGAAATCAACGATCTTCTCGCCGTTGTTGAGCGGAAAGCCGTGGCCGCCCGCGGCGTTTTCCATCGTCGATTTCACGCCGTAACCCTTGATCGTCTTGATCCAGAGACACACCGGCACGTTGGGGTTCGCCTTCGCCTGCTCGATCCCTTTTTCGATGAACTGATGCACGGCCTCGAGATCGTGCCCGTTCGGAACTGATATCACGTTCCATCCCAGCGAACCCATCGCCTGGAAGGATCGTTGCATGGAAAACGAATCCTTCGTGATACGGCCGGAGAGCTTCGTGTCGTTGTCGGAAAGCAGCAGCACGAATGGATTCACGCGATCCTTCGATGCGAGGCCGGGAATGGCCGCGAACGCTTCCTTCGCTTCACCTTCCATCGATGCTCCATCGCTCACGACACACAGCGTCACGCGATCACGCCTGGCGACCTTGTCAGCGATGGCGAGACCTTGCGCTTGCGGGAGCGAGGAACCGAGCGGGCCGTTGCTGAGCAACACACCTTGCGGATTCAGGTGCGACTCGCCGTGGCCGGTGAGCTTGCTCTTGATCGAGCGAAAGCCTTTCACGTCTTCGAAGGTCATGCCGTCGTAGCCGTAGTTGGCGCGCAAGGCATACACGCCGTTCTCCGCGTGGCCTGCGTCGTTCACGAAATTGTAAGCCTCATGCCATTGGCGTCCCTTCACGCTGAACATGATCGCGTGCAGCGCGGCGAGCATTTCCGCGTAAGCCGCCGGGCCACCCCAATGGCACGCCGCGCCGCCGTTGACGGCGTGGACACCCATCAGCGCCACGAGCGCACGGGTCGCGCGAGGGTCGGCGGCCGTCACGGGCTCGCCTTTGGAATTCTTGATGGTGACGGAATACTTCGGCGCGCCATCTGGCGTCGGCGCGAGTTTGGATTTGAGCGAGAGCGGCAATAGCGGCGGAGCCTCGACTTTTTGTGCGACGGATGTATCAGCGCCCATAAGCGTTCAGAAGTTCAGATAAATGAATCAATTGAGTTGCGGACTGTAGGAATGGCACCGCAAAAGGGGAAGAAAGATTTCCGGCGGGCCCAAGGCACCCCACGCATCATCAATGCTGGCGTGCCCGTTTCGCACGCGATACAGTCCGTCATCCCTGCTTTGAGAACACTGGCAGTCATCACAATTGTTTGCATTGCCGCAGCACGTTCTGCGAGCGCATTGGACTACGTGCGCGACGTGAAGCCGTTGCTCGCGGAACATTGCTACAAGTGTCACGGCGGACAGCAGAAGAAGAGTGAGTTGCGCCTCGACACTGCAGCGCTCGCTTTGAAGGGCGGCGAGAATGGTCCGGCGCTCAAGCCGGGCAAGAGTGCGGACAGCCTCATCATCCAGACCACGCGCGGCACGCACGACTCCATCGCGAAGATGCCTTACAAGAAGCCAGCGCTTACCGAGGCACAGATCGCATTGATCGCGCAATGGATTGATGACGGTGCCAAAGCTCCGGCGGATGAAAAGCCCGAGAGTGCAAAGCATTGGGCATTTAATCCTCCGCAACGGCCGGCGGTGCCGGAGGTCAGTGAATCAGTAATCGGTGGCCGCAAGACTGATTCACTGATTACTGTTTCACTGATTACTCGGAATCCCATTGATGCATTCATTCGGGCAAGACTGGCCAAGGAGAAGATCACTCCCTCTTCCGAAGCGGATCGCGTGACGCTCATTCGCCGTTTGAAACTCGACCTGCTTGGTCTGCCACCGACGCCGGAAGAGATTGATGCGTTTCTCGCTGATTCCCGCACGGATGCTTGTGAGCGCGTGGTGGAGCGATTGCTCGCGTCGCCGCACTACGGCGAAAAGTGGGGGCGCTGGTGGCTCGATGCGGCGCGTTACAGCGATTCGAACGGATACAGCATCGATGCGCCGCGGCAGATTTGGAAATACCGCGACTGGGTTGTGGCGGCGATGAATCGCGACATGCCGTTCGATCAATTCGCGCTCGAACAACTCGCCGGTGACTTGCTGCCGAATCCGACGTTGGAGCAGAAGATTGCGACGGGTTTCAATCGCAACACGCAGATCAACCAGGAAGGCGGCATCGATCCCGAGCAGTTTCGCATCGAGTCGGTGATGGATCGCGTGAACACCTTCGGCACGGTGTTTCTCGGGCTGACGGTCGGTTGCGCGCAATGTCACGACCACAAGTTCGATCCGATCAAGCAGAGCGAGTACTACCAACTGTTCGCGTTCTTCAACAACACGATCGAGGACGGACACGGCAAGGGAACGCCGAGCGGCATTCTGGAAATCACGAATGAGTTCGAGCCGAGGGAGAATCTCCAGAAGGATCTCGAAGAAACGCGCGCGGACCTCGAACGTTATCTCGATACGAAAGGCAGCGACATTGTGAAGTGGGAACAGTCGCTCGCCGATGATGCGCGCGCGAAGCTGAAGGCACCCGTGAAGTCGGCGCTGAAGCAGCCGTGGAGCGATCTCAAACTCGATCAGAAGCGCGCCGTGTACGCAGCGTCTAATGCCGGCGACGCGGATTTCAAATCGCGCAACACGAAGCTCACGAAACTCGAGAAGAGCCAGGCCAAACCCGTCACGACGCTTGTGATGGAAGAACTGAAGCAACCGCGCCAGAGCACGGTGTTCATCAAGGGCGATTTCACCCGACCGGGAGACAAAGTGAATCCGGAGACGCCCGCGGCGTTGCATCCGCTCGTCGTCCCCGCGGATGCCCCGACGAATCGTTTGGCCCTCGCGCGCTGGCTTGCCGCTCCCACGAACCCAGTGACGGCGCGCGTGATTGTGAATCGCATCTGGCAGCAGTACTTCGGGCGAGGACTGGTGGAGACCGAGAATGATTTCGGCACCCAAGGCTCAGCGCCGACACATCCCGAACTGCTCGATTGGCTGGCGTGTGAATTTCAAAACCCAGGTAGCAGCCGAGGTAACGAGGCTCCATCCAAACAATCCGAAACCCGAAACCCGAAACCCGACGTTGATCAGAGCCTCCTGACGTCGGCTGCTACGAAGTGGAGCCTGAAACACATCCACCGCCTCATCGTCACGAGCGCCACGTACCGGCAATCGTCGCGCGTGCGGCCGGAACTTGCGACGATCGATCCCAACAACCGCTTGCTCGCGCGGCAGTCCCGGCTGCGACTCGATGGTGAACTCGTTCGCGATGTCGCGCTTTCGGCGAGCGGTTTATTGTCACCAAAACTCGGCGGCCCGCCGGTGTTCCCGCCGCAACCCGATGGCGTCATGACGCTTGGCCAATCCAGGCGTGAATGGAAACCGAGCAGCGGAGACGACCGTTATCGCCGCGCGCTCTACACGCATTTTTGGCGTGCGACTCCGCATCCGGCGCTCGCTGTCTTCGACGCACCGGACAGCTTCAGCGCGTGCACTCGCCGCCTCCGATCGAACACCCCGCTTCAAGCGCTCACGCTGTTGAACGACCAACAGTTCTACGAATTCGCCGAAGCATTGAGTCGCCGCACGCTCAGCGCATCGGCGAAGAACGACGGCGAACGCATCAACGCTGCTTTTCGGTTTTGTCTCGGTCGCACACCCAGTCAAACCGAGCAGCAACGGCTTGAACAATTGTTGACCCAGCAAACCGATCAAGAGCACGGCGATGAAAAGACGAAACGTACTGCGGCGTGGACGACACTCGCGAGAGTGCTCCTCAATTTGGATGAAACAATCACACGCGAGTGAAATCCGCCGTTGTGACTAATTCTCCAAACGACTAAACTACCATCATGAAATGCAAGGTGCTGCTCATCGAGTCCGAGGAGGGCTTCGCTGCCAGTTGCCCTGCTCTCGCGGGTTGCTGGAGTCAGGGACGCACCCGCGAGGAAGCGATGGAGAACATCCGCGATGCCATCCGTCTCTGGCTCGAAGTCGCCGAGGAAGACGCGTTGCGCACAGCGGCGGACGAGAACGCTTCCACGGCGGAAGTCACCGTCTGAAGCATGCCCAAGATTCCGGGAATCAGCCAGCGGGATGCCGTGCGGGCTTTTGAGAAGCTGGGCTATCACATCGCACGCCAGAGCGGTCACATCGTGATGAGCAACGGCAAGACTCGGCTGGTGATTCCCCGCCACAATCCAATCAATGCCATCACCATGGGCGGCGTTGCGAAGGTCGCAGGTCTGACTCCGGATGAATTCAGGAAACTGCTGTGAAAGATTTCAATCTACAGGAACAATTTCTCGCGGGTTTAACTCGTCGCCACTTCTTCAGTAAATGCGGTTTCGGACTCGGCTCCGTCGCACTCAGTTCGCTGCTCAGCGATCAGTTGCTCGCGGGAGACGCGCCCAAGCTGGTGAATCCGATGGAGCCGAAAGCGCCGCACTTCAAGGCGCGGGCGAAGAACATCATTTATCTCTTCATGGCGGGCGGGCCGAGCCAGCTCGAGTTGTTCGATTACAAGCCCAAGCTCGTCGAGCTGAATGGTCAGCCGATCCCGCAATCGTTCATCGAGGGAAAACGCTTTGCGTTCATGGGCAGCAGTCACGGGACGAAGCTGCTCGGCACGCGGCGCGAGTTCAAACGTCACGGCCAAAGCGGCGCGTGGGTGAGCAATCTGTTTCCGCACACGGCAACGATCGTGGATGACATCTCGCTGATCCACTCGTGCAAGGCGGAGTTGTTCAATCATGCGCCGGCGAAGTTGTTCATGAACACGGGCTCGGGACAGTTCGGCCGGCCGAGCATGGGCGCGTGGGTGACGTATGGAATCGGGAGCGAGTCGCAGAATCTGCCGGGCTTCGTGGTGTTGCAGTCGGGACCAAGGGGACCGCGTGGCGGCGCGGTGAATTGGGGCAGCGGTTTTTTGCCGACGACTTATCAAGGCGTTCCGTTTCGCGGCGGCGGCGAGCCGATTCTCGATCTCACTTCACCCAAAGGAGTGAGTGCGACGAAGCAACGCCAGACCATCGATGCGATTCGCGACTTGAACCTGAGCCGCCTCGTCGAGACGGGCGATCCTGAGATCACGACGCGCATTTCGGCTTACGAGATGGCGTATCGAATGCAGTCGAGCGCGCCGGAGTTGATCGATCTCTCGGGCGAAAGCGAAGCGACGCTGAAACTCTACGGGGTGGAGAAAGAGAAGCCGTCGTTCGCGCGGAATTGTTTGCTCGCACGGCGACTCGTCGAGCGCGGCGTAAGATTTGTTCAGTTGTATCACACGAATTGGGACAGCCACGGCGGGCCCGGCGAAAATTTGCAAAGTGATTTCGAAAAGGTCTGCCGAGAGGTCGATCAAGGCCAGGCCGCGCTGGTGAAGGATTTGAAAGCGCGCGGACTGTTGAAGGACACGCTCGTTGTCTGGGGCGGAGAATTTGGCCGCACGCCGATGGGCGAGAACCGCGACACGACCGGGCGCAACCATCACATCGACGCGTTCACGACGTGGATGGCGGGCGGCGGAGTGAAAGGCGGTCAGGTGCTGGGACAAACGGATGAACTGGGATTCAACTCAGTGGAAGACCCGGTGCATGTTCACGATCTGCACGCGACGATGCTTCACCTGCTCGGCCTCGATCACAAGAAGCTCACGTTCCGTTTTCAAGGACGCGACTTCCGGCTCACGGATGTTCACGGTGAGCTTGTGACGAAGCTGCTGGCGTAAGTTGCGAGTCAGTGATCTTTCGGCTCGTGGCAGATCTGATCGATCACGACTGCGCTCGCGAGCATGAGCACGTCGTCCTCGCCCGGGTGGATCTCCACGCCGTAAGTATCCGTCCACGAGAACCAGCGCTTGGACACCTGCGCCACGACGCGTGACCCACGTTGGAACGTGTATTCGTAATCGAGAAAACTTCCCTGCGCCTCGAGATCGTCCGGACCAGGCACATCCACCGTGAACTTGCAGCGCAGCAGCGTGAACAGTTTCTTCTTCACGACCGCGGAGAGCTTTCCATCGCGGTAGATTTCGTAAGTCGGTCCCCACGAGAGAAGCTTCTTCTGGATCGTCGCGAGTTCGCGGCCCTGCATGTCTTCGAAGGCGAGACGGTTTCGAAGGCTGAAGACCTTGCCGTCCACGAAGTAGACTTCGTCGCCGGCCTCGTTGCGGATGCGGAAGTCGTTGCCCCATGAGAGCAGCTTTTGCTTAAGCACGTAACGCATGAATCTTGAATCGTCAGGATCGGGACTGCACGCGATCGGCGCGCCGTTGTTTCAGGCGGGCAAGATCCTCGACGAAGGCGCGATCGAAGAATCGTTGCGCGGCCTTCTTGCGATCGTCAGCCGTCGGAGCCTGTCGGCGAATTTGTGCGAGTTCCCCGCCATCGAGCCACACGCCGCCGCACTTCGGACATTCGTCCACCAACACGGGCTTCCCGGGGCTGAACTTGTGTTTCATCAACACGACATCGAGGCACTTCGGACAATTCCGCCGCGCGTCTTCCACCTTCACGCCAGGATCAAATTCCACTGCGATCAGCGCGGCGCCAAGTCGCTCATGCGCCTCGTCCACCTTGTCCAGTTCGAAGTTGTCGAACCACATGCCGCCGCAGCCGCCACGGCACACATCCACCACGAGTCCTTCGACCGTCAGCACGACAAGGTCACGTCCACACGCCGGGCAAATCATACGGCCCAATCGTTCTCGCGCAGCCCGGCAAAGTCAAATCCCAGAGCGAACGGACAGATCACACGGTGACGACGTGATGGTGAAATCGCCGGCGTCATGACACTGCCGCCTGTCACGCATTCGTGTGCCCTCTTGTTCACCAATCAACCTGCACGCGTGCTTGCCCGGAAAGTTTAAGGATGAGCCGGCCTTCTCTGGCATCGAATTCATTCGGTTCGTTGGCTCCGTTGATCTTCACCGTCGGTGCATTGCGAACCCCGTTCACCAGCACGAAATATGGCTCGTGGGGCCACCCTCGGATCGTGAAGGCAACACTGCGTTCGCCTTCGGACTCGATGAGGATTTCGCCCGGCGCATGCACGAGCAGTCCCGCACGCCGGAACGCGCGGAAGTCGTAGAGAGGCCCGCGTCCGTAGAGCCGCACGGCGCTGCTGCCTACGGTGCCGGGATTGATCGCCGGGCCCGCGCTGGTTTGCGGTTTCAATTCGAAAAAGTCCGGCAGCAATCCCACGCGGTCGCGGTCGTTGGCGCGCCAGGTGTGCTGGAGACCTGCGCTCGCGATGCCGTCAGCCAGCTTCGTCCAGGGTCCGGCGGAGTCGTGCCGCGCGAGATGATGAAGTGCATCCGCGTAAACGAGCCCGCACCATTGCACCGGCTGGCCAAACCACACCGGGGCTTTCCAACTCGTCGCGCCCAGCACGGCAATCGTCGAGTACGGGCCGACTGGCTGGCCCGTCGGATTGACGAGATACACGAACGGCACGCCAGTCCATGCCCAGTAGATCGCTTGTTCGAGAAACGCGCGATCGCCGGTGAGTTCGTAGCCGAGCGTGTAGGCGCGAACGAGATGCGCGGACGCCAGAATGTCCGGCGTGTGCAGCGGCACTTCCCACGTCTGCGCGCCACGCGGCACGCTCTCGCGAAACTTATCCAGAGCGCGGAGTTTCGTCATGCCTTGTGCGATCAACTCACGATCACCACAGAACGCAGCGGCTTCGAGCAGAGTGGAGACGACTTGCGCGGTCAGTCCGTTCGCGTCGGGGGCGAAGTGAGTTTTGCCGTAATCAGTTCCGCTGGCGCTGGCGCGGTACGGAATCGAACCATCGGCGGCGAAGCGGCCCAATTGCGCGCTGGCACTCTGGCGCGCCACTGCCGTCGCCTCGCGAACTGCGCCGAAGACGAGCGGCGCGGCCGGCGCGCGCACGTGGCTCACCGCCGAGTGGTAGTAGTTCTGAGGGTTCACCACCGACAGGGCGCCGCGAGCGGCATCGCGTAGCGCGTTGGCTTGGGCGGCATCCGCAGTTTGACCCGCGAGCCACGTCTCGTATACAGCGGCGTCGGCGGCGGGTTGCGGTTTGAATCCCGGCCAAACCGCATGGCGATAAAGATTCGTTTCGCGGCACTTCGAATTCAGCCAACCCTGAGTCGCGAGCGTGACGTAATCAGCGAGCGACAATCCCGTCTGCGGCAATTCCGGCCAACCGCGGAGCTTCACGTACTGCTGCACTGCGGGTACCACACTTCGACCGGCGCCGCCGATGATCCACGCGCGGGACACAAGTGGCACGCTGGCTTTGAGGATCGATCCGTAATACGGGAGCAAGCTGCCTTCCTCGCGATTCGCGCCATCTGATCCGGGGAACATCACGCCCATCACGTGGCCGCCGCTGCCGAACGTCCGATCCGGTGAGTCGAACAACGCGCTGAACGTCCGCGTCGATTCCCAGATCAACCCCACGTAACGGTCGTTTGCCTGGATCGCCATCAGCGGCATTGTGATCTTGTGCGATGAAGGGACTCGCCGGTTCGACTCCGGACCAACGATGTCCGCTTCCGAACTGCTCGGTTCGTCACTGAGATATTCCAATCCAGCGAGCAAGCCCTGACCTTTCTTCCTCCCGAACGATTTCTCGCCCGCGATCAGCAGGTGCATCGGCAGGTAAATCACGGCGCGGTCGCGATCGACGGTCACGCTGATTTCAGTCGCGATCACGCCAGATGAATCTGTGCGAAATGTTTGGCGGTAAGTCCATTCAGCGCCGTCGGCGTCCTTGGTTCGAATCACGAAGGCGGCAGCGTCCTTCCCCGATTCCTCGCGGCGAACCTCACCGTTTGCCAACTCCACCCAACGCACCTGATCGTCGTAAACGTACGCGATGCGAGGCCGCGGATGCGCAAAGGCCATGCTCTGCCCGCTGACACTCACTTCGAGCGTCAGTGGATTTTTTCCTGACAACAACTCCACCGCGCCCGCCGACAGCAGGCGTTCCGTCGCGGGCTCGGGAGTGATCCATGTCGGCCAAGTCGGTGCGGGAAGCTTCACGCGCTTTTCGAAACGCATGTTTGCCAGCACCATCTTCCCGCCGCGTCCGGGCGGATCGATACGCAGGCGATAACCTGAGCCGAGCGCGGGCATCGGCACACGCGCGTCGGTCCATTGGCCGGCAGACGCGCTGAAGCGAACGGACTTCTCGGCATCAGGCCCGGTGCGAAAATAAAACACCTCGCCACTCCCGGCCCCGTCGGATTTCACACGAAGGTTCAGCCACAGCGGCGTGTCGGCGGGATAGTCGCGCGCCGGGCCAAAGAAGTAGGGATCATCGCCGCTGATTGTGATCTCAAGACCTTCGGACGTCGGTCGCAGCGCGGAGATGTCGTGCGGGTTGCGCCACTCGCCGGCGATGGCCGCTTGCGTGAAGTCGAATTGCGGCAGCGACTGTGCGCCAGTGTGAACTGTGAACTGCGCGAGCAGCAGCGCGGCGACGAGAGTGATGTTGAGCTTTATCATGCGAACCTTGAGATGGACGAAAACGCACGCGGCGCGTTCACCCCCATTTAGCAACGCTCGTGCGCGTGCGCGCTTGACCGGGATCAATTCGAGACATAGCGCCACCGAACAGAATTGTCGCCACGGTCGTCGGAGAATTAACACAAGCACCACATGAATCCGAACCCATCGCGCCGGGAGTCCACGCCGGCTCAACCGTCGGCAGTTCGTCACCACGGCCAGCGCTGCGGCACTCACAATCATGCCCGGTCACGTGCTGGGCGGACCACGCCATGTGCCGCCGAACGAAAAGATCAACCTGGCGTATATCGGCTGCGGCACGCAGGGATTTCGGCAGCTCACCCAGGCTCTGCAAAGTTCCGACATCAACGTCGTGGCCGTTTGTGATCCCGTGCGTGACACCGCGCGCGAGACCGGCGTGGTCACGCAACTCTTCCGCGCCGCCGGCCAGACCAGCACGCCGACGTTGTGCGAATGGATTTGGGGCGGCGCGATCGGACCGGTGCGGGAAGTTCACAACTGGTCCACGCGCCCGTTCTGGCCACAGGGCATGACTGATCTTCCCTCCGAGCGGCCCGGGATCCCCGAGGGTTTCGATTGGGACGCGTGGCTCGGACCCGCACCGATGCGGCCCTACAAGAAGGACACGTATCACACCTTCAAATGGCGCGGCTGGAAAGATTTCGGCACGGGCGCCCTGGGCGACATGGCCTAGCCATTTCCGATAATCACGACGAGACGTTCCCGAAGAGCTCGCGCATTCGCTTCGAGTTTCCTTCGCGTGAAGGTTTGCCGCCGCTGAAATTCTGGTGGTACGACGGCAGCCCTGGCGACAAGGCGGTGAAGCCATATCGTCCGAGCAATGATCTCGCCGCCGGCATCATCGAGATGCGCGGTGATCTGCCGGCGAGCGGCGCGTTGATCATCGGCGACAAGGGCCAGATATTTTCACCGGACGATTACGGCTCCACGTTCTTCCTCAAATTGGCCGACGGCGGTTTCAAGGCGGCGTCGAGCAAGGTTCAGGGCAAGGACACAGAGCACGAAGCGATTCGTGACATCCCGCAGACGATTCCACGCTCACCCGGTCACTACGTGGAATGGGTCAACATGATGAAAGGCGGCGCACCAGCGTACTCGAACTTCGACATCGCAGCGTATCTCACGGAAATCATCCTTCTGGGTTGCATTGCGCTCCGCGTGGGCACGGGCA
>JBBRBM010000032.1:0-39051 GCA_038205745.1 Verrucomicrobiota bacterium | reverse complement strand
CGCCAGCCCGCCCTGACGCGGGAGCATAGGACGCGGATTGGATTTGAACTTCAGCCAGGCGCGAGCGCTTACATTTCACGCCTCCAACGCTGCCGCAATCCCCACCTTCCGCCTAGCTGGTTTGGCCGGACGGATACGACTGAACTGATGCGCGAGTGCCAGGAATTTTTCGGGCGACCCAGCGCAGTTGCCTTTGGCGGATTGACCAATTGCTTGATGAGTGACGCTCCAAAAGGCGATCCATCGCCGAGCAAATCTGCAGGATCAACGGCACCGCGAAAGATTCGCCTAGTTTCCCGCCTTTCGCCTGGCGATGTCCTGATGCTAACCGCTGCGGTTCGAGACCTTCAACTCGGTCATCACGGGAAGTTCCAAGTTGCGGTTGATACGAGCGTGCCGGAACTCTGGGAGAATAATCCGTACCTGACGAAGTTGCAAAAGGATGACCTGGGCGTTGAAGAAATCGAGGCACATTACCCAATCATCCATGAATCGAATGAAGGAGCTTACCACTTCATTCACGGATATCGGTTGTTCCTCGAGGAGAAACTCGGCGTGAAAATCAAGGCGACCAAGTTCTGGGGCGATATTCATTTTCGTCCGGAAGAAACGCACTGGATCAGCATGGTGCATGAGCACTTCACGGGTTGGGATACTCCCTTCTGGCTCATTTGCACTGGCGGTAAAACAGATTACACGACGAAGTGGTGGATTCCCGAATACGCGCAGGAGGTCGTGGACCATTTCAAGGATCGCATCCAATTCGTTCAATTCGGGAGCGCGGGAGAAAATCACCATCATCCGCCGCTGCAAGGCGTGATCAATCTCGTCGGGCGCACCAGCCTTCGTCAGTTCATGCGGTTAATGTATCACGCACAAGGAGTGGTATGTCCGATTACGTTCGCGATGCATTTGGCGGCAGCAACGCCTGCCAAGCCCGGCTTTCCCAAACGGAAGGCATGTGTCGTCACGGCAGGCGGGCGCGAACCAAGCGGGTGGGAGTCGTACACGCATCACGTTTTCCTTCACGCAAATGGGCAGTTACCATGTTGCGATAATGGCGGCTGTTGGAAAAATCGAGTCATTCCATTGAATGACGGGAAAGACTTGGACAAGAGCCTGTGCGTCAACAGTGTGGATTTCAATGGGCGGAAAATTCAGCGATGCATGCGGGATTTGGTAACGGCCAAGGACGCGATTCGAGCGATCGAACGGTATTACATCGGCGGAGCACTTCATTACCTTCCTTCCAGTTACAAGACGATTCACGCGGGATGGGAAGACAGATTCACCAAATCAAAAACGCAAGTTCCGCCCGCCGGTGGGAACGGAAATCCTCAGACCGAACGGCCGTTGCATCTCGCGATCGTAGCATCCGGCGCACTCTATCATGATGCTGCGGCCCTCAGTGCTGCGACATATCGCGTTCAGATCAAGGATCGGGCGGTCGTTTCAGTTTACGTTCCGGAACAGGAACCGATCACGCCCCAACTCAGCGAAAACAGCGCGCGCTTCGGTTTTGCGGTGAAGCGATTCAAACTGCAGCTCATCAGCGCGCACAAGTACACCAGCCAATTGAAGTGTCAGGGATTCGTCCAAGCACTGATGGATGTGCCTGATGATCGCTTGTTGTTGATTGTTGATGCGGACACTTACTGCCTGAAACCAGTTCACTTCGAGGAAGAAATCATTCAAGAAGTGCGCACAGGAAAGATTGCGATCGTACCGGACGTGGCTGACCGTCACGAAAACAAACCTGGACGTCCGTGGTTCCTCGCAAAAGAAAAACGCCTTCGGTATGTAAACTCAGGAGTTATCCTCGCCACAAATAAAGCGCTTCCACTTTTTGAACGTTTCCTGGCCCTCGCCAAAGATCCTCAATATCTGGACGGTCCGTTCAATGATCAGAACATCATCAATTTTGCGCTGGGTGAGTTTTTTCCGAAGAGTTTGATTTTGTTGGATAAGCGTTTCAATGGAATGGCCAGGTATCTCAACGATCAAACCGTGATTGGGCATTTCGCCGGTGGTGCGGGGCGGATTCACCAGCGTCAAACAAGACATCGAGACGAATGCGACAAGATCATCGGTGCGATTGGTAACGCATTCGCGGTTTCGTAAACTTCCCTCAAATCGCTCTCAACAATCGCTCGACGCGCGCCACATCGTCCGGCACATCCACGCCCACGCTGTCGTAATTCACCTTCACGACCGCGATCTGTATTCCGTTTTCCAGCGCGCGCAACTGTTCCAACTTCTCGGCGTTCTCGAGCGGTGACACCGGGAACTTCACCAACCGCAACAACGTCTCACGCCGGTAACCGTAAATGCCCAGATGCTTCAAAAAAGGAAACGCCGCCAACTGTTCGCTGCTCGAACCACTGACGGCATCTCGGACGAACGGTATCGTGCGTCGCGAGAAATATAAGGCGCGGCCCGAAGCGCTGACAACGACTTTCACGACGTTGGGCGATTCCCATTCTTCCACACTGCGCACAGCCGTCGCCGCAGTGGACATTTCGCTCTCGTTTAGCGCTTCCGCGACAACGTCAATCACCGCCGGATCGATCAACGGCTCATCGCCCTGGATGTTCACCACCGCATCACAATCCACGCGCGCCGCCACTTCCGCGATGCGATCCGATCCGCTCGGATGATCGCTCCGCGTCATTTCGACGCGGCAGAATTTCCGCGCCACCTCCGCGATGCGCTCGTCATCCGTTGCCACAATTACCTCGCGAAGTGCCTTCGCATTTTGACATTGCTCGACCACGCGCTGGATGAGCGGCTTGCCCGCAATCGGCACCAGGGGCTTCGCGGGAAACCGGGTCGAGGCGTAGCGCGCGGGAATGACACCGATGATCTTCATGCTTGGTCAGCGAACACAGCGCGGATTTAGCCATCGGCACGGCGCGCCGTCGAGTGTTCGTAGGACAGGCATCCTGCCTGTCTCCGCGGCGGGAAGTCGGGACAGGCTGGAAGCCCGTCCTACGCCATCGTCATTGGCTCCCGTAAATTCTTGGCGAACACCGCACGACGTCTCCATTCTGCCGACATGAACCACGCCGTTACGCGTCTTGTGTCGTGCCTGCTTGTTGCCGCTTCACTGCACGCGTTCGCCGCACCGCCGCCGCAAGGTGAAAACGCCAAACCACTGTTCGACGGCAAAACGCTCGCGGGCTGGGAAGGCGACGCGAAATTGTGGCGTGTCGAGGACGGCGCGCTCACGGGCGGTTCCCTGAGCGAAACCGTGAAGCAGAACGAGTTTCTCGCCACCACGCGCGACTTCACGAACTTCATCGTGCGCTTGAAGATCAAGCTCACCGGCACGAACGGCTTCATCAACTCCGGTTTTCAAATGCGTTCTCAACGCGTGCCGCGCAACTCCGAGATGGCCGGTTATCAGTGCGACTACGGCGATCCGAATTGGTGGGGCGCGGTTTATGACGAGTCGCGACGCAACAAGGTTCTCTCGCCCTCGGACATGGCCGCGCTCGGGCCGGTGATCAAGCGGCAGGACTGGAACACCTACGTCATCCGCGCCGACGGCCCGCACATCACGACGTGGATCAACGGCGTGCAAGGCACTGACTACACTGAAGCCGATCCGAAAATTCCCGACTGGGGCAAACTTGGCATCCAGATTCACGGCGGCGGCAAAGCACTGGTGCAGGTGAAAGACATCACGATCGAGGAATTGCCGGTGAAGCCCAGGTTCATCGGCGCGCCCGAGCCGAAGAAAAGCGCCAAGGCCTTGCCGCTCACGCCGGATGAAGAGCGGGCCGCATTCACGCTCGCGCCGGGATTTGAAATCGAACTTGTCGCCGCAGAGTCCGAGGGCATCGGGAAATTTGTCACGGTCGATTGGGACACCCGCGGCCGGCTCTGGACGATGACCGCACTCGAATATCCCGTGGACGCGAACGAAAGTCCGCAGCAAGCGAAGGAACTGTACGCCAGCCGTGCCCGCGACAAGGTGCTGGTTTACGATCGCGACGCGAATTCACCAACGGGTTACAAGTCCACGCCGCGCGTCTTCGCCGAGGGACTTGCGATTCCGCTCGGAATCCTGCCTTACCAGAACGGCGTCTATGTCCAGCACGGCTCCGACATCGCTTTCCTCAGCGACACTGATGGCGATGGTCGCGCGGACAAACGCGATGTGATCCTCACCGGCTTCGGCATTCAAGACTCGCACTTGTTCCCGCATCAATTCACGCGCGCACCGGGCAATTGGCTATGGATGGCGCAAGGCGCTTTCAACTACGGCAAGGTCCGCACGACGCGCGGCGTGGAGAAGCAGTTCGATCAAACGCGCATGGCGAAGTTCCGCGCCGACGGCAGCGACTTCGATATCACATCACAAGGCCCGTGCAACATCTGGGGACTCGTGCTCACTGCGGAAGGCGAATGCTGGATTCAGGAAGCGAACGACTTCGGCTATCCCGCCATGCCGTTCCACGAATACGCGAATTACCCCGGCTGCTCCGGCGGCCAATGGAAAAGTTACGCGCCAGAGTTTCCCGGTACCGCGCCTGATTTCCAGATGGGCGGCACCGGCCTCAGCGGACTGGCGTTGAGTGATAGCGCAGCGCAGGAGCGCGGACGGTCACGTCCGCGCGAAAACGATGGTCTTGCGGACGTGACCGTCCACGCTCCTGGCGTGTGGCCCGAGCCATACGCCGACATCATGTACGTCGCCAACCCGATCACCCGCAAAATTCAGGCGATCAAAATTCATCGCGACGGGCCGCGCTACAAACTCCAGTTGCTCCCGGACTTCCTCCAATCGAGCGACGAGATGTTCCGGCCTGTGTCGATTCACTTCGGGCCGGACGGCTGTCTCTACATCGTGGATTGGTACAACAAAATCATCTCGCACAACGAAGTGCCGCGGAACCATCCCGATCGCGACAAGAAGCGCGGCCGCATCTGGCGCGTGAAACACAGCGCGCAGAAACCGTTCGAGGTTCCCGACTTCACCAAGCTCAGCGGCGACGAACTGATCGCGAAGCTCGGCGGCAAATCACTCGCGCAACATCATCTCGCATGGCAGGCGATCGTGGATCGGAAGCTCACCGAGCTGACGCCCAGGCTGAAGACGATTCTGGCCGACACCAAAAATCCGGCGGGCCAACGAATTGGAGCGCTGTGGACGCTGCTCGGATTGAAACAAATCGAGCTTCCGTCGTTGAAGCCGCTGTTTACCGACGCGAATCGAAACGTCCGCCGTGAAGCGATCAGCGCTGTCGGCGAATTGGGATCATCGCCCGGCGATGTGTTTTATGGATCGGCGTTGCCGCGCGATCCCGATCCGGAGGTGCGCGCTGAAGTCATTCGCGCCACCGGACGATTCCTTGCCGCCGGCATCGGCAGTCCTCAAGACCTCGCCAACGCCGTCCGCGTTCTGATCAATACGACCGACCTCGCGCCGATCGAGGCGCCGACAGCGAAGAGCACGCACAGCGGCAAGATCATCAAAGTCGGCGTGGCGTACGAGCGCGAGTTTGAGCGGTACCTCGCGCGCATGTTTCTGGAGACGCAGCCGAAGATCGTTCAGGAGTTCATGCGCTTCGACTCGCAAGGCCGCCCGCCGGAGAACACGTTGCTGGCCGCGCTTTCAATCGAGCCGGGCGAAAGCGCCGCTGAAATCGCGCGCCTGTTGCCGCAATTGCAACGAGCGCCCGGCACCGAGGAGTTGCTGCGTCTGGCGCAGTTCGCCGGTCAATCGCCCATCGCGGACGCGTTGAAACGTGTACTTCGAAATCCAGCCGTGCGCAGTGGAGCGCTCGAAGCGTTGTTGAAAGTCCGCAGCCGACTCGACGCCACGAAGCTCACACCCCTGCTCGACGAAACGGTCGTGGCGCTCTGGGGTGGTGATGGTGCGTCGCGCGATCTCGCCGTGCGTGTGGCGTCGTCATTCAAACTCACAAGTCTGGAGCCCCAGCTTGTTGGTTCCCTGAAAGACCAGAAGGCTTCCGAGGCGCAGCAGTCCGCCGCGCTGCGAGCGTTGCGTGAATTGAATTCCTCGCAGTCGCCGTTGTTCGCCGACATCGCTCGAAACTCTACGACGCTTCGCGATGATGCGCTCGCTGCGTTGATCGCGTCGCGTAACGAGAGCGCGCCTGCGCTGACACTTGGACTCTGGCCCGAGTTGACCTTTCAACAGCGGCGTGCTGCGCTCACCGGACTCGCCAGCACGAAAAGCGGCGCTTCGTCTGTGGTTAAGTCGATCAAAGCTGGCGCGCTTCCGAGAGCAGATGTGGATGCCGCGACACTCGACAAACTTCATGCGGTGCTGGGCGACAATGCGGAGCTGGCTGCGTTGATGTCCGAGATGAGCGCGCTGTTCCGTCCCGTGTTGCGGCTCGATGGGAAAGACAACGCCTGGGTGAACAGCGACATCACGCTCGACGGGCCGTTCACGGTCGAGACGTGGGTGAAACTCGATCCTGGCATCGACAACAACGACGGCATCCTCGGCGCGCCCGGCGTGCTCGACATGAATTTCTTCGCCAGCCAGTTCCGCGTGTGGGTCGGCGGTGAAATTCACGACGCGATCATCGCGAAGAAGAAAATCACCGCGGACGGATGGATGCACATTGCGGTGAGTCGCGATGCGGGCGGCAAGCTTCGCATCTTCATCAACGGCGAGCTCGACACTGATCAGTCGAAGACAGTGACGAACACGTTCGCGCATTGCCGCATTGGCTGGACCGCGCCGGCGCAGGGAACGGCAGGCTGGCTCAGCGAGTTCCGCGTTTGGAACACCACGCGAAGTGCCGATGAAATTCGCGCGAACTTCGATCGCAGTTTTGAAGGCGACGTGAAGCCGAGCGCGCTGACACGTTACTTCGCCGGCACGAATTGGAGCCAGCTTCAGCCGGGCGCCAAAGTTGTAAAGTCGTCCGACTTCCCGGCGCTATTGAATCCAAGCGAAGCGAAAGCGCTGGCTGAGAAATTTTCCAAGTTCCGCGCGCTCGCCGAAGCCAAGGGCGATCTCATCCACGGCAAGGAACTGTTCACCGCCACGTGCATGGGTTGTCACACCGTCGCCGGGCAGGGCGGGCAAGTCGGCCCGGTGCTCAACGGAGCGGGCGCGAATGGAGTCGAGGCGCTGTTGCGCAACGTCCTCACGCCGAACGCGGCGATGGAAGCCGGCTATCGCATCTTCCGCGTCGAGTCGAAGGATGGCGATGTGCTGGACGGAATTCTCGTGTCGCAGGACAAGGACGCGATCGTGTTGCGCCGCCCGAACATCGAAGACACGCGCATCGCCCAGAAGGACGTGCGCCGCGCCGACTACATCAACCGCAGCATGATGCCGGAGGGTTTGCTGGAACCTTTGCCAGAGCGGGATGTCACCGACCTTTTTGCGTACCTGAAGGCGTTGAAGTGAACGGTGGGTGCGGCGAAGAAAATTTGGAGTGCGCCGACTCGGCGGCGCTTTTTCGCGGCGCGACTTGTCGCGCCGCTCGTTTGGCGTCCAGCCGCCAAACGGAAAAAGCGGTGACAAGTCACCGCACTCCAAGGTCACTTCGCCGCGTGCTCGTGCCCGTTCGCTTTCCGTTTCTTCGCTTCCTCGACGACTTTCGCTTCGAGCTCGCGCGGCATTTCTTCGTAGTGGCTGAAATCCTCCGCGTGCAGGCCGCGGCCGCCGGTGAGTGAACGAAGCGTGCTGGAATAGCGATAGAGTTCGCGCGCGGGCACCTCGGCTTTGATCACCTGGAATTGCCCTTCCACTTCGACGCCCTGGATTTTTCCGCGCCGACTGGAAAGGTCGCCGACGACTTTGCCCATGCAGTCCTCGGGGATGCGAATCTCGACGGAGTGAATGGGCTCGAGCAAACAGGGGCGCGCATTTTGGAACGCTTCCTTGAACGCGAAGTAGCCGGCGATCTGGAACGCGATGTCCTTGGAGTCCACCGGGTGCATCTTGCCGTCGTAGAAATCCACCTTCACATCCACGATGCGGTAGCCCGCGAGAATGCCTTCGGTGCAAGCCTGGTTCACGCCGTCCTCGACACTCGGCACGAACACGCGATCAACGTTTTGGCCCACGAGTGATTGCGTAAACTCGAAACCGGTGTCGCGCGGCTTCGGCTCGATGCGCATCCAGACTTCGGCGAACTGGCCCGAGCCGCCCGTTTGCTTTTTGTGGCGATATTTCGAGTCGGCGAGACCTTTGATTGTTTCGCGAAACGGCACGCGCGGTTCAGCGAGCGTCACGTGAACGTTGAAGCGCCGGCGTAACCGGTCGACGATCACCTCCAAGTGAAGCTCGCCCTGGCCGGAGATGATCGTCTGGTGCAATTCAGAATCCACGCGATGGACGAAAGTCGGATCTTCCTCGTGCAATGCAGAGAGGCCGGCGGCGATTTTGTCCTCTTCGCCGGTCACGCTGGATTGCAGCGCGGCGTGGATGGTGGGATTCGGATATTTGACCTTCGGCAACGTGACGGGACGCCGCGCTGCACCGAGCGTGTTGCCGGTGTGCGTGTCTTTCAACTTCACCACCGCGCCGATGTCGCCCGCGCCGAGCTCGGTCACGGTCGTTCGCTCGCGCCCGTTCAGGTTGTAAATCTGGCCGATGCGTTCGGTGGTCTTGCGGTCGGCGTTGAAAAGATCGGTGCCCGTCTTCAGCGCGCCAGAGTAAACGCGGAAGAACGACAGCTCGCCGAAATGTTCTTCGTTCATCGTCTTGAACACGTGAACGCAGGGATCGGGATCGTTCAGCGCGACTGCCACTTCTTTGCCATTCGCGTCGTGGCCCGGAACCTTCGCGCTATCGACGGGTGATGAACCGTACTTCGCGATGAAATCCATGAGGCGCGCGATGCCCACGTCCGTCTCCGCCGAGGTGCAGAAGAGCGGGATGAATTGCTGCTTCTGCACCGCTGAATGGATGCCGGAGCGAAACTCCTCCTCGGACAGTCCGCCCTGATCGAAGAACTTGGTGAGCAACGTGTCGTCGGACTCGGCGATGTGTTCGATCAGTTCCTTGTGAAGCGCGGTGACCTTGTCCTTCCATTCGCCGGTCGCGGGCTCTTCCTCGTATTTGCCGGTGGCGTCGTAAGTGACGATCTCGTTGCGCATCACATCGAGGACCTTGTTGAAGCCGGGACCGGGATTGATCGGCACGCTGAGGGGGAAAACGCCGTTGCCGTAATGGGCGCGGGCATCAGCGAGGACTTCATCGAAGTGCTCGTTCTGTTTGTCCACAGCGTTCACGACGATGACTTTCGGAATGTTGAACCCGCTCGCGAAATTCCAAAGCCGTTCCGTACCGACACCGATGCCGTGTTGCGCGTGAACGACCACCAGCGCGAAGTCCGCCACGCGCAACGCACTCAGCGCTTCGCCGACGAAGTCGAGGTAGCCCGGCGTGTCGAGGATGTTGAACTTCTTCCCCAGCCACGTGGTGTGCAGCATCGACGTCTGCGTGGAGATCTGTCGCTGCTTCTCGCTGTGGTGGTAATCCGAAACGGTGGTGCCTTCGGCGATGCTGCCCATCCGGCTGATTTTGCCGGAGCAAGCAAGCATGGCTTCACTCAACATGGTTTTGCCGGACGAAGCATGTCCGACGATCGCAAAGTTGCGGATGTCCGCGGGTTTATACGTAGCCATAATTCAGTGGGGTTCGAAACGCGCGCGGCGTTCCAAATCGCTCGTGTCCTGAGGGTTTTTGACGCCGAGCATTCATGGATGCGGTATGAAGCTGGCTCCGGGCTCGGAGGTCGCGCAAGTGAAATATCCGCGGAGTTTTTGACCTGCGTCAGTGTAGGAGCGCGGACGGTCACGTCCGCGCGAAGTTATTTAGCCTCGGCGCCTTTGCGTTCAGTTCCGAGTTTCAATTCGTGCGGACGTGACCGTCCGCGCTCCTTCTTCAGTGCTGCGCGGGCAGAAAATAAAACAGGAGGCCGAGCACGGCGTAGAGCGCAAGGAGCTGCACGCCTTCCAGCCAGTTGCTCTCGCCGTCGCCACTGATCTGCGCGACGAGATAGACCGACGCGAAGACCGCCACGACTTCCGGCAGCGTGAATTCCAGATTCATCGGCGCGCCAAAAGCGTAGGACGCGAACACCAGCACCGGCGCCACGAACATCGCGATCTGCTGGCTCGATCCGATGGCGATGCCGAGGCTGAGATCCATTTTATTTTTCCACGCCATGACAACGGCGGTGGAATGTTCCGCCGCGTTGCCGATGATCGCGACGACGATCACGCCGACGAATACTTCGGTGAGTCCAAAACTTTCACGGGCCGCTTCGACGCTGCCGACCAGGAATTCCGAAAGCCACGCCACGAAGATGGTTGCGATGAGCAGCACGACGAGTGACTTCGTCTTCGACCAAACCGGCCCCTCGTGTTGATCGCCCGCGTCGCCAACGAAAAGGTCTCGATGCGTCCTCAAGGAGAACACAAGCGTGCAGATGTAGGTCACGAACAGCACCAAGGCGATGGCCAGCGACAATCGTTGCTCCAATATCGGGCTCCAGCCTGCGGGATGGGCATCGCTCGCGACATGAAACACGGTCGGGATCAACAGCGCCATGGCCGCAAGTGAAAGCGAAGTCATGGCACTGCGCGCCCCCGTTTTGTTGAAGCGCTGGTTGGAAAATCGCGAGCCGCCCGCCGCCAACGACAATCCAAGCACCAACAACAGGTTGCCGATGATCGATCCCGTGATCGACGCCTTCACCACGCCAATGAGTCCCTTTTGCAGCGCCATCAGGGCGATGATCAATTCGGCGGCGTTGCCGAATGTCGCGTTGAGCAATCCGCCAAGGCCTTGACCAACGTGCGCGGCAAGGTGTTCCGTCGCTTTCCCCATCAACCCGGCAAGCGGGATGATCGCGAGCCCCGCGCAGATAAAGAGCGCCACGTCGTTGTGCAAAGCCGGGACGAAGCGGATCGCGACGGCGACTGGAACGAGCACCAGCATCCAGTCCAACGACGGTTTGAATATGTTGCGTTTCATAAGAGAGCGAGAGTTGTCGCAAAACTCATCGCGCCGCCCAAGCGGAATGCGTGGGAACGATTTCCAAATTGCTTACGGCAGTGGCACAAGTTTGATCGGCTGCAATGTGATGGGACCGAGCAGGCCCGATTCGGCGAGCGGCCAGTAGAGCAGGATGTCGTTGTCTGGCACGCCGCTTTGGAGCACCGACTGGCAGCGCGCGATGTACCCGTTGATCGCTGGAACATCGCGCCAGATCGAGTTGCGCGGGTTCATCTCGGTGGAGGCGTAGAAGAGCCAGCCGGGCCAGCCTGCTTCGCCCGGCGAGTAGCAGGTGCCGTGATAAAAAATGTGGTTCACTCCCGAGAGGAACACGTCATCGGCGAGATACTTCACGTCCGCGAGGGTCTCGGTGAAATGTTCCTTCAACCACGTGCCGGTTTCGCAGCCGAAAAGTTTGTGTCCCGCGATGTGCGCGGCGGACGACGCGAACTTGGAGATCAGCTTGTTGCGATCCTTGTTGAACATCTCCGTCTCCGGCACGTCGGCGACGGCGTAAAGGTCGAGGAAATTTCCCGGTGAGCCGTGCGCCTCATTGCGCGTGATGAACCCGCGCGCGTGCGACCAATTCACCCAGAGCAGAAGCGATTGCTCGACCATGATGTCGGAAGCGGTCTCGCGGTAATCGCACTTCACACGCGCGGCGTGTTCGCTGTGTTCTTTCGCGAACAACGCCGGCAATTCGTCCTGCAAGCGGTAACCGCGACGCTTCTCGAACTGCGCGAAGAAGTCCGGCGACCAATCCGTCCGGTTCTCGTACGAGTCGTGATACATCGCACGCGGCTTCGGTCCATCATACGTCGCGAACGCCTGAGTGAAGCGATCGAGGAAGTGCGACACGCCTTCGGGATAAAGCAGGTTCAACATGTGCCCCTCGCCGCCGGGCGCGGGACGTTTCACTTTTTGTCCCGAGGGCTTTTGGGAAATGGCATAAAGCTTCGTGGCGGAAGGCGCGGTCCAATCGACACCGCCATCCGCGGAAATGCGTGAGGTGAGATCGACGGGGTTCGCGTCAGAGGGAAACGCGACGAGCGCCTGAGTCAGTTTGGTATCGAACTTCTGCGTGGGCTTTTCGCCCGCAGCGACATCGAATGTCTTCACCTGCACGATTGCGTTAGCTTCGAAGTCGCGCACATTCGGCCCGCCGAAACACCAACCGCTGCCGGTCGTCATGTCCACGCCGAGATCGAGTCGCGCCGCTTCGCTCACCGTATGGCGCAACATCGCCATCCATTGCGTGCTCAGATACGGGATGTATTGCGCCTCGAAACCCCTCGCGCCGTAGATCGGGATGATGTGAACGCCGCCGAGTCCCGCCTCGCGATAGCGCGTCAGTTCGTGCGTGATGTTCGTCGCGTCCACCGCGCTGCCCATCCACCACCAGTAAGCCCACGGTTTGGACTCGCGCGTGATCGGTGGCCATGCGAGATGGTCTGCCGCGACAAGAGTGACGGCGGACAACAGGCCCGAAAGCACGAGGAGCGCGAGGCGTCGCATGGGTGAGTTGTCTGCGAGAGAGAATGCTTCGCCAAACAAAAACGCGCGGCGAGGTGAGTGACCTGCGCCGCGCGCTGAAATTGATCGAACGAAGATTACTGTCCGGGCGCAGCGCCACCACCACCGCCTCGGCGACGACCCCCACCGCCGGGCGCATTCGGATCCGCCGGCGCATTGCCGTCGCGGCCGCCCACTCCCGCACCACCGGGTCCGCCCGGCCCGCCGAAGCCGCCACGGCCACCACCGCCAGTCACGATCATGTAGCCGAAGTTTGACGTCTCCAGTTGTTCCCGCTGCTCGGGCTTCAACGTCGGCGCGACGGAAGAAAACGCCTTGGCGTTGAGCATCGCGATGTCCGCCTGAATTTTCGCCACAGCGTCCGCCTTTTCGCGCACGACCTTCTCGTCATACTTCTCCGCGATGCTGGCCTTCACAAATTCGCGCTGGGCCGCGCGCAGTTTTTCATCAAGCGCAGTGAGCTCTGTGGTGTTCTTGGTGCGGGCCTCGCGGATCAGCTCGCGTTGTTTGTCGTCGAGCGTGATGCCACCACCACCTCCGCCGAAATTACCGCGGCCACCGACATTGCCGCCGCCGGGCGCGCCTGGCCCTCCTGGCTGGTTGTTTCCCCCGCCGCGCCGCCCGCCACCGCCTGCGGCGGGGTCTTGAGCGTTGGCGATGCTGACAACAAGCGCACCGATTGTGACAAGAGTCAGCAAACCCGGCGTGCCGAAAATTCTGGTCTTCATAGTGAACGGACAGACTTGGGTGCGGAGGACGGGGTTACAAAAATTGTAACCTCAAATCCCGCCGGAGGCTCTTGCCTCACGGAGATGAACCTGAACGTTGACCTCACCGCGATCGACTGGAAGAAACTGCGCCCCACTCCCCGTGTGCTCGCCTTGCTCATTGGACTGCTGCTTGTCGCGGGTGCGGCGTGGGGCGTCTGGCGCTGGATGACGCATCCGCCGCGTCCATGGCTCGTGCGATCACGGCTGAACAGTTACCTCGCCAAAAAAGCCGAGACGGAAAACTTCAGGTCTGAATTCGCATTTCCATCCCAAGCGGAAATGTCGAAGGCCGTCACGCACGACCGCACCGAGCAACTGGGCTCGCGCACGAGCAAGGATTTCGAGACGTTGCGCGATGAATATTTCAGCGCAAAAACGGAAGCGTTGAAAATCGAGGCGCAGCTCGGGACGAACACGAACACCGCGTTGCAATCCGACCTTCAAGCCAAGGAACAAGCGCTCGCGCCGATCGTCGCTGACCTGTGGGAATTTCAACGCAAGTGGATGGACGAGAGCGCTGCGAGCGACGGTTCACCGATTGTGTCGCTGAACAAGGCGCGCCGCGATTTCGTGAACGCGCAGAACCAGAAGATGGCGACGGCCGAGAGTTATCCGCTTATGTACAAGGCGATCGGCCAGGAGCTTTTCGTGGCGGACCAGCTTCTGAAGAGCAAGAACTACGAACACCGCCGTGTGGGCATTTCCGTGTCGCTCGACGCCAGCCGCGCCGCGATGAATTTCGCGCAGGATAGCGTCGCAGCCGCACGCATTTGCGAAGGCTACGTGTTGCCACATCTCGATCTCGCGGATGACACGAATCGCCAGTCGCCCTTCAACGCGGAGAATCTTCTCGGCGAGTGTGAGAGAATTTTCCGCAGCAATGGCGAATGGGACAACATGGCTCGGGCTTACGAAAGCTACGCGAAGCACGCGACGAACTTGCGGCAGAAGGATTGGGCGTATTCGCAGATTGCGAACGTGCATCAAAATAGCGGTGACCTGAAGCAATCGCTCGCCTACCTGCAAAGGGTAAAGAACACGAACGACTTCGGTGTGGGACGGCGCCTGGCGTGGATTCAAAAGCGCGTCAGTCCCTGACCCAACTCTCCAAACATTCAGGCTGGTGCTCCGCGAGGAAGCGATTAGAAGGAGCACATGAAATCATTGCTCGCCCACGGTGGACTCATTCTCGTTGCGGCTCTTCTCGCGGGATGTGCGACCCGCCCGGCGCAAGAGGCGCCACCGTTGAAGAAGTCGGCGAGCTTCGTTCCTGTGTTTCCTGGCGATGGCGCGCCCCAAGGCTGGCGCGTCGGCGCTTGGAATGATGTTTCAAAACCGGGTCCCGACGGCGCGGTGTGGACCGTTCGCGACGGCGTCCTTCACGGCAGCGAACGCGGCTGCTGGCTCATGAGCGAAAAGGAATACGGCGACTTCATTCTCGAATTCGAATTCAAGCTCGGCCCGCGCGGCAACAGTGGCTGTGCGTTGCGCGCGCCGATGCAAGGCGATCCCGCGTTCGACGGCCTGGAGTTGCAGATGGCGGATTATCGCTACAACACGAACGCGACTGCGGCAGAACTCACTGGCGGACTTTACCGAGCCCTCGCGCCGAGCAAACAGATCTACAAACCGGAGCAATGGAACAGCTATCACATTGAGATGCGCGGCGCGCGCATCGCCGTGATTCTAAACGGCGAGAAAATTCAGGACACTGACCTGAGTTCGTACGGCGATCCGGTGAAGCGGCACGACAACTCACTGGCGCCGCCGTTGAAGGATCGCCCGCGCCGTGGGCACATCGGCTTTCAGGAACTGAGCCGTGGCGGTGATCACGTGATGATCCGCAACGCGCGCATTCAAGCGCTGGACTGAGCGAAGCTACGACTTCCGCTTGCCCACTTCGCGGCACACGTCCGCAACGAGCGTGAGGTCTTCCAGAAACCGTTCACGGCGTGAAACGGGAAGGACCGCGAGCACTTCGCTTTGCAGCGCGAGAGCGATCACCCGTGCTTTCTCAAACTTTCTCTTGCCCAGCGCCAGCACGCGAATGCGATGGGCGCGGCGATCGCTTTCATGCGGAGCACGCTCGATCAGGCCCGCCTTCTCCATCCGCTCGACGAGAGATGCCACGGTGTTCGGATCGCTGGACATGGTTTGGGCGAGCTCGCGCTGCGTGAGCCCCTGCGGATCGCCTTCAAGCAACGTGCGCATGACCGTGAACTGATCCGGTGTAATGTCGAGATGCGCCACGCGACGGCGGAACGCCTGGTTGAGCGAATACCAGGCGCGACGCAGCAGCGGCGGCAAGCGCCGGCGCGCGGGCGAATCGATCGCGGGTTCGTTAGGGGGTTCGGGGAGGGCCATTGAATTTTCAGGATGGCCGCGTCGCCAGCTCCGTCAGCTTCTTTTCCAGTTCGGCGACACGATGCAGCAAGTCGGGCAACCGACGCACTGCGATAAACTGGCGCTTGGCGTTGATGTCGCGAGTCGCGGGAGAGCCAAGCCATTTCTCGCCGTCCGGTATCTCGTTCATCACTCCCGACTGCGCGGCGATGACGGCTTGGTTTCCGATCTTCAAATGGCCCGCGATGCCCGCCTGCGCAGCGAGCACGACGAAATTTCCCAGCTTCGTGCTGCCGGCGATTCCCGATTGGCCAACGATCAAACAGCCTTCGCCGATCACGACGTTGTGCGCCACCTGGACGAGGTTATCGATTTTCGTGCCGCGGCCAATGACCGTGGAACCGAGCGCGCCGCGATCGATGCACGCGTTGGAGCCGATTTCCACATCGTCGCCGATGATCACGTTGCCGATCTGCAAAACTTTGAGATGTTGGCCCGCGTCGAACACGTAGCCGTAACCGTCCGAGCCAATCACCGTGCTGGCGTGAATGCGAACGCGGTTCCCAATTTGCGAGCGGGCATAGACAACCACGTTCGGGAAAAGGCGCGCATCGTCACCGAGCTGCGAGTCGTCGCCGATATGGTTTCCGCCCAGCAACACCGAGTGCGCGCCGATCTTCACGCGCTCGCCGATCACGCAATGCGGCCCGATGTGTGCGCTCGGATCAATCTGCGCTGACTTTGCGACGACGGCACTGGGGTGAATTCCCGGCGCGCGTTGCGGCTCGGGGAAAAACAGCGGCAACACGCGCGCGAAAGCGACGCGCGGAATCTTCACTCGAATCAACGTCTTCTTCGCCGATGTGAACTGTTGCGGCGCGAGGATCGCCGATGCGCCGCTCGCTTCGGCGGCTGCGAAGTAAGTTTCATTCTCCGCGAACACCAGATCGCCGGCCTTCGCGCGATCCGCCATGGCAAAGCCTGTGAGTTGCAGCGAACTATCGCCCAGGATTTCCCCGTCGATCTTCTGCGCGACTTCCGCGGTGGTGAGTGTAGGCATGAGGTTAAACGAAGTTTTCCCAATCGTCCGACTTGATCCCGGCTTGTTTCAGAATGCGTTTCATCAACAACCAATCGATGTCGCCGTCGTGCGGGTTGGGAATGGTGAGCCGCCGACCATCTTTGAGGACGAAAGGATGTTTGCCTCTCTGATATGGACCGTCCCAGCCGAGTTGTTGGAAGCGTCGCACGAGTTCGCGATACTTGACCGGTTTAGGCATGGGTGAGTGTCTTGCGCTTCGCCGGTTTGTTCAGATCAATGCCGGCAATCACGGGCAGCTTGTGGCCGAGTTGAAGCCCGAGCAGCAACCAATCCTCCAGCGTGCTCTGCAACTCGGCGCGGCATGACTCCAACGTTTTGCTCTGCGCCCACACTCCATCACAGCCGCGAATGGTGCCGAAGTAATGGCCGTTTTCCATCAGCTCGTAGTGCGCTTTGGTCATCGCGCGATGGATGTATTCAGTCAGCATTGGAGGTTTGTTATCACGTTTGGCGCCGAGCGTCGAACTCGTTTCAAATTCCCCGGTGATTGATGATGACGTTCTTTGGTCCGAGCACGATGACGCGCGGCTGCCATTCCTTCGCCTGCGCTTCTTCGACGATCGTGAAACTCATGATCGTGATGAGGTCGCCGATCTTGCCGAGGTGAGCCGTCGCACCGTTGAGGACGATGTCGCCGGAGCCGCGCTCGCCCGCGATCAGGTACGTTTCAAAGCGATTCCCGTTCGCCATGTTGCTGCAAAGCACGCGCTCGTACGGCAGGAAGCCGGCCTTCTCCATGAGCGCGGCATCGATGGTCAGGCTGCCCTCGTAGTTCAGGCTCGCGCCCGTGACCGAGGCACGATGAATCTTCGATTTGAGAACGTGTATCTGCATGAGCAATGGCTCTAAAGCGGCTCTTATCCGCCAAAAAGTTGATGATAATCAAGACTTTGGAAGCGCGGACAAGACGCGCGTTGACTCGTTTTTCCGCCGCACCTATAAACGCGCCCGGTCCCGAATCAAACACAACTTTTGCAATACAACTAGAGAGTATGAGCGAATCACGAAAGACACTGAACGTCGCGATGATCGGCTGCGGCTTCATGGGCAAGGCCCACTCGAACGCCTGGCGCCAATCCGCACACTTCTTCCCCCTCAAAGCCGATGTGGTCATGCACACGGTCTGCGGCCTCGAACACGAAGCCAAGACCGTGCTGCCGCAAGCGGTGAAGAAATGGGGGTTCCAGCAAGGCTCCACCGACTGGCGCAAGATCGTGAGTTCGCCCGAAATCGACATTGTGGACATTGTGGCCCCGAACCACGTCCATGCCGAGATGGCGATCGAGGCGGCGAAGAACAAGAAACACATCCTTTGCGAGAAGCCACTCGCGATGAACAGCAAGCAGTGCGTGGAGATGATCAAGGCGGTGAAGAAGGCCGGCGTCGTTCACATGGTGAACCAGAACTACCGCCGCGTTCCCGCGATCGCCCTTGCCAAGAAGATGATCGAGGACGGCGCGATCGGAAAAATCTTTCACTACCGCGCGCGATACGCGCAGGACTGGATCGTCGATCCCGAGTTCCCGCTCGTGTGGCGTTTGCGCAAGGAAGTCAGCGGCAGCGGCGCGCACGGCGACATCAACGCGCACATCATCGATCTCGCCCGCTACCTCGTCGGTGAGTTCTCCGAGGTCTGCGGCATGATGGAAACCTTCATCAAAAAACGTCCGCTCGAAGACACCAGCGCCAATAAGGAAGGTCTCGGCGGCACTGCGAGTAAGAAAATGGGCGCCGTCACGGTGGACGACACATCTCTCTTCATCGGTCGCTTTGAGAACGGCGCAGTCGCGAATCTCGAAGCCACGCGCTTCGCGCTCGGCCGCAAGAACAGCATCGTCGTCGAGATCAACGGCTCGAAGGGCAGTCTCTACTTCGACTTCGAAGACATGAACCGCCTGAAGTTCTTCGACAACACGAGCACGCCGGACAAGCAAGGTTTCAGCGATATCCTCGTGACCCAACCCGGCGGCGTGCATCCGTACGTCGGCCAGTGGTGGCCGCCCGGGCACATCATCGGCTACGAGCACACGTTCATCCATGCCATCTCCGACTTCGTGAACGCGGTCGTCGATGGAAAATGTGTCCAGCCGACTTTCGAAGACGGACTGCGCAATGAGCAAGTGCTCGAAGCCGTCGAGCAATCAGCGCGCACCCGCCAGTGGGTGAAGCTCTAACCGTCATCAAGAACTTTTGCGAGGGACAGCGGCGACGCTGTCCCTTTTGCTTTGCTTCACGGTGAACTTGGACAGCGGCCAAGCGGGGTTGGCTAGGACGGCAGGACCGTTCAAACGGAAATTCACCTTCCGTTGAACATGAAATCGAGTCCGTCAGCAAAACGTTGTCGAAGAAGAGTTCGCAGCCTCGCGGAGTTGCATGTGAAGGTGCCGTGTGCGCTTCCCCTGGCAATGGTTGCCGCTGATTTCGCGTCGATCAGGATTTTTGCTTTCTCGTTCGCGCGGCCCGTGTTTACTTCCCGCCCATGAGTTTCGCCCAGCAATACCTCGAAGAGACACAAAAAGTCGTCGCCGCCCTGAATGTTGATGCCATTGAGAAAATGGTCGATGAACTGGCGCGCGTGCGTGAGCGCGGCGGCCGGCTTTTCATCCTCGGCGTCGGCGGCAGCGCGGGCAATGCATCGCACGCCGTGAATGACTTCCGAAAAATCTGCGGCTTCGAAGCATACGCACCCACCGACAACGTCTCCGAGCTTACCGCCCGCACCAACGACGAAGGCTGGGCCACCGTGTTCAGCGAATGGCTCAAGGGTTCGCGCATCAATGGCAAAGATGGACTGCTCATCTTCTCGGTGGGCGGCGGCAACCTGGAGAAAAACGTCAGCCCCAATCTCGTCAGCGCCATTCAAGTGGCGAAACAAGTCGGCGCATCCGTGGTCGGCATCGTGGGCCGCGACGGCGGTTACACCGCGAAGGAAGCCAATGCCTGCGTCATCGTGCCGACGGTGAACAGTGAGCACGTGACTCCGCACTCCGAAGCCTTTCAAGGCGTGGTGTGGCACCTCTTCGTTTCGCACCCGAAGCTGAAGGTGAACCGGACGAAGTGGGAAGGGACGAAGTAGTTCCAATTCTTGAGCGGGCTGTTATCTTGGAAGCATGAATGGCAAACCACATGCGACTGCTTTGCTCGGCGGTTTGATGGAGCCTTTGGCGCGATGCTTCACGCCCCAATCTGCTCGTGAGATTCTCGCGATCAAATCCGACAAGCCAGCGCAACTGCGCGTCGCCGAACTTGCCGAAAGATCGAATGCAGGTTCGTTGAGTCCAGAGGAGCGCGCGGAATACGAATTGTTCGTGGAAGTGGGAGACCTTGTCGCTCTGCTTCAGGCGCGTGCGCGCAGCTACCTTGCCGACCATCCAGGCACCTGATGCCCACTCCACTTCGCCAATTTGCGCGGGATCGCGCCGGGCGACGTTGCGAGTACTGCCACTTCAGCGAGGCCAATCTTCCCCTCTGGCCATTTCATCTGGATCACATCGTCGCAAAACAACACGGCGGCTCTGACGATGCATCGAACGTCGCCTGGAGTTGTCACCGTTGTAATCTTCGCAAAGGCACAAACCTCTCGGCAGTCGATCCAGACACGGGGCAGGTCGTTCGCTTGTTTCATCCGCGAACCGATGACTGGCGAGATCACTTCAAAGCGAGCGCCGGTCGGATTACGGGATTGACAGAGACCGGACGTGCCACTGCATGGCTGTTCGAAATGAACACGGATGACCGCGTGTACTTGCGCCGTGTGTTGAAAGGAACTTTTGAATGAATGACCTGAAACGCGCCGTCTTTCTCGATCGCGATGGCGTCATCAACGAACCGAAAGTCATCGACGGCAAACCGTACCCGCCGCTCTCGATCGATGAGTTCGTGATCATCGATGGCGTTGCCGAAGCGTGTCGCAAGTTGAAGGCCGCAGGTTTTCTCCTCGTTGTCACAACCAATCAACCCGATGTCGGACGTGGCACGTTGAAGCAGGAGGTCGTCGATGCCATTCACGCGCACATGTGCCGCGTGTTGCCGATCGATCGCGTTGAAGTTTGCTTTCATCCCGGCAAGGGCGCTTCGGATTGCGACTGTCGAAAGCCGAAGCCGGGAATGCTGCTGCACGCAGCGCGCGAGTTGAACATTGACCTGGCGCAAAGCTGGATGGTGGGTGATCGCTGGCGCGACATTGATTGCGGGCACGCGGCGGGAGTGCGCACCGTATTCATCGACTACGGATACGATGAACCGTTGAAACAGCAGCCAAATTTTCGCGCGCGCAATCTCCTGGAAGCGGCAGCCCTGATCCTCGCCTCGTAGCAAAACAGCGGGCTCGCCTTCGAAGCGATTGAAGTTGTGTCGGGGGTTTGTTAGCGTCCCCGCGTTCCAGAACAACCGCAGCCCTCTGCTGCGAAAGAACAACATCATGCGTGCGATCCACTCGGTCCGAGTTTGCGCCGCCCTTCTCGCGTGCGCGTTTGCGCATGCGGCCTCGGCGCAGAGCTACATCAATTTCGAAGGCAAACAAACGTCGCCCGTCCGTCTCTCGCCAAGCGGGAACCGCTTGTTCACCGTGAACACGCCCGACAATCGGCTCTCGGTTTTCGATGTCTCCAATCCACAGAACCCGATCCTCATGGCGGAAATTCCAGTCGGCATCGAACCGGTTTCGGTGAACGCCATCAGCGATGACGAGGCGTGGGTGGTGAATGAAGTTTCCGACAGCGTGAGCATCGTCTCCGTGTCGCGCCACATCGTGACCGCCACGCTTTATGTGAAGGATGAACCGGCGGACGTGGCGTTCGCGAATGGGCGCGCGTTCGTGACCTGCGCCCGCAACAATCAGATCGCGGTGTTTGACGCCGCGACGCACGCGGTGATCACAAACATTTCTCTGTTTGGCGAAAACCCGCGCTCGATTTGCGTGAACTCGAATGGAACGCGTGTTTACGCGGCGTTTGCCTTGTCGGGGAATCGCACCACGCTGATCCCATTCAACCTGGCACCGCTTCCACCGCCACCCACCAACCCAAATCTTCCGCCACCGACGCCGGTCAGCCTGATCGTGGACGCCGCCGACCCTGCGTGGACCAACGGCGCGAATGCTCCGATCAAGTTCACCATGCCCGACAACGACGTGGTGGAGATCGACACCGCGACGCTGGGGATCACGCGTTACTTCTCCCGCGTGGGCGCAGTGAACTTCGCGGTCGCCGTGCGTCCGAACAGCGGGGATCTTTACGTCGCGAACACCGACGCCCGAAACCTCACACGCTTTGAACCAGTGCTGCGCGGCGCATTCATCACCAACCAGATCAGCCGCATCAACATCACGAGCGGCGTCGTCACGCGCTACGATCTGAACCCCGGATTCAACTACACGAACTTCCCGAGCCTGCCAAACAAGACGAACGCTCTCGCGCAGCCCACGGCGATCGCATTCGGTCCGAGCGGCGGGAATTATTTCATCACGGCGTTCGGCTCCGATCGCGTCGCCATCGTGGACGCCAACAGCGGGGCGGTCACAGCACGCATTGAGTTGAACCCGAACTCCGTCGGCTCAATCGCCGATCCGAAGTCGAAGCGTGGGCCGCGTGGCCTCGCGCTCAAGCCCGGCACGGCGCTCTATGTGGCGAACCGGATCTCGAACACGCTCACGGTGATCGATCCGGTTTCGCGAACGGTCATCCGCGAAATCCCAATCGGCAGTTACGACCCGACACCCACCGTGATTCGGCAGGGCCGCGGTTTTCTTTACGATGCCAAACTTTCCGGCAACGGCACGGTCTCGTGCGCCTCGTGTCACATCGATGCCGAGATGGATTTGCTGGCGTGGGATCTGGGCAATCCCGGTGGAAATTTGGAAACAAACCGGATGAAAGTTGCAGGCTCGCAAACTGTCGTTCCGGGCGGAATTTTTTCCAACGTGGTGTTTCATCCAATGAAGGGACCGATGACCACGCAGACGTTGCGCGGCCTCAATGGACTTGATCCGCTGCATTGGCGTGGCGAACGCACCAACTTCTCCCACTTCAACGGAGCGTTCGACGCATTGCTCGGCGGCACGACGTTGTCGGATGCGGACATGAACCTGTATCGCAGCTACATCAACACGATCGTCTATCAGCCGAATCCCAATCAGAATCTCGACCGAACATTGCCTGCGACGTTCGCCGGTGGTGATCCGAATGCCGGTCGGATGGCGTACCTGAACACGAACTACAGCACGCTGGCGGGGATCATTCCGCTGCGGTGCAACACCTGCCACGCTTTGCCGAATGGAACTGACCGCGGCTTCACGCCCGCCGCAGCGTTGGAAGAGCCGCAGGATTTCAAAGTTCCGCAATTGCGCGCGACGTATCAGAAGATGCGGTTTACGAACGCTCCCGGAGTGCCGAGCATCAACGGATTTGGGCTCGTTCACGACGGCAGCGATCCGAGCCTGTTCGCGTTCCTGTCGCGGTCGGTGTTCGGCACTTTCGCAAACGACGCCGTGGTGAAGCGCAACTTGAGCGCCTTCGTGCAATGCCTCGACACCGGCATGGCGCCGGCGGTCGGCCACGCGCGAACGGTGGCTTCGAACACCGTGAACACCGCCGCGGTGAGCAATAACTGGTCGTTGCTCGAAGCACAGGCGATTGCCGGGACCAACATTGACCTGGTCGTGAAAGGCCGGATCAATGGCGCGTTGGCAGGGCTGTTGTATCAACCAGCGTCGAACAATTATTTCTGCGACAAGACTGGCGTCGGCCCCTTCACCCGCGCGCAGCTCGCCGCATTCGCGCAAAGCGGCGACACGTTCACGCTCACTGGTGTGCCGGTGGGTTCAGGACGCCGCGTTGGCATTGAGCGACGGCTCAATGGGGTCCTCGACCGTGATGCAAGTGCGCCTCAATTGCGAATCGTGGCAAGCGGTGCAAAAGCGATCGTCGCGTGGAGTACCAATGGGGGTTTCGTTCTCGAAGCCGCGTCTGCATTGCCGACAACTGACTGGGCGCCGGAAACGAGCCTCCGCGGGATTTGGGGAAGCGAATACAACATGACGAATTCGCCAGCGACGAATCGCTTCTTCCGCCTGAAGCAGTTGTGAGCTTCGCTACAGCAGCGCGATCACGCGCTGGAGTTCCTCGTCGGTGTTGTAGAAGTGCGGCGAGAGTCGGATGTAAGCCTGACCTCCGCGATCAAGACGCAACGACGTGATGATGCCAGCCGCTTCGAGACGCAGGTGAATCTCGCGCATCTCGGTTTCCGGCTGGAAGAAGGTCACGATGGCGCTCGCGTTCTCCGGCGGGGCGGAAGCGTGCAGGACCGTGTAACCCTTTTCTTGAATTGCCGGCACGAGCCACGCGCGTTTGCGGAGCAGTTCGGCGGCAATGTTTTCCAATCCGACTTCCAGCAACAAATCCATCGCGGCGTGGAGGCCGACGAGGCCGAGGAGGTTGTGCGTGCCGGCTTCGAATCGCTGTGCGCCGGGTGAGAACGCGATCTCGTCCTGAGCCACGTAATTCGGACAGCGCACATTGTTCCAACCGAGGACGACGGGGCGCAGTTTCTCCTGCAACGCTTTGCGCACGTAAAAAATTCCCGCGCCGCACGGGCCAAGCAGCCACTTGTGCGCATCGGCAGCGGCGAAATCCACAAACTCCATCGGCGTTGGAAAAGCACCGATCGTCTGGATGCTGTCGAGGCAGAACAAGATGCCGCGCTCGCGCAAAAACTTTCCGATCGCCGGGATGTTGATGCGCCAGCCGCTGATGAAGTGACACGACGCCAGCGCGACGAGCTTGGTGTTTTCGTCCACCTGCCCTTGGACATCGATCGCGCGAATCTTTCCGAATTCGCGCACGTTCATCAGCCGCACCTGGACGCCACGTTCGGCGAGCGCCATCCACGGATAAACATTCGACGGATAGTCGTCGTGATAGATGAGGATGTTATCGCTTATGCGGAACGTCAGGCCATTGGCGACGTAGCTCAGCCCGAGCGTGGTGGGGCCGACGAAGGCGATCTCGTCGCGTTGCGCGCCAAGAATTTTCGCAGCCGATTCGCGCATCTGCTGAAGTTTGTAGAGCGGCAACAAGGTTTCCTGGTCGCCTTGCGTGCAGTTGAAGGAGTAGTGCGACACCGCTTCCGCAACACGACGCGGCAATGGGCAGACTCCGGCGTGGCCGAGAAAGACTTTATCCGCAGCGACGGGAAACTCCACCCGGCGCAACGCTTCGTTTGAATGCAGTTCGGCAATCGTCATTTCGCGTTCATGTTAATCGCGTCGTTAATCTGCTGAAAGTAGCCCATGTAGAATTTGATGATTTGAAACGCGGCGCCGAGGAACACGATGCCAACGAGCAAGCCCGCCAGACCGAAGACGAATTTCTTCATCCCGCGCGAGCCTTCGTCCTGATAAAGCACATGCGAGCGGCGAAGCGTGTCGTCGAGTTGCCCGCTGATTTCACCGGTCTGGTAGAGGCTGGCGAAGGCGTGTGGAAACTCCGGGCGCGAGGAAATAGTTTCGCCGGGCCGTGTGCCGCCGTCGATCCAGTCCGGCTTCGCTTGCGCCACGACGCGTCGCAATGCAGGCGATCCGCTGGCCGCCGCCGCGAGTTCCCATGCTTCGATGATCGTGACGCCTGCGTTCAACAAAGCTTCGAGTGCCACACTGAGCCGTGCGATCGCGAGATTGCGGCGCGCCTTTCCGAGCACGGGCACCGCGTTGAGAACTCGCTCGACGAATGCGCGCCAGCCTTCCGCGTGCGTCGATTGCATTGTGTAGTAAAGCAGCAGTGCCGTGCCGTAGAGCGGAGCGAGGATCATCACTTTTTGTGCGAGGTAAGTGAGAACGGCCCCTTTGAGAATCAGGTCGGTGAATGTGCCTATCGGAAAGATCAGCACCGCGAAGTGGAACACGAACGTCGGGTAGAGCAGGAAGCCCATCACCTGTCGCATGAGCGTCGCGCGCTCGGCGTAGTAGGTCGCCAGCAGTTCGAAACATTGCGGCAAGCGACCGCTCTTTTCTCCGGCTTCGATGAGCGCAATGTCGAAAGACGACAGCCAATCTCCGGACTTCGAGAGCGATTCGGTGACGCCGGCGCCTTGATTCAGTTGCACCAGCGCACGCGCGAGCGGGGCGCGCGGCGAGGGCTGCGGCGGATTGCGTTGGAGAACTTCGATCGACTGGATGAGTCCCAAGCCGGCGGCAGTCATCTGCGCCAGTTGATGGAACAAGTCGGAACGCCGGGTCAGTTGCGCGGGCGTGACGAGCAATGCCATACGCGCCCGTCTCGGGTCACGACAGCAAGCGGTCGAAGCTGGCCTTCAGGTCGCGCTTGCTCTTGAGCCCAATAATCTGTTCGGCAACCTGGCCGCCTTTGAAGAAGAGCAGCGTCGGGATCGAACTGATTTTGTAGTTCACCGCGAGCTGCTGATGCTCGTCGATATTCACTTTCCCGATCTTGACCTTGCCGTTGTATTCGCCGGCCAGTTCATCGAGCACGGGCGCGATCATCTTGCAGGGACCACACCACTCGGCCCAGAAATCGACCAGCACGGGCACGGTGGATTTTTCGACCTCTTGGGAAAAATTGTCGGCGGTCAAAGTAACGATATTCGGAGCTGCCATAAAAATGCCTTTGCGAGAAAAGATTACTTCGTGGCCCAAGCCAGTGCCCACGGCCCGTACATCAGCGAGAGCAAACTCACGACCGCCGCAATTGCGACAACCGCGGCGATGATCGCCAATGCCATGTCGAGCGCGCCCACCGTCTTCGGGGCGGCGGGCTTTTGAGCGGGCGGTGGCGCAACAGGTGCCTTGGCCGGGGCCGGAGCTTTTGCCACCGCAGTGCCGGCGCGCGGAGGCGCGGGCGGAATGGGGGCAGCTGGTGCTGCCGCCGTCGTCGGGGCTGCACCAGCAGGGCGAGGAATCTGAACGGTGGCCGGTCCGCCGGTCGCGGGACGGGGCGCCCCAGCAGTTCCCGGAGGAGGAGGCGCTCCAGCAGGCGCGCCCGTGGCGGGGCCAGGCGGCAACGTCGGCAATTTGATTGTGGGAGCGTTCGTCGGCTTGGGCGGCAGGGCAATGCGAACGGTTTCCTTCTTGGGTTGTACCTTCGCCGCGTCAGCGGGTTTTGGCGGCACGCCACCTGGCGGCAGCGGCGGAACTGGATTCGGATCGGCCATACGAAATTGTTGCGACAAGCTATGGGCCGTGAAAATGAGTGTCAAACCGTTAAATCCTCCGCAGCCACAAAGATTGCGCGCGTCCGCCTCTTACTCTTGCTCGTAATCGTGTTCTTAATCCCGGAGCACCTTGGATTTGGCTGAGGAGATGAAGATTACGATTAAGATTAAGAATACGGTTTGCGACGATCGTCGGATGCATTCGCAAAATCCCTTTACACGCCCTCGCGCCGCTTTGAACAATCACACCCGGTGAACCGCGCCTCGATTCGAGTTGCCCTCGTCCTGCTCTGGTTTGCGTTTCGCGTCCTGGGCGCGGACGACATGTTGCGCACGAACGCCAGCTTCAACGTGCGCATCTGGGAAACCGAGCACGGCCTCCCGCAAAGCTCGGTCCTCGCTCTCGCGCAAACGCCCGACGGTTATCTCTGGCTGGGAACGCTGAACGGGTTGGCCCGTTTTGACGGATTGCGTTTCGAAGTTTTTGATCCGGGTAACACTCCGGCGCTGGAAGACAGTCGTGTGGTGCAATTGTTCGTCGCTCTCGACGGCGCGCTGTGGATTGGAACACAGCCCGGCGGAATCGTGCGCCTCGCCGAGAAAGGTTTCACGCGAGAAACCAAATCTACGGAGTTGAAAGCGCCGCTTCCGCCGATCGACATTCTCGCCGCGTTCTGGCGCTCGAATAGTCTCTACAGCATTCACGAGGATTTTCCCTGGGGCAGACGCAACGTGAAAGCCGTCTGCGATGACGGAGAGGGAAATCTTATTGTGGGCACTGACGGTGCGGGAGTGTTTTGGATTTATCGTGACGGAACGATCGTCACCCTCAACGCGGACAATGGGCTGTCGCAGAATTTCATCCAATCATTGCTCAAAGATCGCGAGGGCACGCTGTGGGTGGGGACTGACGGCGGCGGATTGAACCGCGTCACGCGTCAGGATTTTCGAGTGCTGGCCGAGACTCGTGGGTGGACCATTCACTCGGTCTCACTGGATGGCTCGGGTGAAATGTGGATCGGCACCGGGGCGAATGGGTTGGTGTCCTGGCGAAACGGCTCGTTGCGCGACCACTTTTTTTTCCCAGGAATTGGCTGGAAAGTAGCACTCGCCACACGCGAACGCGTTTGGCTCAGCGCCGTGAATGGTGCCTGGCAATTCGAGCAGGAACGTTACAAGCCGGTCATTGAGGTCCCGCATGAGCCACACGTGATTTTTCAAGATCACGACGGGCGGATTTGGTTCGGAACGGACGCCGGATTGACGCGGTTCGACGGAACGAACTGGCAAAAGTTCACAACCACAAACGGATTAACTTCCGATGTGATCACCGCCATCCGCGAAGACCGCGACGGAACCCTCTGGATCGGAACCCGTCGTGGCGGAATCAACCTTCTCCGCGACGGCAAATTCACAGCCTTGCGCAAGGCGGACGGCGTGCCCAGCGATGACATCGCCGCCTTGTGGATTGATGCGCAGGGCGTGATGTGGGTGACGACGACTGCGAACGGCCTCGGTCGCTTTCGCGATGGACGCTGGACGCATTACACGACGCGCGAAGGACTCGTGAGCAACAGCCTCGGCTACTTGCTGGATGACGACCGAGGCAATCTGTGGATCGGGTCCACGGTGGGGTTGCTGCGTATCGCCAAGGCCGCGCTGAACGATTACGCCGACGGAAAAACTGCCGTGGTACAGTGCCGCGCGTATGGTAAAGCCGATGGACTTCCCACCGCTGAATGTGGCCCCGCGGTGCAGCCTGCGGCGTTGAAGGATCGCGACGGCACGTTGTGGTTCCCTACCATCAAGGGCCTTGCATCAGTCAACCCGACTCAACTCGCTCCCAACGTTCATCCCCCGCCCATTGTCATTCAGTCCGTCGCAGTCGACAACAAGCCGCGGACCATCAGCAGCGTCACAGAGCAGGAGACGGTCGCATTGAGTCCGCGCGATAATCGCCTCGAAATCCATTACGCCAGCTTGAATCTCGCCGCACCGGAGCGTGCGCTCTGCCGCTACCGCCTCGAAGGTCTGGAGAAGGAATGGATCGACGCCGGCAACAGCCGCATGGCGAGCTACAACAAACTGCCGCCGGGCGAATACAAATTTCATGTCATCGCAGCGAACGAAGACGGCGTGTGGAATGAAACGGGGCGCTCTCTTGCGATCGTCGTGCATCCTCCGTTTTGGCGCACGTGGTGGTTCATCACGCTCGTCACGCTCAGCACGATCACCTTCATCGCGAGAAGTGTTCACTACTTTTCCACGCAACGCCTGCAACGTGAACTCATCGTGTTGCGCCAGCAGGAAGCTCTGGAAAAGGAGCGCGCGCGCATCGCACGCGACATTCACGATCAGGTCGGCGCGAGCCTCACGCAGGTCGCGCTGCTGGGCGAACTGGTCGAGACCGACAAGGATTCACCTGCGGACATCGAGGAGCACGCGAAGCAGATTTCGCAAACGGCGCGCGAGACGACACGCGCGCTCGACGAGATCGTCTGGACGGTGAACCCTCAGAACGACACGTTGGAAGGTCTCGTGAATTACATCTGCAAATACGCGCAGGATTATCTCGCCGTCGCCGGTGTGAAGTATCGGTTGGACGTGCCGTCGGATTTGCCCGCCACTCCGATCGCACCCGATGTGCGGCACAATGTGTTTCTCGCCGCGAAGGAAGCCGTCACCAACATCGTCCGCCACGCGAAGGCAACTTCCGCCTCGATACGGATGCAGTTGCGCGACAAATCGTTCATCATCGAAATCGAAGACAATGGCCGCGGCCTCGCCGGCATGGACCATGAGCGGGCGAAGACCCGCCACGGGCTCAGCAACATGCGCAAACGCATGGACGACATCGGCGGCGAGTTCGCTCTCGATCCGGGACGCCAAGCCGGGGCAGTGGTGCGATTGACGGTGCCGTTGAAAGAAAAACCTGCGAACGTCTGACATGCCGATCAACGTTTCCATCGTCGAAGATCAGGACCAGTTGCGAAACACGCTCTCGCGAGTGCTGAACCGCGCGGACGGCTTCAAGTGCATCAGCACTTACGCGAACGCGGAGGACGCGCTCGCCGATCTGCCCGAGAAAAAACCTGACGTCGTCCTGTGCGACATCAACCTGCCCGGAATGAACGGTGTCGAGTGCGCCCGGAAGCTGAAACAAATCGCGCCGCAGATCCAGGTGGTGATGCTCACCGTTTACGAAGACACGGAAAATATTTTTGCCGCACTCGCGGCCGGAGCATCCGGCTATTTGCTGAAGCGGACCACGAGCGCTGAGTTGCTGGAATCCTTGCGCGAGGTGAATCGCGGCGGCTCGCCGATGACCGCGCACATCGCGCGCAAAGTCGTTCAGTCGTTTCAAAAGTCGGCGGCAGCAAACGAGCAGACCGAGGAATTGTCGCCGCGAGAGCGCGAAGTGCTGGATTGTTTGAGCCAGGGTTTTCTCTACAAGGAAATCGCGGAGAAACTCGGGATCAGCTACGAGACGGTCCACACTTACATCCGCCGCATTTACGAAAAGCTCCAGGTGCGGACGCGCACTGAAGCGGTGGCGAAGTTCCTGCGGCGGTAAGTGTTCAAACGTGCCCCCGGCATCTTGCCGGGTCCGCCGCTCTGCAATCAGGTGAGATCACTGGAACTCGCGAGCAACTTCACTGCGTCTTCACAGTTCGACCCGGCAAGATGCCGGGGGCACGTTTCACTCGTCTTCCGGCCGGATGTACATGTATCCCGCCGACCGCACTGTCTTGATGTAGCGCGGTTCCTTCGGATCATCGCCGAGCTTTTTACGCAATGCTGAGATGTGAACGTCGATCGAGCGATCGAACACGTCGTAGTTGCGATCGCGGCATTCCTCGAGCAATTGCTCGCGCGATTTCACGCGTCCGCGCGCGCGGGCGAGGCTGGCCAGCAAATCGTACTCCACCGGCGTGAGCGTCAGCGGCCTGGCATCGAAGTCAGCCGTGCGCGTGTTGGGATCAACGCGGAGCTTGCCCACGATGATCTCCGGCTCACGTCCATCTTCCGCCGTCTTGCGAGACGTGCTCGAAGAGCGGCGTGTCACCGCGCGCAATCGCGCCAGCAATTCGCGCGTCGAGAAAGTTTTGGGAAGGTAATCATCCGCGCCGATTTCCAGGCCCACGATGCGATCCGCCTCGTCGCCGCGCGCGGTGAGCATCAGCACCGGGACGTCGCTCGTCTTGCGGATTTGCTTCAACACTTCGAAGCCATCCATGCCGGGCAGCATCACGTCGAGAATCACGGCGTTCCATGAAGCGCTCGTCGCCCTCTCAACGCCTTCCGGGCCGGTGTGAACGAGCGAAACGTCGTATCCCATCGGCATGAGGTAGTCGGCGATGAGGCGGCACAACTTCTTGTCGTCGTCGATCACGAGAATCTTCGTCCGCGCTGTGCTGTTCATGCGTGAAGAATTGAAAGCATAGATGGACGCGGATGGACACTGATAATGTGCAGCCGGCTTGGAACAAAGCGGCTCGCGAACGGGATTGGCAGTTTCAAAAGCTTGCCGCCTCCAACCATGTCATTTGCGTCCTCGCAGCACGCCCGTCAGTTTTCCCTTTGCCACGCGCGCGTTTGCCACTTAAATCCGAGCATGATTCGTCGGTTGTTGCGCTTGCTCTGCGTGGGCTTTTGCCTTTTGGCATTTGCTTACAACTCGCCCGCCCCTCTCATTTACAAGCCCGGTGAAGGCTGGACTTACGAGAAGCCGGGCGAAACCGGCACGTGGCAGAAGACGCGCGCCAAGGACCAATTGGAAGTCGCGCAACTGGCGTTCGACGCTGCCAACTACGATCTCGCGCTCAAGGCCGCCAAGCGCACCGTGAACAACTGGCCGTTCTCTGATTACGCACCCAAGGCTCAGTACCTGGCGGCACGTTGCCTCGAAGAGAAAAACCAGGATCAACAGGCGTTCAAGGAGTACCAGAAGCTCATCGAGAAATATCCCAAGATCGCCGAAGCGAATGAAGTGTTGAAACGGCAATACGAAATCGCGAACCGATTCCTCGGTGGCAAGTGGTTCAAGCTTTGGGGTTACATCCCAATGCCGCCTTCGAAAGACAAGACAGCGGACATGTACGAGCAGGTGGTCAAGAACGGGCCTTACAGCGATGTCGGCCCGCAGGCGCAGCTCAACATCGGCGAAGTGCGCGAGCGGCAGAAAGATTATCCGGCTGCGGTGAAAGCTTACGAGCGCGCCGCCGATCGTTACGCCGACAAGCCACAGGTCGCCAGTGATGCCCTCTACAAAGCCGGCATGGCTTACCAGAAGGAAGCTCGCACGGCGGAGTACGACCAGACGGTCGCATCGAAAGCCATCGCGACATTCAGCGACTTCGCCACATTGCACCCGGACGATCCGCGCGTGAAGGAAACCGGGGCTCGCATCGATTCGCTCCGCACCGAGCAGGCCCGCGGCAGCTACGACATCGCGCAGTTTTACGAAAAGAAAAAGAAGTGGGACGGCGCGCTGATCTATTACAACGAAGTGTTGCTCAAAGATCCGAGCTCGGGCTACGCGGACGCCGCACGCATTCGCATCGACCTGATCAAGAAACGAAATACGCCGGCGAATCCTGCCGAATAATCTCATGCGCCGCGCGTTCGCCATCTTCGCTCTGCCACTGCTGCTGACGGGTTGCCTCGGGTACAAAGTGGGTCCAACGAATGGCATTGAGGCGGGATCGCGCTCCGTCCAGATCGCGCCGCCTGTGAACTCCACTTACGAGCCGCGGGTGAGCGAAGTCGTGGCCCAGGCGCTCCGCCGTCAGGTCCAGCGCGACGGAACTTATCGTCTCAACACAAAGGGTGACGGCGACATCCTCGTGACCACCACAGTCACGCGGTATGACCGACAAGGGCTCACGTTCCAGCCGAACGACACGCTGACGGTGCGTGATTACCGCGTGATTCTTTACGCGCACGTCAACGCTTTTGACCGCGTGAGCGGCAAGACGCTCGTGAATCGCGAATTCCGTGGCCGCACGGATGTGCGCGTGGGCAGCGATCTCTCAAGCGCCGAGCGTCAGGCGCTCCCATTGCTCGCGGAAGATCTCGCACGAAACATCACGTCGGCATTGGCTGACGGTGAATGGTGAAAAGGGACTTGGGGACCAGGAGACAAGGTGACTGGGGGACTTGCTGATGAAAATCAACACCCATAAAGAACTTCGCGTTTGGCAGGACGCGATGACTGTTGCGATGGAAATCTTCACGACCACAAAGAGCTTTCCCCGAGAGGAACTCTACTCGCTGACCGACCAAATCCGCCGGTCCTCGCGCTCGGTTGCGACGAACATTTCCGAAGCGTGGCGGAAGCGGCGCTACGAGGCGGCATTCATCAGCAAACTCAGTGACGCTGAAGCGGAAGCCGGCGAAACTCAGACATGGATCGAATTCGCGTTTCACTGCGGTTACTTGAGTAGTGAAGCCGCGAAACGTCTCGAAGCGTCTTGCGACAAGATCATCGGCCAACTCGTCACTATGATTCAAAGCAGCCGGGACTGGATACTGAAGCGCAGCGCCGCAGTTCCCCGTGTCCCCGTATCCCCTCGTCTCCTTGTCCTCGCGCTTGCAAGCACGTGTCTCACGGCAATGGCTGGCGATTGGCCGCAATGGCGCGGACCGAAGCGTGACGGACATTCCGCTGAAGCGGCGTCGATCCAATCGTTTCCAAAGGAACTGAAACCGTCGTGGAAAATTCCCGTCGGCACCGGTTTCTCCTCTCCCATCGTTGCTGGTGGCGCTCTGATTTACGCGGATGAGCAGGGCAAGAAGGAAATCCTGCATTGCATTGATGCCGCGAGCGCGAAGGAAAGCTGGCAGACATCACTCGCCGAGGCCGAAGGCGACGAATGGGGCAGCGGTCCTCGCAGCACCCCGCTCGTTGATGGAGATCGCGTTTACTTTCAATCGATGAACGGCGAGTTCCGTTGCTTCAATCTCACGGACGGGAAAGTGCGTTGGGGTTTTGCCTTCAAGGATTACGGAATCAACTTCCTCGGCGGCAAAGCCGGCGAAGGCACCGCCGCGCGTCGCGGAAACAACGGCTCCGGTGTGATCGATGGGGATTACGTTTACATCCCCGTCGGCGCAAAGGGCGCGAGCATCGTCTGCAAGGACAAGCTGACTGGAAAAGAAATCTGGAAAGCGCTCGATGACGAAGCGGCTTACTCGTCGTTCGTCGTCGCCACGCTCGCCGGGATGAAGCAACTCGTCGCGTTCACGGCCGATGCGTTGGTGGGAATGGATTTGAAAAGCGGCAAGCAACTCTGGCGCGTTCCATTCCGCACTGGCGCGAAGCGTCATGCATGCACGCCGGTGATCAACGGCGACACCATCACGGTGACTTCGCAAACGATCGGACTTGTCTGCACGCGGATCAGCAAGGAAGGCGACGCATTCGCGGCCACGCAGCTTTGGGCGGACAAGCCGCTCATGATCAACCTGGCCACGCCCGTTTTTGTGGATGGCCATTTCTACACCTACGGCCCGATTCGTACGAAGGACTACCTTTGCGTCGATGCGCAAAGCGGCGCCGTGAAATGGACGCAAAGCGGTTTTGGCATCGGCAAGGACCAGACGGATTACGCATCAACCATTGTCGTCGGCAAGAACCTGCTCGTGCTCACTTACGATGGACAACTTGTGTTGCTCGCGGCGAATCCGGCCAAATACATTGAGTTGGGCCGCGCGCAGGTCTGCGGCAAAACGTGGAGTCATCCTGCATTTGCCGACGGCAAGCTCTACGTGCGCGACGGCCGGGAACTGCAATGCTTTGACCTCGCCACGAAATAAGTCTCCGCGACGCGCCGAACCGCGCTCCATCGTCGCTGGTGTTCCGATCGAAACGGGCGCGGGGATATTCCTCGCCAGCTTCACCGCTTGAGTAATTCGCGTCGTTCAGAAACATTCACGCGCGATGAATCGCTTCAAACTTGGCCTCGCGCTCGCCGCGACGCTCACCTTTGCTGCACCTTCATGGTCCGCTGACGCCGAGCAGGAGAGAATCAACACGGCGGTGGCGGCGCTGACGCGTTTGGAGAACGTGAACCTCGACGAGAAGCCCGCCATCAAAGCGGCCGTCGAGCGCGTGCTCGACAAGGCACGCGGCACCCCGAATTACGTGATGCTCGTGCGGCATTTCAATCTCAAGGACAAGAACGCCGGCTTGCTCGAAGTCGCGATCAACAATCCCGAGAACGAGAGCGGCGTGGAAGCAATGCGCCTGGTGCTTGCAAGCAAGGACCTCGCGCCGGTGAAGCAAGCGCTCGAAACCACCAACGCTGTTCGCGTGGTCCAAGCGCTCGGGAACGCCAAGGAGAAACAAACGACGGCGTTGATCGAGCCGCTCATTGTTGACGAGAAACGCAGCATCGAGGTTCGTCGCACCGCCGTGCGCGCGCTCGCGCAAACGCAAGAGGGCGCCGCGGCGCTGCTCTCGCTCGCCAAGGCGGACAAATTGCCGGAGAACCTGAAGTTCATTGCCGCATCTGAGTTGAGCAGCGCGCGCTGGCCGGAGATTCAGGGCGAAGCGGCCAAAGTTCTTCCGCTGCCCGCGGGCCAAAACGCGCAGCCGCTTCCATCCGTCTCCGAGCTGGTGAAAATGCGAGGTGACCCGGGCAAGGGCGCGGAAGTTTTCCGCCGCGAAACAGCGGGTTGCGCCAAATGCCACCAGGTGCGCACCGAAGGAAAGGATGTTGGACCCGCGCTCACTGAGATTGGAACCAAACTGCCCAAGGAAGCGCTCTACGAAGCGATCCTCGATCCTGGCGCGGGCATTTCGTTCGGCTTCGAGGCGTGGCAATTGGAGTTGAAGAACGGCGACGAAGCGTATGGATTGAAAGCGAGCGAGACGCCGGACGAAGTCGCGATCAAGGACACCAACGGCATTATCACGCGCTACAAGCGCGCGGAGATCGCTTCGATGAAGCAGATGAAAACATCCATCATGCCGGTCGGCTTGCAGCAAACGATGTCGGTGCAGGAGTTGGTCGACCTTGTCGAGCATCTCGCTTCGCTACGGAAGGTCGAACCATGATGACACGCTTCACGAATGCCCAAGTGATTCTGCCGGATTCGATCCAGCGCGGATCGATCGAGGTCCGCGAGGGCAGGATCACGCGCATCGCGCGCGGCGGAAAAACGAACGGAGACGCGTTCGATCTGCGCGGCGGTTATCTCGCGCCCGGCTTTGTCGATCTGCACATTCACGGCGCGCTTGGGCGTGACACGATGGAGGGCACCGCCGACGCCTTCCGCGTGATCACGGAGTTTCATCTGCGCGGCGGGACGACATCGATTGCGCTGACCACCGTGACCGCAGCGGAATCCGAAGTGTTGCGCGTCCTGGAAGCTGCGAAGCCTTGGCACAACCGTTCGCTTGGCGGCTCGCGCGTGATCGGCGTGCATGTCGAGGGACCGTTTATTTCCAAGGCAAAATCCGGCGCGCAGAATCCGGGCGAGATCCGCCCGCCCGTGGCTTCCGAGTGGAGGAAATATTTGCGCTACGGATCGCTGATCGCCGAGATGACGCTGGCGCCGGAAGAGCCGGGCGCGTTGCCGCTCATCGCCGCGCTGCGGAAGAATGGCTCAATCGTGAGCGGCGGTCACACGAACGCGACGGAAGATCAGTTGCAACCCGCGCTGGAGGCCGGACTGAATCACGCGACGCACACCTTCAACTGCATGAGCACAGCCGCAAAGCGCGGTCCGTATCGGGTCGCGGGAATGCTGGAGTTCGCACTGGCCCATAAAGAAATTTCGTGTGAGTTGATCGCTGACGGCGTTCATGTCGCGCCGACGCTGATGAAGATGTTGTTCAACGCCAAGGGCCGCGACGGTGTTTGCCTGATCACTGACGCCATGGCCGGCGCGGGATTGAAGCCCGGCACTTTGTTTCAAGCCGGGAGCGAAAACTCTCTCGCCGCCCGCGTCACCGAAGAAGCCGCGCTCACCGCCGACGGCGCGGCGCTCGCCGGCAGCACGCTCACAATGGTCGAAGCCGTGCGTCGCTCCGTGCAACTCGGCGGCGCTTCACTCGTGGATGCGGTGCGGATGGCGACGCTGAATCCGGCGCGCCAACTTCGACGTGATGGCGAATTCGGTTCGCTCGAGCGCGGCAAACGCGCCGACCTCGTGTGGTTCGATCGTGAATTCCGCGTCCGTGGCGTATGGCTCGATGGCGATGTGCGATTCCTCGTCTGATGCACGTTCGTCTTGAACACTCGGGCAGGTTTTCCAGTCTGCTAGTTCCATGCAGGACGTTGGGACCATGGTGAATAGCGCGATGACTCCATTTGATTTCCAGCCGCGCACGCGGCTTGTGTTCGGAGTCAATGCGATCGATCGCACCGGCGAGATCGTTCGCGAACTCGGTGTGCGAAAAGTCCTGCTCGTCACCGACGCCGGCATCGTCGCCGCCGGTCACGTGGAGCATTTGCTGAGGACGCTGGCGGCTGATGGCGTCAAGGCTGTGGTCTTCGACAAAGTCCGCGAAAATCCGACGACGCGCGATGTTGACGCCTGTGTCGTCACCGCCCGTGAAGGAAACATCGAGGCATTGATCGGCCTCGGCGGCGGGAGCTCGATGGACACAGCGAAGGGCTGCAATTTCCTGCTCACGAACGGCGGCGCGATGCGGGACTACTGGGGCATGGGCAAAGCCACGAAGCCGATGCTGCCGTTGATCGCGATTCCCACGACCGCCGGAACCGGCAGTGAATGCCAGAGCGCCGCGTTAATCGCCGACGAACTCACGCATCAAAAGATGGCGTGCCTTGATCCGAAAGCTGCCGCGCGTGTGGCGATTCTCGATCCCGCACTGACGATTTCCCAACCGGCCCGCGTCACAGCCTGCACTGGCATCGATGCGATCGCGCATGCGATCGAAACGACGGTGTCGAAGAAGCGCAACCCGTTCTCCGCAATGTGTTCGCACGAAGCGTTCAAGCTGCTCGCGCCGAACTTTCAGCGCGTGTTGGAGAACCCGCGCGATGTCGATGCCCGCGGGCGCATGTTGCTCGGCGCGGCGTTTGCCGGTACGGCGATTGAGAATTCCATGCTGGGCGCAGCGCACTCCGCTGCGAACCCGCTGACGGCACATTTCAATATTGTTCACGGGCAGGCCGTCGGAATGATTTTACCTCACGTCATTCGGTTCAACGCTGTCGATGACGCCTCGCGACGGGCCTACGCGGAACTGGCGTCGGGGCCTGAACTGGCGTGCGTCAGCGAGGGTTTGGAACAGGCCGTGGACGCGCTGGTGAGCGAGATTGATCGTTTCCTGGCGCTCGCGAACATGCCGCAGCGCCTGCGCGACTGCGGTATCGAGAGCAGCCAGCTTCCGATGCTCGCCGCTGAAGCCGCAAAGCAGTGGACCGCCACGTTTAATCCTCGCCCAATCATCGCCGACGACTTCCTCACGATTTACGAGACGGCGTATTAGGGGAGCGCGGACGGTCACGTCCGCAAGTTTACGCGGTCAGATGGTTTCGTGCGGACATGACCGTCCGCGCTCTCTTAAAAAACAAAAAGCGGCGGTATTCACCGCCGCTCTTGTGGCACTTCAGCCAAAATTATCGATCGATGATCTCCAGCTTGTAGCTCGGCGAGAGCCGGCTGCTCTTCTGCGGTTTGCCGAAGGTGCGATACTCGTATTCGATCTTGAAGTGATAGATCACTGACGTCTTGTCCGGCCCGACGGGGATCACCGTCTCCCAACGATTGATGATGCCGAGCGACGGACGCATCGGATAAAAATCATGGCCGATCACGACGTAAGGCTTGATGGAAGAGCCGACCTGCGTCTGCTGATTGCTGTCCCACTGGAACTCGACGGGATACATGCCCGTGGCGCTCCGGGGATGGCGCGTCGTGGTCAAATTGGTGACTTTCGAGGTCCCGCAACCGGCAATAACGACGGCAAGAAAAGCGGCGAGCAACGCAAGTTTTCGCATATAGGCGCGGAGCGTTACATGCGGCCCGCGGCGTTGTAAAGAGTTTTGCCCCCGCTGCAGCCGCGATTGAACTTTCGGCTTCCGTCCCTACACTGCGCGCCATGCCATCATTCGACATTGTTTCAGAAGTGAACCCGATGGAGATCGAAAACGCCGTAA
>JBBRBM010000031.1:0-40065 GCA_038205745.1 Verrucomicrobiota bacterium | reverse complement strand
GGCTCGGGCAACGTGTAGTAGCCGGTGTGGTCGCCGAACGGGCCTTCGTCGCGGAGCGGCTCGCGCGGGTCAACGTAGCCTTCGATGACGAAATCTGCGTTGGCGGGGACTTCGAGGTCGTTGGTCTCGCACTTGACGAGTTCGACGGATTTTTTGCGGAGATAACCAGCGAGGAGGAATTCGTCGAGGCCGTCGGGCAACGGCGCGGTGGCGGCGAAGGTGAACACGGGATCGCCACCCAGGAAAATAGCGACGGGCATCCGTGTGGCGGTTTCGTAATAGCGCCGACCGTGTCGCGCACCAACTTTCTGTAATTGCCAATGCATCCCCGCCGTTCGCCCGTCGTAGATTTGCATCCGATACATGCCGACGTTGCGCTCGCCGGTGTCGGGGTCTTGGGTGACGACGCAGGGGAGCGTCACAAATCTTCCACCGTCCAAAGGCCAGCACTTAAGAATGGGGAGGTCCAGCAGCGTCGCAGATTGAGGATTGAGGATTGAGGATTGAGGATTGGAGATTTCAGGAGCCTTCGGCCACGGCTCAACGCGTGTGGGCACCGCGTCGAATTTATGGATCACTTCCTTGCACGGGCCGTCCTTCACCTGCTTTGGCTTGGCGTGGCGCAAATCCATGGCTGTGCCGAGCAGTTTCAAGGTTTCGCGAAATGAAGTCGGCGGCTTGGCTTTCATCAGCGAACCAAGTTCGGCGGCGGCTTCGTCCACGGAATTCGCGCCGAGCGAGATGGCCATGCGCTTGTGCGAACCCAGCGTGTTGATGGCAACGGGGAACGGCGACACGACGCCGTTCACCGTGGGCTTCTCGATGAGCAGCGCCTTGCCGCCACCAGGCTTTTTCATTTCGCGGTCAGCCAGTTCCGTGATCTCGAACTCGGTGGCGACGGGCTGTTGAATGCGAATTAATTCCCCTGCTCTGTCGAGTTGATTGACCCAATCGCGAAATGAATCGAACGCCATGCGCGCAAGCGTAACGAGAATCGGGACGCGCACAAGCGGATGGGTGAGATCCGCCGGAGTCCGTGACGGTTATAGCAAAAGCTAATTGGTTAATCGCAATTCCGGTGAAGCGTAACTGGTGGTCATGCGCATTCATCTCTGGTCAATCGGCGTATTTCATTGTTGCTGCCGGTTTAGGAGCAGGAGTCATGATTGCATCAGTGAAGCCGGTTCGGGGAGGACGCCTTCAGCAGGCGCTCAAGCACGCAAGTGGAGACAAGCGTTTCAAGATCCTTGAAGTGCACATGAAGAAGCACCAGTTCCGCCACGATGCGCTCATCGAGGTGCTTCACAAGGCCCAGGAGCTGTTTGGTTATCTTGAAGACGACTTGCTTCTGTTCGTTTCCCACAAACTCAAACTTCCCCCGAGTCGCGTTTACGGCGTCGCGACGTTCTACCATTTCTTCACGCTCAAGCCCAAGGGCGAGCACACGTGCGTCGTGTGCATGGGCACAGCGTGCTACGTGAAAGGCGCGGACAAGGTCATCGCCGCAGTGGAGGAGCAGGCGAAAATCAAGCCCGGAGAAACCACGCCGGACAACAAGCTTTCCCTCCTCACCGCGCGCTGCATCGGCGCGTGCGGCATTGCTCCGGCGGTGGTTTACGACGGCACGGTCACACCGCGCGCCACGCCCGCTTCCGCAGTCGAACAAATCAAGAAGTGGACGGCACCATGACACTCAACGATCTGCTCACCATCAAATCAACGGAACTGGCCACGCGCAAGAAGGTCACGCTCCGCTGCTGCATGGCCGCGGGCTGCATGTCGTCCGACGCGTCGGGCGTCAAACTGCGTCTCGAAAAAGCGGTGGAGGAAGCGGGCTTGCAGGAAGAGGTCGAAGTCCGCGGCGTGGGCTGCATGAAGCTTTGTTGCGAGGGACCGCTCGTTCAGGCCGACCCGCAGAATTCACTCTACATCAAAGTCACGCCGGAAAGCGCGCCCTCCATCATCGCCGCGCTCAAGGGCGAGGAGGTCGACATTCCGCAGACCGATCCCGACGCGGCGTTCTTCAAGAAGCAACTTGGTATCGTGCTCGCGAACAGCGGCGTCGTTGATCCTGAGCGCATCGAAAGCTACATCGCGGCGGACGGTTATCAGGCGTTGCACGAAGTAATCAACGAGGTGACACCCAAGGACGTTGTCGAGACGATGGTGAAGTCTGGTTTGCGCGGACGCGGCGGCGCGGGTTTTCCCACCGGACTCAAATGGGGCACGGTCGCGAAGTCGCCGAGTGCAAAGAAATACGTCATCTGTAACGCCGACGAAGGCGACCCCGGCGCGTTCATGGATCGCAGCGTGTTGGAGAGCGATCCGCATAGCGTGCTTGAGGGTATGGCGATCGCGGCTCACGCCGTGGGAGCGGATCAAGGATTCATCTACGTGCGCGCCGAATATCCGCTGGCCATCTCGCGGCTGCAAATCGCGATCAAACAGGCGAAGCAACTTGGCGTTCTCGGCAGTGGCATTTTCGAATCACCATTCAGCTTCAACATTGATCTGCGCATTGGCGCGGGAGCGTTCGTCTGCGGCGAGGAAACCGCGTTGATGGCGTCAGTCGAAGGCAAGCGCGGCACGCCGCGTCCGCGTCCACCGTTCCCGGCTGAATCGGGTTTGTACGGCTGTCCCACGCTGATCAACAATGTGGAGACCTTCGCCAACGTGCCGCCGATTTATCGCAACGGCGCAGAATGGTTCGCCGCCATCGGCACGGAGAAGAGCAAGGGCACGAAAGTTTTTGCGCTGGCGGGCAACATCAAGAACACCGGCCTCATCGAAGTGCCGATGGGCACGCCGCTCCGCACCATTGTCGAAGAAATGGGCGGCGGCGCTCCTGGCAGCGCGAAGATCAAAGCCGTGCAAACCGGCGGACCGTCTGGCGGCTGCATCCCCGCGCAGCATCTGGACACGCCGGTGGATTACGAATCGCTCGGCAAGCTCGGCTCGATCATGGGTTCGGGCGGCATGATCGTGATGGACGACAGCACCAACATGGTGGATGTCGCGCGTTTCTTCATGGAGTTCTGTATGGATGAATCGTGCGGCAAATGCATTCCCTGCCGCGCCGGCACCGTGCAAATGCACAACCTGCTCGACAAGATTTTGAAACGCAAAGCGACGCCACGCGATCTCGCGAAGCTCGAGGAACTTTGCGACATGGTGAAGAACACCAGCCTCTGCGGCCTCGGCCAGACTGCACCCAATCCCACGCAGAGCACGCTGCGGTTCTTTCGCCACGAATACGATGACCTGATCCAGCCGGACACATTCGGGCCGCGCGGGAACGGCGCAACAAAACCGCAGGCGATGGCGAAATAACGGAGAATTCCTATGGCCGCGAAAACACTGACCATTAACGGCAAGCCCATCACCGCCGAGGAAGGCGCGACAGTTTTGCAGGCAGCGGACGAAGTGGGAATCAAGATCCCGACGCTCTGCCATCTCGACGGCGTTTATGACGTGGGCGCATGCCGCCTGTGCCTCATCGAGGTCGCGGGCGTGCCAAAGCTGCTCCCGGCTTGCACCACCAAAGTGGCCGAGGGAATGGAAGTGAAGACCGACAGTGAACGCCTGCGCAAATATCGTCGCATGACGCTGGAACTGCTCTTCGCCGAGCGCAATCACGTCTGCTCGTCGTGCGTTGCCAACGGTCATTGCGAATTACAGACCCTCGCCTACTCGCTGGGCATGGATCACGTCCGCTACGACTACCTCTTTCCAAAATGGAACGTGGACACCACGCACCGTTTGTTCGGCATGGATCACAACCGTTGCGTCCTTTGCACCCGTTGTGTGCGCGTGTGCTGGCACATCGAAGGCGCGGGCACAAAGAACGTCGCCGGACGCGGAACGAGGTCGCACATCGTCACCGATCTGAACCAGCCGTGGGGCGAATCCGATTCCTGCACCCAATGCGGCAAGTGCGTGCAAGCCTGTCCGACCGGCGCGCTGTTCCACAAGGGCTCCACCGTGGGAGAAATGGAACGCGATCGCGGCAAATTGGAATTCATCGTCACAGCTCGCGAGAAGAAGCAATGGATCGCGACGGACTAGGAATGAAACTATGAAAGCACGTGTGGCCACAGTTTGGTTTGGCGGCTGTTCCGGCTGCCACATGTCGTTCCTGGATCTGGATGAGTTTCTCCTCGATCTCGTGGACCTGGTGGAGATCGTTTACAGCCCCGTCATGGATGTGAAGGAATACCCGGAAGGCGTGGACGTGTGTCTCATCGAAGGAGCCATCTGCAATGAGGACAATCTTGAACTGCTCCACAAGATCCGTCAGCGCACCAAGACGCTGGTGTCCTTCGGCGATTGCGCCGTGACAGCCAATGTGCCCGCCATGCGCAATCAACTCGGCGTCGGTAACGTCGAGAACGTCCTGCAACGCGCCTATATCGAAAACGCTCAGGACAACCCGTGCATTCCCAAGGAAGACGGCATTGTGCCCGTGCTTCTGAATCGTGTGATGCCAGTGCATGAAGTCGTGCATGTCGAACATTTCCTGCCGGGCTGCCCTCCACCGGCGGCGCACATCAAGGCGCTGCTATCGCAAATGTTGAGCGGCTTGGAACTGAAGCTTGAAGGGAAGCAGATCAAATTTGGCTGAGCCAAAGTTTATGTCGAAACGCATCGTCATTGACCCGGTGACCCGCATCGAGGGCCACGCCAAGATCAGCATTTTCATGGACGAAGCAGGCCATGTGTCCGATGCCGAGTTTCACGTCGTTGAGTTTCGCGGCTTCGAGAAATTCTGCGAAGGCCGGCCGTTCTCTGAAATGCCCGGCATCACGCAGCGCATCTGCGGCATCTGTCCCGTCAGCCATACGCTCGCGTCGGCCAAGGCAGGCGACGCGCTCATGGCCGTCAACATTCCGCCGGCCGCCGACAAACTGCGCCGCCTGATGAACCTCGGACAACTGGTGCAGAGCCACGCGTTGAGTTTCTTCCATTTGAGCGCGCCGGACTTCCTGATGGGCTGGGACACGCCGCAGTCGCAACGCAATGTTTTTGGTTTGATCGCGTCGAACAAGGATCTCGCCCGCGCGGGAATTCGCCTCCGACAGTTCGGGCAGGAGATCATAGAAATTCTCGGCGACCGAAAGATTCATCCATCATGGGCCGTTCCCGGCGGCGTGCGCAGTCCGCTGACCGTGGAAGGCCGCGAACGCATCCGCCTATGGCTTCCCGAAGCGTTTGCCACGACCGACGCCGCGCTCGCCTTGTTCAAGAAAACGATGGAGACGCATCAGCGCGAGATCCAGATCTTCGGCAATTTCCCGTCGCTCTTCATGGGACTCATCGCCGAAGACGGCACTTGGGAACATCACGGTGGCAAACTCCGTTTCACCGATAGCAGCGGCAGCATACTGGCCGACCAGATTGAAGCGGCTCGCTACAACGAGTTCATCGGCGAATCGGTGCAAAATAATTCGTATCTCAAATCTCCGTATTATCTGCCGCTGGGTTTTCCGGCGGGCCTCTACCGCGTCGGACCGTTGGCGCGCCTCAACATTTGCGAACGCATGGGTGTGCCGAAGGCCGATGCTGAATTGAAACTCTTCAAGAAGCTGGGGCGCGGCGCGGTCACATCGTCCTTTCTCTACCACTACGCGCGGCTCATTGAGATTCTCGCCAGCCTCGAATACATCGAGCGCTACATGGACGATCCAGAGATCCTGAGCGATTACCTCCGCGCCGATGCTGGCATCAACAACCTCCGCGGCGTCGGTGTGAGCGAAGCCCCGCGCGGCACGCTCTTCCACGACTACACCGTGGACCGCAACGGCCTGCTGCAGAAGGTCAACCTCATCGTCGCCACCGGTCAAAATAATCTCGCGATGAACCAGACCGTGGCGCAGATCGCGCGGCATTATGTGCGCGGCAATGAGATTCCCGAACCAATGCTCAACCGCGTCGAACACGGCATCCGTTGCTACGATCCGTGCCTGAGTTGCTCGACCCACGCTGTAGGCCAGATGCCATTGCACGTTCAACTCATCGCGCCGGATGGCTCGGTGCTGAACGAAGCGGTGCGGGGATGATTTGGGATGACGAATGCCAAATGACGAACACCGCCATCATTCTTCCTCATTTGTCATTGGTCATTGGCGAAGGCCGCCATGAACACGACTACGCGAACTCTGATCATCGGCTACGGCAACACGCTGCGCTCTGACGACGGCGTCGGCCCTCGCGTGGTGGAAGCCGTGGAAGCCTTGCACCTGCCCGGCGTCCGCACCCTCGTCTGCCAGCAACTCTCCCCCGAACACGCCGACCCGATTTCACAGGCCGACGCCGTCGTGTTCGTGGATGCCGCCGTGGACGCGCCGGGGGAAGTCCAGTTGCGCCCGCTCAAACCCGGCGCCTCCAGCCAGCTTATGGCCCACGCCGCCGACCCCCGCACCATGCTGGCGCTGGCCCGTGACGTGTTCGGACGCGCTCCGCGCGCGTGGTGGCTCACGATTCCCGCCGTGAACTTGGAATTCAGCGAAACGCTCTCTCCCGCCGCGGAGCGCGGCTGCGTTGAAGCCGTGGAGAAGATAAAGTCTCTGTTACCGCTGAATCAGGGCGATGTGGAAGACGGCAGCGCTCCGCCGCGCGCATTGACCCGCCGCGCGCCGCCCCGCTAACCTACGTCCCATGCCACGGAAGAAAGACGCACCGACGACCGCGCCTGCGGAGCGCGGCATTCACGCCGACTCAACACCCGCACCCCCTCCCACGCTGAAGCGAGCTGTCAGCCCACTGCACCTTCACCACCACGGGAGTTCGGAACGATGATTGTTGCGCAACCATTTCAATACCAGGGAAGCAAGCGTTCGCTGGCGTCAGTCATCCTTCAACAATTTCCAGCCTACGTCGTTCGCATCGTTGAGCCGTTCTGCGGCTCGGCGGCGCTTTCCATCGCGGCGGCGGCGCGCGGACGAGCGAGGGAGTTTTGGCTGAACGACTTCAACAAGCCGTTGGCCGAGTTGCTGGCGTTGATGATCAACAATCCGAAGGATTTGGCGAAGGCATACTCGGAGATTTGGCGCGCGGAGCGGGAGGATGCGTTGGAGCATTATTACCAAGTTCGGGAGTCATTCAATCGTTCACACGAGCCGCGCCAGCTTCTTTACCTGCTCACTCGATGCGTCAAAGGCGCGGTGCGCTACAACGCGGAGGGACTTTTCAATCAAAGCCCCGACAAGCGCCGCCTTGGGACGCGCCCAGAGACGATGAAGGAGAACATCGCCTCGATCTCCGCTCTGCTGCGCGGCAAGACCATTGTCACTTCGTTCAGCTACGAAGATGTCCTGGCCAATGTCCGCGAGGATGATCTCGTTTACATGGATCCGCCGTACCAAGGCGTTTGCGGAGAGCGCGACTCGCGCTACTTCTCCGGTATCTCTTTCGCGGGCTTTGTCGAGCAATTGGAAAAGCTGAACCGCCGGCATATCCGCTACGTGGTGAGCTACGACGGACGATTGGGAAAGAGAACCTACGGAAAACCTCTGCCCGCCAAGTTGAATCTCACGTTGGTCGAACTTGAAGCTGGACGTTCCTCGCAGGCGACGCTGCTCGGTCGCGATGAAGTCACCGTCGAGTCGCTTTATCTTTCTCCAGCACTCGTTGCCCAACTCGGCTCGCGCCCGACTCTGTATCGCCGACGGGAAGCAGATCAGATGCAACTACTCGAAACACCCCCCCGCTATGGCAAAGTTTCCAAAAGAGTTCCTTGAACTCTGTCGCTCCGTCACAGGCAAACGGCCAAAGACCGTAATTGACCACATTATCAAACACGGTCACATCACCACCGAGGATTTGAAGACCACCTACGGCTACGACCACCCGCCTCGCGCCGCCCGCGATGTGCGCGAACTCGGAATCGATCTGGAGACCTTCCGCGTCGAGGGGTCGAATGGACGAAAGATTGCCGCGTACCGATTTGCTGATCCGACGAAGCGGAAGTTTCGTCGGTTCGATGGCAGGACGGGGCTGTCGAAGGAGATCAAAGATCGATTGATCCAGAAATACGGATGCCGTTGCTTCATCTATCTGGAGACGATGGTCGCGGCGGATCTCCAAATCGATCACCGTGTCCCGTACGAAGTGGCGGGCGACAGCGACGAGTTGAAGCCCGACGACTTCATGTTGCTCTGCGGCTCCGCCAACCGGGCCAAGTCATGGTCGTGCGAGCACTGCGAGAACTGGAAGAACATCAAGGACAAGACGATTTGCCTGTCGTGCTATTGGGCTTACCCGGAGAAATACACGCATGTGGCGATGCGGCAGATTCGGCGTGTCGATCTTTTGTGGCGAGGCTCGGAAATATCGCAACACGATAAGCTCACGGCCAATGCCGCCAAGGCCGGGCTGGAAATTCCAGAGTTCGTGAAGCGAATCCTTTCCAAAGTCATCGAGTCGTAGTTGCTGTGCCTCAGATGCGGATGACACAACAGAACACGGCGGGCCGGCCCGGCATTGATTCCTTCCAGCCCGTGATGATGCGCGAGGATTGCGACATCGAATTCATCGTTTCTTTTGACGACACAAGCGACGCGATGACGGAAATTGGAGGGTTCTCCAAGCGCATAGGCAAAATCATCCGCGCGGGCACCGTGCTCGATATTCTGGATAAAGGGATTGCGAGCGTGCCACTCAGTCCAACTTTGGAGTTCGGGTTACGATTAGGAGTAAGCTTGTGAGAGGACGGATGGTTCGTCATTTGTCACGCGTCATTCCCCCGCTGCTTCACCAGAAACTCCAGCCACGCTGGCATCCCGTCGCCCGTCTTGGCGGACACTTCGAAAATTTGCGCGTGATGGCTCACGCGTTTCAGATTCGACAGCGCCTGCTCACGATCGAATCCCGCCGCCACTGCCATGTCTGACTTGGTAACAATCGCCACGCTGGCCGAATGGAACATCGGTGGATATTTCAGCGGCTTGTCTTCGCCCTCGGTCGTGGAGAGCAGCACCACGCGCATATCTTCGCCGAGATCATAGTCTGCCGGGCAGACGAGGTTGCCGACATTCTCGATCACCAGCACGTCGAGTTTGTCCAAATCAAGCTGCGCCGCCGCTTTGGAAACCATCTCCGCGTCCAGATGGCAAACCGTGCCGGTGGTGATCTGCACAACGGGAATCCCGGCGGCCTTCAGTCTCGCGGCATCGTTGTCCGTGGCGAGATCACCGACGATCACCCCCATGCGCAACTTGCCGGTCAGCATTGTCGCCATCTCACGAATGAAAGTGGTTTTGCCCGAGCCAGGCGACGAAACCACGTTAAGCACGAGCAGTTTCTTCGCCTTGAAGAAGCCGCGATTCCGCTCGGCCAGCCGCTCATTTTTCTCCATGAGCGAGCGGTTCAGATTCAACGTCAACGGTTCGTGTGAATGGCTGTGACCATGACCATGATGATGATCATGCCCGTGATCGTGCGAGTGTCCGCCGACATTCACCTCACCGCCGCCGAGTCCGCATCCGCAGTCTTTGCACATATGATTCAAGCTCCCAGGCGGGAATCTCCCAGTCACGCCCGCGCCGCTTGGAAAGATTCTTCTTCCTCCGCGGACCAAGGTCACGCCGGAACTTTCTGCACTCAGCGATCACTCAATTGGAATCCGACCGGCAATGGAACAACTGTCCTCATTCTGTTCGTGATCTCGAAGCGGTCAGGTAGTGATCAATGGAGGCGATCGCTCTGCGTGCGTCCCTCACCACTTCCACCAGGGGCACGGGGCCGCGCACGATCGAGCCACCAGCAAAAACACCCGGAAAATTTGTCATCTGATTTGCATCCAATTGCAGGTAACCGCGCCCGTCCGTGGTCAACCGGGCGAAGTCGTCGCTCTCCGGCAGCCGAGGCGCGGTGAAACCGTAAGCCACAAACACCACGTCCGCCGGCACGACAAATTCCGATGCCGCCACCGGCCGGAACGCCAGCCGCCCGCCGCGGACCGGCTCGATGGGTTCGGTCCGGATGCAGCGAAGGTGGGCCACCTCACCCGCCGGATTGGCGACTATGGCCACCGGTTGGCTCTGGAACGAAAATCGTGCGCCTTCCTCTTGCGCGTTTGCGAACTCCTCCGTATCGGCAGGCATATTGGTTTCGTCCCGGCGATAGAGGCATAACGCCGCGGAGGCTCCGCGGCGGATGGCGATGCGCAGGACATCCATCGCCGTGTCACCGCCGCCAAGCACCACCACCCGTTTGCCTTGCACGGTCGCGGGTGAATCCGTTTGGACTCCGGCGGCTTGCTGGCTGTTTCGGTTTTCTGCCGAACCGCACGCGGGAAGGGCATTTTGGGAAACGAACGGGAATGCCTGGTAAACACCACAAAGTTCAGCTCCCGGCACATCCAGCGGGACGGGATCGGCCATGCCAAACCCAAGAAAGACAGCGTCGAACTCGCGCCGCAGATAACTCAGCCTCACGTCCTGCCCGAAGGTGACGCCCATGCGAAAGTTGATGCCGCGCTGCTTCAGCAATCCGATACGTCGTTCAACCAGTTCCTTGTCCGTCCGGAATCCGGGCAAGCCGTTCATCATGCGCCCGCCGGGTTTCTGGCGGGAGTCGATGACGGTGACCCGGTAGCCTTTGCGCGAGAGCGCATCGGCGGTGACCAGGCCACCGATGCCGGAGCCGATCACGGCGACGGCCTGGTCCTTCGCGGGATCCATCGCCGGCTCGGCCAGGCCGTGTTTCCAGCCATAGTCCAACAGGAATCGCGAGATGGCGCGGATCGGCACGGAGTAGGTTTTCCCCGCCAGAATGCACGCCCGCTCACAGGCCCGTCCGCCGACGCAGACATGGGAAGCGATCTCAGGAATCTGATGGGTGCTGAAGAGAAGCTCGGCGGCTTCCTTGAACTGGCCGTCGGCCGTCAGCAGCAACAGTTCAGCGATGGGGCAGTCAAGCGGGCAGGCTTCGACGCAGACTGGATTCGGACATTGGATGCAGCGGCGGGCCTGCTCGCGGGCGGTGGTTTCGTCGTAGCGACCGGCAGTTTCACAGAAATCAGAAACTCGGTCGGCAGCCGGCCGCATGGGTGGCTCGACGCGATCAGTTTCCATCCAGGCATATTGTGCCTTCCCACTGGGTGCGAAATCCGGGTTCATACGGTGCATTTCTCTGTTGTTAGTAAAACTCGCGATCTTTGGTTACCAGCGGGTTGCCGTGGCTCGTGGCCAGTTCAAGCGATTTCTTGGGACAAACTTCCACGCAGTAACCACAGGTAATGCAGCGCAAACGGTCGATGGCCCAACTCGTTTGCGCACGATTTACCAAAAGGGCGCCGGTGGGACATTTCTTTGCGCAGACGTTGCAATAAACACAAGTGTCCTTGGTGAAAAGCAGCCAGCCACGCGAACCGGCCAGCGCTGCCCGCGGCGTGAATGGATAGTTGGTGGTCGCGGGCGGGGCGAACGCCCACTTCAAGGCCAGTTTAGACATCGCGAAGTAACTCATGGCATCACCTCTCCGTGCAACTGATGCAGGGATCAATCGTGAGCACGATCATTGGCACGTCGGCCAGATCGCATCCCGGCAACACTTTCAACATGGCCGGGAGGTTGGCGAACGTGGGCGTGCGCACCCGGAATCGCTGCAAGTTCTTTGTTCCATTGGCTTTCATGTGATAAACCACCTCCCCGCGCGGTTGCTCGGTGCGCGTGATGGTTTCGCCGTTGGGATTACCGGTGACTTTCACGGCGATCTCGCCATCGGGAATCTTGCCCAATGCCACGCGGATGATCTGTGCGGATTGAAAGAGTTCATCGCACCGCACCGCGCAGCGCGCATAGGAATCGCCTTCCGTCCGCGTGACCGGCTCGATGGGAATGTCGGTGAATGCGGCATAGCCCTGCCGGCGCATGTCCTGGGAAACGCCGCTGGCCCGGAGCATCGGGCCGACGCAGCCGAGGTCATAAGCCTCCTGTTTTGAGAGCACGCCCACGCCACAGAGCCGCGCCTTCACCGAGTTGTCATTGAGGAAAACATTGCAGATGCCGCGCATGTCCTTCTCGATCTCGTCCATCTCTTTGAGAATCCCCCGGATGGTGTCGACATCCATGTCGCGCCGCACCCCGCCGATCCGGCAGGAACCGAAGATCACCCGGCCACCCGTGGTGGCTTCAATGATGTTGAGGACTTTTTCCCGCACGCGCCATGAGTGCATGAAGAGGTTTTCAAAGCCCATGCCGTCCGCCATCAATCCCATCCAGAGCAGATGGCTGTGGATGCGCGAAAGCTCTCCCCAAACCGTCCGGAGATACAGCGCGCGCGGCGGCACCTTGACGTCCATGATGGTTTCGATCGCCTGACAATAGGTCTGTCCGTGGATGAAACTGCAGATGCCGCAGATGCGTTCCGCCACATAGACAAATTCCACGTAGTCCTTCGTCTCGGCCAGCTTCTCCAGCCCGCGATGGATGAAGCCGATGGACGGTCGGGCCTCGATGACCTTTTCGTCTTCCACAACGAGATCGAGATGAATCGGCTCCGGCAATACCGGATGCTGCGGGCCGAACGGAATGACAGTGCGTGACATAAAAACTAGGCGGTTTCCGGAGTAGTGACCGCCGGAGCAGCAGCCGGCTTGGCGCACGGCGCCTTGGTGCTGCCGAACGGAAACTTCACCCTGGTTTTGTAGAAGTTGCCTTTGAAGTCCACCGTCAGCCCCTCGACCTTCACATTGAACAGATCGTGAATCTCATTCTCGTAAAGGAAGGCACAGCCGTAGATCGGGCTGATGCTCGGCAGCACGGTGTCCACCCCGGGCAGCATGAGGCGCAAGTTCGTCAGACGGTCGTTCAGATCAAAGCTGTAGGTCAACTCCACTTCATCGGGCAGGCGCGTGGCGCTGATCTGCACCAGCCGCTGCCCCTGCTCACGCAGCGCCCGAACCTTGTCTCGCAACTGGTCAACGGTGATGGATTCGATGTTCTTCTCCAGAGTCATTGGCGCTCCCTTTGCAGATGGACCCACATGATTGCGGGTGTGAACGGCTCGGTTTTGAATTCCCGGTAGCCCAGCTTCGCCAACAGGCGCAAGCCGGGCTCGTTTCTCTGGCCGGTGAAAGTCTCGAACCGATGCGCATCAGGGAATGCCTGCTCAATCTCCTCGTGCAATCGCCGACCGATGCCGTGCCGCCGGAAGTATGGATGCACCACCACCGCAGTCTCACAAATGCCGTCCGGGCGAATCTCCCCGCGCGCAAAGCCGATGAGCTTGCTGTTCACCACGGCTTTGATGAACAACATCCGGCCCATGTCGCCCAGGAGTTCTGTGAGCGTCTGTTGCAGGACGGGCAGGCTTTCATCGCCGTAGAGTTCCGCCTCGGTTTGGCCGGCGACTTTTTGCAGCGCGAGAACCGCGGGGGCGTCGCCTGCTTCTGCGGGCAGGTAAATCGTCTGATCAATGTTGGCAGCCGTCGCGACCATGTCGGCGTGCTTCTTCTCCAGAACTCCCAGGGCCTGGACGACGCCATCGATGATGGCTTCCGGACGGGCGGCGCAACCCGGCACATGCACATCCACCGGAATGACGCTGTCAACCCCGCCCGAGATGTTGTAGCACTCGCGAAAGACCCCGCCGGTGGCCGCGCAAACGCCCACTGCCACCACCACCTTAGGCTCCGGCATCTGGTTGTAGATGTTGCGAATGACGACGTGGCTCTGCTCGTTGACCGCGCCGGTGACCAGGAAGATGTCGGCGTGTTTCGGATTGCCAGTGTTAACCACACCAAGACGTTCGACATCAAAAACCGGCGTCAAACAGGCGAGCACCTCGATGTCGCAGCCGTTACAACTCGAGGCGTCGTAGTGAATGATCCATGGCGATTTCGAAAAGCTGGACATGATTCAGTTCCTCCGAGGCGCAACGCCCGCAGGGTTCGGCGCGAGGGGCGCGCCGTGGATGGGCACTTCAACACGCTCAACGGGTTTGGTGGCCGCCACGAGAGCCGCCGTCGCGGGTTTCCCGGAAAGGAGCGAGAGCACAAGGATGTTTCCAAAACCCAGCACGGCGGCCACGACCCATGCGCTCCGGATTGCCGTCTGCCACTTGAGCCGGGCGAATACGTTGTCCACCAGTATGACGAACACAAACACCAGCAGCGACACCGCCACGCCCAGCAGCGGTGACGAAGCGAAAAATAAATAAACCCAGCCCAACAGAAACACGTTCTCATACCAGTGCGCGATTTCGATAAGCGCCAGAGTGCGGCCGGAGAACTCGGTCGTTATGCCGCGAACCAGTTCCTGGTGCGCATGGTGCGAGCAGGAAAGATCAAACGGCGATTTGCGGAACTTGATTTCGAGCGTGTAGAGGAAGCCAAGAAAAATTCCCGGCAGCATCAGCACCAGCAAAGTGGGATGACCGGCGATGGCGTCCACGGAAAAGCTTTTCGTGGCGATATACATGCCGATGGCCGTCAGCAAAATCATCGGCTCATAGGCCATCATCTGGATCAACTCCCGTTCCGCGCCGACGAAACTGTATGGCGAACTCGCGTTGTATGCGCCAAGCACGAAGAAAATCGCCGCCAACGTCAGGGCGAAGATGACCAGCAAGAGGTCTGATCCTGCGAAGAACAGTGCGCCGGTGAAGACCACCAACAGCAGGAAGAAAACGATGTAGAAATTCTGGGAACGGCGGACGACGATGTTCTGCTTCTGCCACAGTTTCTGCACGTCATAGAGCGGCTGGAGAATCGGCGGCCCGCGCCGCGACTGCATGCGCGCCGAAATCCGGCGATCCCAACCGGCCAGCAAACAGCCGACGACCGGCGCCGCAATCAGATAAAGAATTACGCGAACCCAGGTATTCATAGACACGCCATCACCAGCATCACCGTCAAAAGCACGACGCCGCCAATCACGCCCCAGCGGGAAAGCCAGTGTTCACTGATCAAACCGCGCAGATAGTAATTATGCATCGTCACTTCCTCCACCGCGCTGGCTGAGCCGAGGAAGCGAACACTGCTGTTTACGTTGGCGCCGCCGAGGTAGGCGTCCACCACCTTCACCCCACGCCCGTAGCTGATGAAGCTGAGCGGAAACAGCATGACCAGCGACATCATGATCGCCATGATGATGATGTTGCCCTCGCTCAGGGAGGCGGACTGGCCGTAAACAGCCACCACATATGGCTCCACGAAGCGGGAGGAGATGAGCGGGAAAAACAGGCAGGTCAGAAACGTCGCCGCCGACAAGCCGTAGAGCGCCACGGCTTCGCCCGCAACAAGTTCTTTCTTCACCCGCTCACAAGGCCCGACGACTTCCAACAGCTTGCCCATCCATTTCACCCAGAAGAACAGAGTCGCGGAACTGCCGAACACGATGAAAACGGACAGCCACGGGGCGGCGTCCACCACCGCCTTGAGCACCGCCCACTTGCTGATCAACATACCGAACGGCGCGAGGAACATTCCCGCCATGCCGATGAGCAGCATCACCGCCACGCGCGGCATGCGCAGGATCAACCCGGACATGTCCTCGATGTTGCGGCTGTGCAGTTTGTGATCCACCACGCCAACGCAGAGAAACAACAAACACTTGGCCACGGCGTGAAAGATGATCAACAGCACGCCCGCCCAGACCGCCTCGTACGTCCCGATGCCGCCGCAGAGCACGATCAGACCCAGATTCGCAATCGTAGACCAGGCCAGAACCCGCTTGGCCTCGCTGGTGGTGATGGCCGCCAAAGAGCCGATGACGAAGGTAATTCCACCGACCACGGCCACCATCAATCCCACCTTCGTTCCTGTGATCACCGGTGCCATGCGCAGAACCAGGTAAACGCCCGCCTTCACCATCGTGCTCGAATGCAGCAAAGCAGAAACCGGTGTCGGCGCGACCATCGCACCCAGCAACCAACTCGAAAATGGAAGCTGCGCCGATTTCGTAATACCCGCGAAACACAGCAACGCCGCCGGCAATAGTGCGAGTGCGGATTTGGATGTGATCAATTTTTGCAGCTCGATACTGCCGGTGTTCTTGTGCAGAAAAACGATGGCCAGCGCAAACGCCAGTCCGCCGGCCAGGTTCATCACAAGGGCCCGTCTCGCGTTTCGTTTGGCCTCTTCCGTCTGCGTGTAACCGATCAGCAGGAACGAGCAAAGCGTGGTGATCTCCCAGAAAAGAAACAGCCACACTAGATTGTTGGCGAAAATCAAACCGTACATCGCCCCAATGAAGACAAACAGGAGCGCGAAGAACAACGGCCGCCGGTCTGGCACGTCGCAGTGGGCCTCTTCGTGGTACTCGCGCATGTAACCCAGCGAGTAAATGCAGATACCGCCGCCGACGAGACCGTTGATCAGCGCCATGATCACTGAGAGTTTGTCCACGAACAGGTTCTGCGCCACCTCCACATGCGCGCCCGGGCCAAGTTCAAACCAGACCATCAGCCCCGCCTGGGCCAGGGTCAGCGCCACGATCATGGGATTTTTCGCGCGCAGGCCGATGAAGATGATGTATAGGCTAATCCCGATTTCGATGAGCACCGTCCCCTTGTGGAGCCAAGGGTGATTCAGGGAGATTCCCGCCGGATCAATCGGGGTCGGCAGGGTGGCCAGGGCCAAGGCGGCGACACCGATTGCCAGCGTCACGCACACGGCCAGAATCCGCCGGAGACGATCGGACCTAAGGCACAACATCCCAAGGCCAGCCGCCAAGGGAGCGAGTATGATTGTCACCACGAGTGTCACAGCTTTTTAGGGAAAACATTAAAATTCGCAAGGGAGTTAAAACATTGATCGGGGCCACAACCCGAGACGTGCACTGTCTGGTCTCGTTTGGCTGCTCGGGGATTGCTAATTGATGATCATTACTTGTCCGGTGATAGGTCGAGGTGGACAAGACCAGGAATAGGAAGGCTCTGGTGATTCAGGGTGCGAGAATTCCGCCCGGCAGCCAGATTCAGGCGCAGTCTTCGGTTGTGGCCAAGCGCCACTCAAAAGCATCGTTCCGGGCAAGCCCGGATCATTCCACCTCCACCGAGGCGATTTCCAGTTCCCGCCCGTGTCGCAGATCTTCGCTCACAAGGCGGCAGTCCGGGCATTCGGTGAAAAAGTTAACGCAGGCAAATTCGGCCTCACACTCGGCGCACCAACTCACCGCCGGCTGGGATTCGATCTCGAGCCACGCGCCCGCCGCGATGGTGTCGTGGCAAACCACGTCCCACGCGAAGCGCAGCGCTTCGGGATCGGCACCGCTCAACACGCCCACGCGCAGCCGCAATCCGGTCACGCGCTGCGCTCCAGCGGCCTGGGCGGCCTCCACCGCCATCCGCACCGCCTCGGCCATGATCGAAACTTCGTGCATGGGTCTCTGGTGGCCGAATCCTTTCATCACCTCGGCTCTCACGCCCCACTTCCTTTGACAGTTCCTGAGCAGAGGTTGGCAACCCGCGTTAAGCGCGGGCGCGGATTTGGGCGATGATTTGGTCGGACCATGACCTTGCTCAACGCCAAACCCGCGTGTGCCGTCACACGTCTGCGACTCGCCATCCACGGCGTCGTTCAGGGGGTTGGCTTTCGCCCGTTTGTCCATCGACTGGCGAACGATCTCAGCCTGACTGGATCGGTGAACAATTCTCCGCAGGGCGTCTTCATCGAAGTCGAGGGTGCGCGGACGTTACTGGAACAATTTCGCCGTCGTCTCGAAACCGAGAAGCCAATCCACAGTTTCATCCAAAGCTGCGAATCTGTATGGCTCGACGCGGTCGGCTATCACAACTTCGTAATCACCGAGAGTGCAACGAGCGGCGACAAGTCACCGTTCGTCTCGCCGGACATCGCAACTTGCCCCGACTGTCGCGCGGAGATTTTTGATCCGGCGAACCGTCGCTACTTCTATCCCTTCACCATCTGCACCCACTGCGGGCCGCGTTTCAGCATCATCGAGGCGTTGCCCTACGACCGCTCGAACACTTCGATGCGGGGCTTCACAATGTGCGCGCAGTGCCAGCGGGAATACGATCTTCCCAGTGACCGGCGCTTCCACGCCCAGCCGAACGCCTGTCCCGAGTGCGGACCACGCCTGCAACTTCGGGACGCGCAAGGCGGGCAGGTTTTAAGTGGAGGCGATCGCGACATCCTCGGTGCGGCCGCTGATGCGTTGCGCGATGGGAAAATCATCGCCGTGAAAGGTGTCGGTGGTTTCCACCTGATGGTGGCGGCGGCGAACGAAGAAGCATTGAAACTTCTTCGTTTGCGGAAACACCGCGAAGAGAAACCCTTTGCCTTAATGTTCCCTTCGCTCGCGGTCGTGCGTGATGTGTGCGAATTATCGGCTCCGGAAGAGAAGCTGCTGTGGTCATCGGAAGCACCCATCGTTTTGCTGCGTCGCCGCGCCGCTCTCGTGGGATCGTTCCCTGCGATCGCGCACTCAGTTGCGCCGGGGAATCCGAGGCTTGGCGTCATGCTTCCGTACTCACCACTGCACCATCTTCTGATGCACCTGTTCGGCGCGCCCGTGGTCGCCACCAGTGGGAACGTCAGCGACGAACCGATCTGCATCGACAACGCGGAAGCTCTCGAACGATTGCAGGGCATCGCTGATTTGTTCCTCTTGCATGACCGGCCCATCGTTCGTCCGGTGGACGATTCAGTCGTCACGACCATACTCGGACGTGAGATGGTTTTGCGACGCGCACGCGGATACGCGCCACTTCCCCTGCCCCTTGCGGTATCAGATCACAGCAGCGTGCTCGCGGTCGGCGCGCACTTGAAGAACGCCGTCGCCTTGTCCACAGCGGGACACGTGATTGTCAGCCAGCATATTGGTGATCTGGAAACTGAGCCGGCGCACCGTGCCTTCCACCGCACGATTGCTGATCTGCAAAACCTCTACGACACGAGGCCAACGGTAATTGCCGCCGACCTGCATCCCGACTACGTCTCGACACGGTTCGCCGCCACGCAATCCATTCGCCTCGTTCAAGTGCAGCATCACATCGCCCACGTGCTTTCGTGTCTGGCGGAAAACGATGTTGCTCTTCCGGCGTTGGGTGTGGCCTGGGACGGCACGGGGTTTGGCAATGATGGCACGATCTGGGGCGGCGAGTTTTTCCTTGTCACCGACGACGACGTACGGCGCGTGGCAAGCCTGCGACCGTTTCGTCTTCCCGGCGGAGATGCGGCGTCGAGAGAACCGCGCCGCGCTGCGCTGGGATTGCTTCATGAATTGGGAAACGCAAATGAAGGATCGATGGCGCTCTTGAGAGAAAAGGTGGCAGGACTGTTTGCATCGGCCGAGTTGGGCGTGTTGGAGACGGCACTGATACGCAGGGTGAATTCGCCGTCGTGTTCGAGTATCGGGCGGCTCTTCGACGCGGTGGCGGCTCTGGTGGGCTTGCGGAAACAATCGGTGTTCGAGGGACAGGCAGCGATGGAACTCGAATTCGCGCTCGACGGCATCGCGACTGACGAAGCTTACAACTTTTCCATCGATCACTGCGAGCCGCCGATGCGATTGGATTGGGCACCGATGATCATGGCTATTACGGAGGACCTGCGCGCGGGCGTTTTCATCGGCGAGATCTCGGCTCGATTCCACAACGCGCTCGTGGAGGCGATCATCGGAGTGGCGCGACAAACTGGTTGTCCGCGGGTTGCGTTGAGCGGTGGTTGTTTTCAGAATCGCTATCTGACTGAGCGCACCGTGAAACGGTTGCGCGTTGAAGGTTTTCAGCCGTATTGGCACCAACGCGTGCCGCCCAATGATGGCGGAATTGCACTGGGACAAATCGTGGCAGCGCGGCGGGAACTTGCTCGCAGCGGCCCGCATTGCGTTCAACCTCGGCGACAAGTTACCAAACAAACAGCAAACTGATTTCATGTGCCTCGCCATTCCAGGAAAGGTCGAAACCATCACCGGTGATGAACCGCTCACACGCATGGGACGCGTCAACTTCGGCGGTGTCGTCAAGGAGGCGTGCCTTGCCTACGTGCCGGACGCGACGGTGGGCGACTACGTGATCGTCCACGCCGGCTTTGCTTTGAGCAAGGTGGACGAGGTGGAGGCACAAAAGGTTTTCGATTATCTGCGCCAGATGAATGAACTGGGAGACTTGAACGAGGGTGGCCCGTGAAGTTCCTCGACGAATACCGCGATGGTGAATTGGCGCAACAACTCGCGCGGGAAATTCACCGCATCACAACCAAGCCGTGGACGATCATGGAGGTGTGCGGCGGACAGACGCACGCGATCGTGAAGTTCGGCATCGATGAACTGCTGCCCCAACACATCACGCTGATCCACGGGCCGGGGTGTCCTGTCTGCGTCACACCGCTGGAGATCATCGACAAGGCGCTGGAGATCGCGGGCCGGCCGGGTGTGATCTTCGCGTCGTTTGGCGACATGCTGCGTGTGCCGGGCAGCACCACGGATCTGCTTTCGGTGAAAGCCAAAGGTGGCGATGTGCGCATCGTTTATTCACCACTGGACGCGGTGAAGCTGGCCGAGCAAAACCCGGCGAACGAAGTCGTGTTTTTCGGTGTTGGCTTTGAAACCACTGCGCCCGCGACGGCCATGGCGGTGTTTCAGGCGGAGCGGAAGGGGCTGCGCAATTTCTCGATGCTCATCTCGCACGTGCTCGTGCCGCCGGCGATTGAGGCGCTGATGTCGTCGCCAGATTGCCGCGTGCAAGCGTTCCTCGCGGCGGGGCATGTTTGCGCCGTGATGGGTTACGAGGAATATCCGCCGCTCGCCGCAAAGTATCGCGTGCCCATCGTCGTCACGGGTTTCGAACCGATGGATATTTTGCAGGGCATCCTGATGACGGTGCAGCAACTGGAGTCAGGCCGCGCCGAGGTGGAGAATCAATACGGCCGCGCCGTTCGCAAGCAAGGCAATCAGCCTGCGCAGCAACTCATGCGCAGAGTCTTTCGCGTCGTGCCGCGCAAGTGGCGCGGCGTCGGCGAAATCCCCGCGAGCGGGCTGGGATTGGCCGCGGCTTATGTGGCGTTCGATGCGGAACAAAGATTTGGCGTGGCGGACCGGCGCGTGGATGAACCTGCCGATTGCTTGAGCGGTCAGGTGCTGCAGGGACTCATCAAGCCGCATCAATGCCCGGCGTTTGGCGCGCGTTGCACGCCGGAGCATCCACTCGGCGCGACGATGGTTTCGAGCGAAGGCGCGTGCGCGGCGTATTACCGCTATCGGCGACAGCCGAGCGGAGCGGCAAAATGAATCCGCCCGACTTCAACACAAGTTGCCCGTTGCCCATTCAGCGGTATCCGCACGTGCTGATGGCGCACGGCGGCGGCGGGAAGTTGATGCACCAGTTGATCGAAAGCGTCTTTGGAAAAACGTTCAGCAATCCGATCCTTGACCTGCGCCATGACTCGGCACAGTTCACAGTTCCACCCGGCCGTCTCGCCATGACGACTGATTCCTACGTGGTGCGGCCATTGTTTTTTCCCGGCGGCGACATTGGTTCGATGTCCGTCCACGGCACGGTGAACGACCTCGCGATGAGCGGCGCGCGTCCGCTTTACCTGAGTTGCGCGTTCATCATTGAGGAAGGTTTGCCGACAGAAACGCTCTGGCGCGTGGTGTGTTCGATGCGCGATGCGACGGAGCGTTGCGGCGTGCAGATCATCACCGGCGACACGAAGGTCGTGGACAAGGGCAAGGGCGACGGGCTGTTCATCAACACGACGGGCATCGGCGTCATTGAACACGCGCTCAACATCGCGCCGCAAAATGTTCAGCCCGGCGACGCGATTCTGGTCAGCGGTGATTTGGGCCGGCACGGAATGGCAATCATGGCGGTGCGCGAGGGATTACAGTTCGAGAGCACTATCGAAAGTGATTCGGCGCCGGTGCATGAACCCGTGCTGGCGTTGCTCGATGCGGGAGTTGACGTGCATTGCCTGCGCGATCTCACGCGCGGCGGTCTCGCCAGCGCGTTGAACGAAATCGCCGAAGCTGCCGGCATGAAGCTGGCCGTGGAACAGCGAGCCATCTCCGTCCGCGAAGATGTCCACGCCGCCTGCGAACTGCTTGGTCTCGATCCACTGCAAGTCGCGAATGAGGGACGTTTCATCGCCTTCGTTCCGGCGCGCGATGCGGAGCGGGCGCTGGAAGTATTGCGCCGCTTCGAGGTGAGCGGCGGCGCGGCGACCATCGGCCGGGTGGTGGACCGTTCCGGATCGCTGGTGACGCTCAAGAGCAGTATCGGCGTGAGCCGAATTCTCGACATGCCGAGCGGCGAGCAGTTGCCACGAATCTGCTGAGCAGTTTCACAAATAATTCGGAATGAACGGCTGGATTCGCGCTTGCTTCTCGAATCGACTCACCCGCTAATCAGAACAGTTCTGAGCGGACTCCCCTTTCCAATTGAGATGAAACGGCCATGGCCATTTCGAAAACTGTTTTGCGCCTTGCTGTTCACAGTCGGGACGGTAGCGATCCGTGCGCAAACTGCCTTCATGCCGCCTGCTCCTCCCGAGCCTTCTGGTGGATCACAATCGGTCGGCGTGATCGCCCCGGCGCCGAACCGCATTCCTTCGGAGCCGGTTCAGCCGCCTGACCCGCCCGTTCCACTCGCGCCCGCATTGGTCGGACCGGTCGAGGGAATCAACTTCGACGAGAACGCATCCAATACTGGCTTCCTCCAAATTCCTCCTGACCCAATCGGCGCGGTGGGATCGAACCATCTGGTGTCGGTCGTGAACTCGTCGATCGAGTGGCACACCAAATCAGGCACCCAATTGTCGAGCAAGCGTCTCGGGAAAAACGGGAGCACGTTCACGGGAAGTTTTTTCGAGGCGCTGAGTCCGACTAATAGTTTGTTCGATCCAAAGGTTATTTACGACCAGCACTCGGGACGTTTTCTCGTCGTGGCTTTGGAAAGAAAGGGCACCGCGGTCGTGAATGCCACCAACACCTCGCGCATTCTCCTGGCCGCTTCAGCCACGGATGATCCAACCGGGACTTGGTACTTCGTCGCGTTCAATTCCAAAACCAACCTCAGCGGCACTGACTACTGGGCGGATTACCCGGGCTTCGCCGTCGATGAGGAAGCCATTTACCTGACGATGAACATGTTCACGTTCAGCTCGGGAGATTACGGAGGCGCGCGACTGTGGATCGTGAACAAGCAATCGCTCTACACGAATGGACCGTCCGTTGTCTTCACCGTCCACGATCCCTACGCGGCGGCGGGCATTGGCAGCGGTAGCACGTTGCAGCCCGCGCATGTCTTCGGATCGGGCGGCGTCGGCGGAACGGCAGGAACATTTCTCGTCGGCGCGGGATGGACCTCCGGGGCGACGGACTCGATCAACGTGATTCGGGTGGATAGCCCGCTCACTGCGCCGAGTTTCGTAAATCAATTCATCACCTTGGGCGACGTTCACGATTCAACAATTACGTTTCCTGACGCGCCGCAGTCCGGCACGGCCGTTAAGATCGAAACCAATGACGAGCGCCCTCTCCATGCCGTTTGGCGCAGCAACAATCTCTACGTGGTGAACACGGTCGTGCCTCCGACTGGCGTGAACGCGGGACAGGCGACGGCGCACTGGTATCGCATCAATACCACGACGCTCTCATCGCTCGCGCTGGCGGACCAAGGCGACATCGGCGGAGAGGACATCGCGACCGGCGCACACACCTTTTTCCCGTCCATCGCAGTCGATTATCGCGGGAACGTCGGGATCGGTTTTGCAGCTTCCGCGTCGAGCATCTTTCCGGGCGCCTATTTCACGGGACGACTTACGACCGATTCAGCCGGCACAACGCAAACGGCGGGTACCATGGCCGCCGGTGTGGACTATTACGACCGCACGTTTGGCGGCGGACGAAACCGCTGGGGAGATTACAGTGGCATCGCCTTGGATCCCGCCGCTGATGGAGTCTTCTTGGTGTTCAACGAATATGCCCTCACGCGTGGCACGCCCGGCGGCGGGGACGGGCGCTGGGGCACGCGCTGGGGAAGTTTCACTTTCAACGGGCGCCCCGCGTCACTCAATCCCGGGCTCGGCACCGCCACGAATCGGCCGGCGACCTTGTCGGTCGTGAAGCTCGCGACGGAACCGGACGGCGACTCATTGTCATTCACGGTCAGTGCGACCAGCGCCAACGGCGGAACGGTCAGTCTCTCGAGCGGGACGGTGACCTACACGCCGCCGGCCGGATTCTCCGGCACGGACACCTTCACCTACACCGCCGATGACGGGCACGGCGGAACGACCAACGGCACCGTGACCGTGACGATCACCACCGGACTGGCGGTTTCGCTGAACATCGTTTCTCCACCAGCCATCGTGGGCCCCAACTTCGTCGTTCGCTTCGCGGGAATTCCAGGACGCACTTACACCATCGAGCGATCCGCGACCGTCACCGGTCCGTGGACCAACGCTACCAATGTCACCGCGCCCACGAGCGATACCGGCTTTGGGATCGGGGTCTTCGAATTCAGCGAAGCCACGGGTGGCGACACGACGCGTTTCTTCCGCACGGTCTATCCGTCCTATTGAGCGGGACATTGTTTTGCAAAGTAGAGCGAACATGAAAAGTGGATTGGCAAAAGCAGTGTTGCTCGCTGTGGTCGCGGGTTGGTGCAGCAGCACGTCGGCGGCGTTGCTCTACGATTATTCCGGGAGTTCTGTGGCCCTGCCCGATGGAAATGGCAGCGGCGTCGCGTTTGGTTTCTCGATTTCGGACCCGAGCAGTTCCATCACGGCCGTGACGGTGACATTGAATCTTTCCGGCGGATTCAATGGCGACGTGTACGCTTACCTCTCTCACGGTTCGGGCTTCGCCGTCCTCCTCAATCGCACGGGGCGCGGCAGCACCACGCCAGGAAGCAGCGCCGCCGGCTACGCGAACACGGGCTTTGCGATCACGTTCGATTCCACCGCGAGCGCCAATGTGCACTTCTATCAGAACAACAGTCCGAGCTACAACGGGAGCGGCCAGTTGACTGGATTCTGGCAACCAGACGGGCGCGCCATCGACCCAGGACTCGCTGCATCAGCGTTCGATGCTTCCGGCTCCGCGAACTTCAGCACCTTCACCGGCCTGAATCCGAACGGGAACTGGACGCTTTACCTGGAGGATGTATCCAGCGGCGGGATTTCCACGTTGAATGATTTTAGCGTCAGCGTTTCCGCTGTGCCGGAACCTGCAAATATCGCGCTGGGAATTTTCGCCGGAATTTTCGCGAGCGCGACCTTGTGGCGACGCCGGCGAAGAAATCAAATTGCTGCTAACGCTGCGGATCGCGCGGTCATTTGATCAAGTTCAAATCGACGCGCCAGTGTCAGGCAAGTCGGCGGTCGCTGGTTCGGCGTGCCGGCTCGTCCGATCGTCCAACGCTGAACGGATCGCCGCCAGTAGCGCCGTCAAGCCTTCCTTCTTTTGGATGATTGCAAACACGTCCATGGCCTTGGAGCGCGCTTCGATCTCAGGCGTATGGATGGCAGAATAGATGACGACTGCGGCATCCGCTTCGGCGTTCGTGCCGCGCATCAACCGAAGAAACGTGAACCCATCCGCGAACCCGGATAACCCAGACTTGAGATTCCGCCGAGACCACCTGTGGCGCCATGTTCGTTCTCGACACGCGTTTGGAAGTGCGAAGCATCACGCGCGTGTTGCTTCGTCGATTCGTTCTGCTCCTGTTCACTGAGGTCGCTGCAATTGCCGCTGTTCTGCCCCACGAAGTGTACGTGTGGCAACGCGGGTGGACGCCACAGGTGCGCGATGCAATGACGCAACACGCGACAAACTTTCAGCGAATCGTTGTGCTCGCCGCCGAGGTCACGTGGAGAAACAAACAGCCGCAAGGTACGCGCGTGACGCTCGATTACGCAACGTTGCGGGATTGCAAGCGAGACATCGGCCTCGCGCTACGGATCGGACCTTCCGCAGGACCGTTTCACAGCAACGACACTACTGCGTTGACTCTGGCAGGACTGGCGAAGTCGCTGATCGCCGAAGCGGGCGCGAATGGAGTTCCAGTTTCGGAACTGCAAATCGATTTTGACTGCGCCGAGTCGAAGCTCGATGGCTACCGCGTTTGGGTGGAAGCAATGCGAAGAAGCGTTGCACCGACGCCGCTGGTAATCACAGCGCTGCCGAGTTGGTTGCGAAAGCCCGCGTTCGAGAAACTTGCCGCCACCACCGACGGCTACATCCTCCAGGTTCATTCGCTCGAACGTCCGAAGAGTTTTGATGCACCGTTCACACTCTGCGATCCCATCGCGGCGAGACGCGCAGTCGAAGTCGCCGGCAAACTTCCAATTCCATTCCGCGTCGCGCTGCCCACCTACGGCTACATCGTTGCTTTCGATGCGAAAAACAAATTCATCGGTCTCGCCGCTGACGGGCCGAGCATCACGTGGCCGCCCGGCACACGCACCCGCGAGGTGCGCGCCGATCCTGTGGAGATGGCAAACCTCGTCGCGTACTGGAACACGAACCGGCCCGCGAACATGCGCGGCGCGATTTGGTATAGATTGTCAATAAGTCAGGAGCATTTGAACTGGCGTTTCCGCACGCTCGGCGTAGTCATGCGGGGTCGAGTTCCTCAAGCCGACCTGAAGGTCGAAAGCCGTTCTTCCGAACCGGAGTTGCAGGAGATTTTTCTCCGCAACGACGGTTCAGCAGATTTTCAGAGCGCAGTCAGCGTTCGCGCACGCATCCATGGTGCGCGCGTGATCGCAAGCGATGCGCTCGGCGAATTCGGCCTCGGTAAACCCGCGGGCGATTCGATTTCGTTCCGTGCGTCGCAGCCGTTTCTGCGCGCAGGTGAAGAACGAAAGATCGGATGGTTCCGCACCAACAAGAAGGCCGAGGTGGAACTTGAAGTTACAAAGTAAACTGGTCGTTGCGTTTATCGCAGTGACCCTCGTGGCCCGCGCGCCGGCGTGTGGCCCTTTCTTCCCCAACATGATGCTCGTGAACGGAGACGAGCCAGTGCTGACCGCTCCCGTCGCGCGGTTCTATGCGGAACTCGCACGTGCGCAGGCGCGGCTGAAGTTGCCGAAACCCGCGCACGCGTTTGTCGAAGCGACGAACGAACTGCATGAAGCCACGCGGGATGCCGACGCGGTGGATCTGCGCGCAGCCTTGTTGAAGCGCGGTGATGGAACGAATGACATCGCGCGCATCGTCGATGCTTACGCAGTCGAGCGCGAGAAGCTCATCAAATTCAAAGCCGAACGCGAATCGAGTCCCAAATGGACGTGGGCGACGGGCGAGGGCCAGGAGCTTCCCACTCCCGTCTTTCCGAACGTGAGCGTGCCCGAAGGTTTGCCGGACGAGTTCGCCGACTACTTTCGCGGCGCCATCGCGTGGCACCAAAGCGACACGAACGGAGCGCGAACCGCGTGGACTGCGTTGCTCGCGCGTCCTGACACGGAGCGACGCTACAAATCCACATGGGCCGCATTCATGCTCGCGCGCAGTTGGGAGGACGAGGATGCCGGGAAAGCAGCCACGTTCTTCGGCATGACGCGTGCCTTGTCGAAGGACGGTTTCGCGGATTCACTCGGCCTCGCTGCTTCGAGCATCGGGTGGGAAGCGCGCGTGCATTTGAAGAAATCCAGATTTGATCGAGCCATCGACATGTATCTTGAGCAACTCGCGAGCGGCGATAACTCGGCGTATGCCTCGCTGCGCTTTACGGCGGAACGAGCGATACAGGCTGGGCCGAAAGTCCTGCAAAGTCTCGCGACGAACCGCAACGCTCAAGCGGTGATCAGCGCCCTGCTAGTTTCCCACTCGTCGGATTATTGGCGCAACGATGATTCCGCCGAACACGCCATGCTCTGGCTCAACGCCATCGAACGCGCCAGCGTGTCCGACGTCGATCTCGCAGAGCAACTCGCGCTGGCGAATTACCAGGCCGGTCGCTTCGATGCGGCGCAGCGATGGGTGAAGCGCGCGCCGAGTTCGCCGGTATCGCAATGGTTGCAAGCCAAGCTGCTGCTTCGCGCCGGCAAAGCAAATGAGGCGGCGAAACTCCTGGCGAAAATCACCCGGTCTTTTCCGCTCGTGGAGCCGACGAATGCAGCGAACAAATCCTTGAGCGAAAACCTGTACGTGCCGAATGGCGATGACGAGGCACTCACCGCCGGACGGCAGTTACTTGGTGAGCTTGGCGTGCTTCGGCTGCATCGACACGAATACACGCAAGCTTTGGATGCATTGTTGCGTGCGGGCTTCTGGAGCGATGTGGCGTACGTCGCTGAGCGTGTGCTGAGCGTGGACGATCTCAAGAGCTACGTGGATTTCAACTGGCCCGAAGTCGCCACAGATTCTGAAGACGACCAGCAGATGCCCACTGAGTTACGTCCGAGCACGCTTTCGAAAAACATCCGTTACTTGCTTGCTCGCCGCTTGGTCCGCAATGAACGCAGGAATGACGCGCGCGTTTACTTTCCCGAAGAATGGCTCGCGAGCTTTGATCAACTCACCGCCGCGCTGGTCATCGCGGAAGATGATGCGCAACCCAAGGAACAACGCGCCACCCATTACTACGCCGCCGCCTGGATCGTGCGCACCAACGGCATGGAGTTGATGGGCACCGAAGGCGCGCCCGACTTCACGGTGTGGGCGGGCAACCACGAATATGGTCCCACCCGTGATGACCGCGAATCGTTCTCCACCAACGCAGTGACAGGCGCGTCGCCGGATGAGTTGCGGCGCGCGCAATCACACAGCGTTGAACCGGTCCATCGGTGGCATTACCGCGGCCACGCTGCAGCGCTGGCGTATGAAGCGGCAAAGCTCCTTCCGAACAACGATGACCGCACGGCTCGCGCTCTTTATTGGGCGGGACGTTGGGTGCAGGATCTCAACGCCGCCGATGTCTTCTACAAGTTGCTCGTGCGGCGTTGTCGCAAAACAGAACTCGGTAACGCCGCTGACGAATGGCGCTGGTTTCCACGCCTCGATGTTGACGGCCGACCGTTGCCGTCACCGCGAATCATTGCGCAGTTGCAACCGGTGACAGCCGAGATCGAGGAAGAAGTTCCCGAAGCTGAATCGCCCGGCGACGACCCGCAGTGATCATCGATCCTGCGTCGCTGCGGCGTGCATCTGGCGGGCGAGCAACACCTTTTCTGTGGGCCGGTAGTTGGCGATGAACTCGCGACGGAACTCAGCGAAGGTGCCCGCCGCCAGATGCGCGCGCATGTCGGACATCAGCTTCATGAACATGTGCGAGTTGTGAACGCTCACCATGCGCAGGCCGAGAATCTCGTTCACGTTGAGCAGATGCCGGATGTAGGCGCGGGTGAATCGCTGGCACGCGAAGCATTCGCAATCCGCTTCGATCGGCGTGAAGTCGGCTTTGTATGAACCCCCTTTGATGCTGATCGTTCCCTTCTTCGTGAAAGCGGTGCCATTGCGAGCAACACGGGTTGGGAGAACGCAATCGAACATGTCCACACCGCGCGCGACGAGTTCGACAAGCTGCGCTGGCGTGCCGAGTCCCATCGCGTAGCGCGCCTTGTGTGTCGGCAAGTGGGGCTCAGTAAATTCGACGGCTCGCATCATCTCAGGTTCGGGTTCGCCGACGCTGACGCCGCCGATCGCGTAGCCATCGAACTCCATCGCCACGAGTTCCTTGGCGCAATGTTCCCGCAACTTCGCGTCGCTCGCGCCCTGGACGATGCCGAAGACGAATTGCCCTTCAGCACGTGGTTGCTCGCCACACTCTTTTGCCCAGCGAAGCGTCCGCTCGACAGCCGCTTTCACATCGCTCGCTGTCGCGCCATGTGGCGGGCAATCGTCGAAGACCATTGCGATGTCCGAGCCAAGCACGCGTTGGATGTGCATTGATTCCTTCGGTCCGAGGAACAGCAGTGATCCATCGAGATGGGAGCGGAACTCCACGCCGTGCGTCTTGATCTTCCGAATCTTGGCGAGACTGAACACCTGGAAGCCGCCGCTGTCCGTCAGGATTGGCTTCGTCCAGTTCATGAATTTGTGCAGCCCACCCGCCGCCCCGATGATCTCCAGCCCCGGTCGTATCGAAAGGTGATACGTGTTGCCGAGGATGATCTGCGTTCCCATCTCGTCCAGTTCGCGCGGATCAAGCGCCTTCACGCTGGCCTGCGTGCCAACGGGCATAAACGCGGGAGTGTCGATCACGCCGCGCGTGGTGCGGAGCTTGCCGAGGCGTGCCTTCGAGTGTGGATCTGTGCTGAGCAGGTCAAACATCGCGGGGAATTAAGCATTCGCCGACGCATGGCGAAAGCATGGAGATGTTCCCCACTGATTCCGATCGAACAATTTGACGCTTCAGTCCCGGACCAAGACAGCCGCTGAAAGATAAAAACTAATGTGGCCGTGGCGTAAACGAAATCGAGCGCCCGCGCGTGCGCTTCATGCGCCCGCTGCGGACCAGACTCCTTCCAGCCGATACCAGATCGCTCTGCTCAATCGCGCGCATCAGCAGGCTGCGGTGTCCGCGCTCGGGCAGGAAGCGCTCACGGGCATCGAGATGGGCACGTTGCTCGAACACGCCGCGATGTTTGTGACGCAGACGTTGTCCATCGAGTTCGCTTCGATTCATCAGTTGGAGCCGGACGGAAATTCCCTTCGTGCCATCGCCATCTCAGGCTTGCCCGATGAATGCCTCCACAACCTGGTTCCCGCGGAGGATGGTTCGATGGGACGATTCGTTCTGAACTCGGCCGAGCCAGTGATCGTGCGCGACCTGCGGAAGATCACGCAGTTCGAAGTGCCGCCTTATCTCAGTGAAGTGCAGGCTCTAAGCGGGATCAGCCTCGTCATCCAAGGATCAAGTGGGCCGTGGGGAATTCTGCAGGCGCACTGCAAACGCGTCCGTACCTTCGGCGAAGACGATTTTCATTTCCTTCAATCTGTCGCGAACATCATCGGTGCCGCCGATCAGCGCCGTGCCACAGAAGCGGAAAACGCCAAGCTCGCCGCCTTCGTGCAGCAGAATCCCAATCCGGTGCTTGAGTTCAACGTCGATGGGGAGATGACGTACTACAACGACGCCACGCGCTCGCTGATGGTCTCGCTGGTCAAAGCCCGCGCGACGGATCTGTTGCCGGAAAACTTTTCTGAGTCGGTCCAGAATTGTTTGCGCAGCGAAATGAACGTGCTCGATGTTCAGGTCGCGGTGAACGGGCGCACGCTGTCGTGGTCGTATTTTCCCATTCCAGCGATTCAGCGTGTTCACGCCTACGCGGTGGACGTGACGGAGAAACTGAATCTCGAAGCCCAGTTGCGTCAGTCGCAGAAGATGGAAGCCATTGGTCAGCTTGCCGCCGGCGTCGCGCATGACTTCAACAACATACTTACGATCATGCAGGGGCTCGTGCGCAAGCTGGAGCACACGGAGGATCAGGTCGAGACGTTGCAACAACTGTTCGACACGACAGAGCGCGCCGCTGCGTTCACGCGGCAGTTGCTGGCATTCAGCCGGCGGCAGGTCATTCAGCCACGCATCATCGACGTGCGTGCAGTGGCGAGCGGAATATCGCGGATGCTCCAGCGATTGATCGGCGAAGACATCGTGCTCACGGTTCACAACCCTTCGACGCTCCCTGCCATCGAAGCAGACCCTTCGATGCTCGAGCAGATTCTCCTGAACCTCGCGGTGAACGCGCGCGACGCAATGCCGCAAGGTGGACAACTCCTCATCACGACGGATCAAGTGACGGTCCCGGACTCGCATGACAGTGAGCGAGTGTTTGTCCGTATTCGCGTGCAGGACACCGGCTGCGGGATGAGTGAGTCAGTGAAGGCACGAATTTTTGAGCCCTTCTTTACGACGAAGGAAGTGGGCAAAGGCACCGGTCTCGGCCTGGCCACGGTGTTCGGCATCGTGAAGCAACACAGCGGCATCATCGAAGCCGACAGCGAAGTGGGCCGCGGCACCACATTCTCAATCCTGTTTCCTGCGTGCGACGAACAACCAGAAGTCACGATCGCGGAGCCGATGACGTCCACCACCATGCCTGCGGGCGGCAGCGAGACGATCCTGCTGGTGGAAGATGAACCTCTTTTGCGCGAACTGGCGCAGGCGGTTCTTTCGAGTGCGGGTTACACGGTGCTTGAAGCCGGCGAATCAGCCGAAGCTTTCTCCGTCTGGAACGAACATCAGGAGAACATCGATTTGCTTCTCACCGACATGGTCCTGCCCGGCGGCATGAATGGCCGTGATCTCGCGGCGGAATTGCAGCGAACCAAGCCTGGCCTGAAAGTGATCTACACCACAGGCTACAGCCCGGACATTCTCGACGCCCACCTGGCGCCCACGAACTTCCTGCAAAAACCTTACCCGCCGGAAGTGCTCGCGCGCATCGTGCGGGCGTGCCTCGACGCTGCTTAAGCGCGCGTCAGTTCCAACACGCGGGCGACGGCTTCCTCTTTATTTATAAGGGTCAAAACGCCACCGCGAAGCTTGATTTCCACTTGACCATTCGCGAGTGACTTCTCACCGATGCCGACGCGAATCGGGAAACCAACCAGATCAGCGTCCTTGAACTTCACCCCTGGACGATCATCCCGATCGTCGATGATCACATCCACACCGGCAGCACTCAGTTCGGAATAGATCTGCTCCGCCGTCTTCATCACTTCGCTGTCGGGCACGACGCCGAGCGGCGTGATGCACACGACGTACGGCGCCACAGACTTCGGCCAGATGATGCCATCCTTGTCGTTCGACTGCTCAATGATTGCCTGCATCGTTCGCGTGACGCCGATGCCGTAACAACCCATGTGGGAAACCTGGCGCGAACCATCCTCCGCAAGAAACGTGGCGTTCAGCTTTTCGCTGTACTTCGTACCGAGTTTGAAGACGTGCCCCACTTCGATGGCGCGCCGAATCTTCAGCGGCTTCGCGCACTTGGCGCAGGGTTCGCCCGCCGCGACGGTGCGCAGGTCACACCACTTGGTCACCTTGATGTCGCGTTCGATTGAGACATTGCGGAAATGAAAGCCGTCTTCGTTCGCGCCTGTCGTCATTTCGTTGGCCCCGCGCAGTCGCTCGTCGGCGAGCACTTCCCAATCAGCGGGCACATTGACGACCGCGCCCAGCGAGCCGGGCATGGCACCCAGACTCGTGAAGTGAACCAGATCAGCAGGATTTTTCACATCCGCCGGGCGCACCTGCGTCGCGCCGGTTCGTGCCATGAGTTTGGTTTCATTCAACTGATCGTCACCGCGAATCAGGACGAGAATCGGTTTGCTGTCGGCAATGAAGACAAGCGTCTTGATCTGGCGGTTCGCGGAAACACTGTAGGGCGCCTTGCTCAATGCCTCGATGGTGACAACACCCGGCGTGGGAAACTTTTCCGGGGTCGCGCCAAGTTCGCGAGCCGCGGTCCTGGGAATGCCACTGGTGGCCTTCTCGATGTTCGCCGCGTATCCGCAGGCCTCGCAATAGACGACTTCGTTCTCGCCGGTGTCGGCGGGGACCATGAACTCATGCGAGTAATTGCCACCGATGACGCCGGTGTCCGCCTCCACTGGAAAGCTCTGCAAACCGCAGCGATCGAAGATGCGCTTGTAGGCGTCGTACATCTTTTTGTAGCTCGCCATTGCCCCTTCATCGCTCGCGTCGAAACTGTAGGCATCCTTCATGATGAATTCCTTCGCGCGCATCAGGCCGAAGCGCGGGCGAATCTCATCACGGAATTTCACGCTTACCTGATAAAAATTCACCGGCATCTGGCGATATGAATTGATCTCTCCCGCGGCAAGGGTCGTGATGACTTCCTCGGCGGTGGGGCTCATCACCCATTCCTTCTTCGCGCGATCGCGGACCTTGAAGAGAACTTCCGCCGCAGTTTCGTAACGCCCGGACTGTTTCCAGATTTCTGGAGGCTGGAGCGCAGGCATGAGTACTTCGAGCGCGCCCGCGCGATCCATCTCTTCGCGCACGATGCGTTCGACTTTGTGAAGCACGCGCAATCCAAGCGGCAGAAACGTGTAAAGCCCGCCCGCGAGTTTGCGGATGAGGCCGGCGCGCAACAGCAACTTGTGCGATGTGATCTCCGCTTCTGCGGGAGTTTCTTTCAGTGTGGGAATGAAGGCTTGTGACCAGCGCATAAAAATATTTTGCCACAGAGTCGTCGAGATACAGAGTAATTCTTCTCTGCGTCTCAGTGCCTCTGTGGCAACAAAAACTATTTCACCGTGTTTACCAGCGGAGCCAATCCCTGAATCCGCACTTCCAGCCGATCGCCGGATTCGATCGGCCCCACGCCGCTGGGCGTGCCGGTGAGGATCACGTCCCCGGGCTGCAACGTCATGTTCGTCGAAATGAAGCTGACGAGTTGGTAGCAATTGAAGATCAACTGGCTCGTGTTGGAGTTCTGTCGAAGCTGCCCGTTCTGGAAAAGTTGGATCGTGAGATCATGCGGATCGATCTTCGTTTCCACGTAGGGTCCCAGCGGCGTGAACGTGTCGAACGATTTGCACCGGCACCATTGGCTCTCCGAATTCTGGATCGTGCGGTCGCTGATGTCCTGCGCGGTGGTGTAGCCCAAAATATAGCGCGCCGCGGCGGCGGGCGCGACGTTTCGAACCCGGCGGCCAATCACAATCGCCAACTCCGCCTCAAAGTCAGTGCGATGCTTCGGAAATGGAACTTCGATCTTCGCTCCGTCGGGAATCAGCGACGTCGTTGCCTTGAACCAAAACAGCGGTTCCTTCGGCACGGGCTTGCCGGACTCGCGCGCGTGATCGGCGTAATTCAATCCGACCGCAATGATCTTGGTCGGATTAACGGGAGTCAGCGTTCGCAACCCCTTCGATGGTGTCGGCTTTTTGTCGAAAGACGGTGAGCCAAATACGTCGCCGTTAAGTCGGTACAGCGCGCCGTCCACGCATTTGGCGTAGAAAATATCGTCACCCTTCTGGAATCGGCCGATTGCTGCCATAGGTCAGGGAGCTTCTTGTATCAGAGCGCAAAAACGCGTCGCAAGCTATAAACGGACTGCCGCTAATTCGACGGCGTAACTTCCATCGTTTCTTCCCGCGTGTGGGGCGCATCTTCCATTTCATCCACCGTCGGCCCAGATGGCGGCGGTACGAGTGCGCGAGACGTCTCCGTGGAGGTCGCGAGATTGCTCGGTTGATCGGCCGACTTGTGGAACTTCACGCTCACGATCTTGCTGATGCCATGCTCCTGCATCGTCACCCCATAAAGCACGTCCGCCATGCCGATGGTGCGCTTGTTGTGCGTGATGATCACAAACTGCGAGTGTTCCAGGAATCGTTGCAACACGCGGATGAAGCGATTGATGTTCGACTCATCGAGCGGCGCGTCCAACTCGTCGAGCACGCAAAACGGACTCGGTTTCACCTGATAGATTGAGAACAGCAGCGCGACAGCCGTCATCGTCTGCTCACCGCCGGAGAGCAGCGAGATGCTCTGCAACTGTTTTCCCGGCGGGCGAGCCACGATGTCGATGCCGGATTCGAGCACATCGTTTTCGTCCGTGAGGATCAAATCCGCTTTGCCGCCGCCGAATATCTCAACGAACAAGTTGCGGAAGTTGTCGCGGATTTGCAGGAAGGTCTGCATGAACATTTCCTTCGTCTGCGTGTTGATGCGATTGATCACATCAGCCAGTTCGGCCTTCGCTTTGACGAGATCCTCGTACTGCGTGCTGAGGAACGTATGGCGCTGCTCGGTCTCTTCGTATTCTTCAATCGCCACAAGATTCACCGGGCCGATTTCATCGAGACGCTTCTGCAGCGCTGAGACTTGATCACCGATCGCGTTCCAATCCGTGCCCGCACCGCTTGCCGCCATCTCCTCGGGCGTCAGCGTCTGCACTTTCGGCTGACCTTCTTCCGCATAAGTGATCGTGATGCACTCGCTGCGGACTTCGTCGATGTTGAGCTGATACTTTTGCTGAATGCGTTCGCGCAGATTCTGTACGCTCATGTTCTTCTGCGCCAACTCGACATCGACCGAGCCGCGTTGCTGCTGCAACGAAGTAAGTCGTCCGCGTTGTCCGCGCAGGTTTTCCTCGCGTGCAGAGACATCGGAATCAATCGCTTCCTTTTGCGATACCAGCTCCGCCATCTGCGCACTCACGATGTCACGCTCGTGCTGCAAGCGCTCGATTTCGCGGCGCGAATTATCGATCTCACGCTCAGCCTGTTCCTTGCGGTTCACGAATCCGGCAATCTCGTTCCGACGTTGCTGCGCCAGTGCGGTAAGCTCGCGGATGCGCTGCTCCAACGGAATCCGCTGCCGCGCGAACGACGCGCAAAGCTGCTCCTCGGTAGCGAGCGTCACTTTGGCTTCGGTCAGGAACTGATTCGCTTCGTCACGATGCTGTCGCAATAAATCGATGGTCGTGTTCAGTTCCACCACGCGTTGCTGTAAAGAGTTTTCGCGCTCTTCGAATTCGCCAATCTGCGCGGCCAACCCGGCCCGCTTCTGCAAGCCCTCCTGCTCCTGTTCCTGAAGCGCCTGCACTTCGTAAACAACGGTGTCGATCTTCTGATGCAGCACGCGCTGCGAATTCTGTAGCGCCTTGAATTCTCCCTCATGCGTCGCGATGGCGACTTCCTGCGCGCGCAATTCGGTCTGCGCCTCCTGCAAGCTCGCCTGCAACGCGGTCTGCTCGCTCTGCAACGCGCCCTTACGCCGGCTCACTTCGTTTGATTGCTCCAGCAACCGCGCGATCAGCACCTGCAATTCAGCGATCTGGTTCTTGCGGCCGAGGATCGATGACGGCGCCTTGCCATCACCGCTGCCATTCATGTAACCGCCCGTGTAGATGCCGTGACGATTCAGCAATTCACCTGTCAACGTCACGAAGTCGAAGCGCCCGCCGGTCGCGCGCAACGCTTCGGTCGCCGCGATCAAGTCAGGAACGATAACCGTGTGCCCGAGCAATCCCAGCACGAGCGGCTGAACCGTCACGTCGGCATCGACAACCGTCGCAGCGGGAAAGCCAGATGACGTGCCCCCGGCATCTTGCCGGGTTCCCGCATTGTGAGAATTGGAGGAGTCGCTTGATCCTTCCGCGCCGGAACCCGGCAGGATGCCGGGGGCACACTTGAGCGTCAGCGCCGCGATGCTCGCCCTGCCCTTCTTGCCTACGGCCAACTCCGCGAGAATCTGCTGCGCCGCGTCGGGTTGCTCGGTGATGACCAGTTGCAAGTTGTGACCGAGTGCTGCTTCGACGGCGGTGACGTATTGATCCGGAACGCGAATCTTATCCGCGAGCGAACCCAGCACCGACTGCGACTGCTTCAAAGCCGCCAGAGTGCCCGCGCTGAAACCTTCGTGAGATTCCTGAAGCTGCTCCAACACGTTCAGGCGCGAACGTTTCTCCGACTGCTGGTGAAGCAATCCATCCAACTCCTGCCCAACGACATTCAACTCCTGCTGAATCTCGCGCAGGCGTTGCTGACGCTCCGCGACCGTGCCGCGACTGGTTTGCACGTTTACTTTCTGTGCTTCAACGTCGGCGGCGAACTCGCCAAGCCGCGCTTCAAGCCGGACGCGTTCTTCCTCGAGCTGAATTTTCTCCGCCGAAAGTTTTTCGAGACGAACCACATTGCCCTGCTTCTGCAGGTCGAGCGCATTGATCTCGTTGCGAACGCGGGTGAGTTGTTGCGCCGCAGCGAACGTCTCCGACTGCACCTTGCGCAGATCTTCCTGCTTCTGGATCAGCTCACGCTCGACGGCTTGTAGCGCTTCACGCTTGGACTCCAATGTGCGCCGATGTTCTTCGAGCGCCGACTGCGATGCAGCAAGCTTCTCGGTGATGATCGCGAGTTCCTCCTGCGCGATATTCACGCGCTCTTCCGCTTCGGTGATCTCGTGTAGCGCGCGACCGTTTTGTTGTTCCAACTCGCGCAAGCGCTCTTCATTGAAATGAATCCGGCTCTCATGGCGATCGGCTTCGCCCTTGAGTTCCATTCCTTTTTGCTGCGACGCGGCGATCCGCTCTTCGAGTTCGGAGAGGCGTGAACGCAGTTGAAGAATTTCATCCTCCGCGCGCAATAAACTCTCGCTGCACACTTCCATCTCGACGCGCAATTTCTCCGCCGTCGTGGTCCGCTCGGCGATCTCGGTTTGAAGCACATCGAACTGATGCCGCGCGAGTTGCGTTTCGAGATGCTTCAACTCCTCGGCGACTTGCTTGTAGCGACGAGCCTTGCCGGCCTGCCGTTGCAGCGAACCGATCTGGCGTTTCACTTCGCGGATCGTGTCCTGGATGCGCAGAAGATTTTGTTCCGTCGCCTCGAGCTTCCGCAGCGCCTCTTTTTTCTGCGACTTGAACTTCGTGATGCCTGCGGCTTCTTCGAAAACCAATCGCCGATCGTCGGGCTTGCTGGAGAGAATCTGCGTGATGTTGCCCTGGGCCATGATCGAGTAGCTCGTCTTGCCCATGCCCGTGCCCATGAAGACCTGCTGGATGTCCTTCAACCGGCACGGCGTCTTGTTGATGAAATACTCCGAACCGCCATCGCGGAAGACGCGGCGCGTGATCGTCAATTCGTTGTAAGCGATTTCGACACCGGCGGCTTTGAGATGCTCCCCGTCCACGCCACCGATGGTCAGCGACACTTCGGCCATGCCGAGCGGCTTGCGTCCGTCGGTGCCGTTGAAAATGACATCGGCCATTTCGCCGCCGCGCAGCGCTTTGGCCGATTGCTCGCCCAAAACCCAACGGATAGCGTCCGACACATTGGACTTACCACACCCATTGGGGCCGACGATGGCAGCGACCCCCGGTTGGAAGTTCAGCGACGTCTTATCGGCAAAAGACTTGAAGCCGAACATCGTGAGATTCTTGAGATACATGGCGGTTCCTACAAATAGTGTTTGTTCCCGCGGTGTAAAGTCGAAACCCACCACATATAGTGGGAAGTTATTCACACAGCTCAATCAACTTGAGGAACCGATCGGCTGCGCACTGAAACTTCAAGTCAAACCGTATCAGAAACGGCCTGAAAAGCCCAGTTTCCTGAGAATGCCGGTTGTTCACAGGTTGTTCACAATTTTTGTGATAAACCACGTTCAGTGAATGCTCGCGCATGCGAAGATGATTGCCGCGACAGTGCAGACCTTGACGAGGCGATCGCGAAACATTTGGCAATACCAAGGTTTATCGAAATTGGCGGGCGGAACAATAGGGAGAAGCGTTTGCGGCAGCCGGGCGACTGAAACTGCCCCCCCTGTGTTTGGTGCAGTAACGGTGCAGTTTTGGTTCCCGACGGGCATCGATTGCGGGAGACAGACTGGGCGCTGCGAGCAAAGGTTACAGCCCGCGAAACCTTTCGATGCTTTCTGAACGATTTCCGAAAGAACCGAAACAAAGCGTCAGAAATGGCTCGGTGAGCACGGCTCCCGAGGTGACGGGAAAGTGCGCGTTCCGGCGCACGACAAAATGGATCTTTGATCCGGAAACTTGACCATTTCTGACCGGGAAACGTTTTTCAGACGGTCAACTTTTGCGGAAGGTTTTGCCACTGAGACGCAGAAGCATCGAGCGGAGTCGGCGAAGGGTTCATGTTGCAATTCAAGTTTCATGAGTTGTGTCGCATGTGGGCGATGGGTTCTGATTTTCCCCGTACGCTTTGCGCATGCATTCATCGAAGCTCAGGTACGGGTCCGGAGTGGAGCAAGGACCGGGTGGTTTCGTCCTGGTGGTGAGCGGCAGGCCGGCGGCGCATCGGCCGAGCTGGCTTGCGACTTCGCACAGCCGCGCGATGTGGTGCAAGGAAACCCTGCCATGATGCGCATGGGCCGCGAAGCGTCGCCACGCCACGTTCCCAACTTCGAGCCAAAGCTCGCGCTCCGTCAGCAGCCGCTCAATGGCGCGCCTGGTTCCCGGACTGAGAGGCGGAACCTGTTGTGCCTCGCGATCCCTAAGCATTTCGACGTAGCACTCGCCGGAGCCGGGGCCGTACACCTTTTCCATCGCAGCAGCGACCGCCTCGTCCTCACCCAAGCGTGATTATTATGTGAGTTGAAGCGAAAAAGCTCGAAATGACCTTAAACATGGGGTGAAGTTGTGTTTACGAGACCCAACGACAACCAACCAAAGACCATTTCGAGTGAAGAGAGCCTATCCTAAAATCC
>JBBRBM010000030.1:0-40719 GCA_038205745.1 Verrucomicrobiota bacterium | reverse complement strand
CAACTTCGTGAATGGCACCCCGAACACCGCGCCGACATTGACGCCCATCGGCAACAAATTCGTTTACCTCGGCAACACGCTGACCTTCAACGCCAGCGCCATCGACACCGACGCGCCGCCGCAAGTTCTCACCTTCACGCTTGATCCCGGCGCGCCCGCCAGCGCCGGCATCAGCGGCTCCGGCGCGTTCACCTGGACACCCAACACACTCGGCACTTTCCCGCTCACCGTGCGCGTCACCGACAACGGCACGCCGCCGCTGGGCGCCACCGAACCGATCACCATCGACGTGCTCACCGCGCCGCGTTTCACCGGCGTGACCCGCAACGGCGCGACCTTGGAGCTGACCTGGGGCACGCGCTCCAACCAGAGCTACCGCATCCAATACAAAGACGACCTCGGCGCCGCCCAATGGCTTCCCCTGCAAACCAACACCGCCACCGGCGGCACGCTCTCCATCACCAACAACACCACCAGCCCCGACCAACGCTTCTATAGAATTGTCGTGGAGTGAGATTCATCTATGCCTCGCAAACTGAGTTCCATTGCTCCCGACTGGTGGGATTACACCACGCTGGATCGCGAATTGATCGAAGACGCCGCACGGCTCACGCCGGAGCAGATGCTTCGACTTTCGCGTCCGGGATTTCGCGTCGTGTTTTACGAGACGCTCGAGGATTTCTATCTGGCTGAGGCCCTCGAATACATCACGGCGTGGAAGCAGGCCACGGCAGACAATCCCGTCGGCATTTGCGGGCCGATTGGGCCGACCGAGCAGTTGCCTCTCGTCGCGCGGCTCGTGAATGAACTCGGTCTGTCACTGAAACACGCGCACTTCTGGGGCATGGACGAATGGGTGATCGATGGGAAGGAAGTTTCACCGACGCATCCACTTTCGTTCGAGAAGGCGGATCGTGAGCTGTGCTTCGATCGTATCCATCCCGAGTTGAAAATACCGGATGCGCACCTGCACTTTCCAAAAGCAGACACCGCGGCCTACCGAAAAAGTTGGGAAAATGCTCGCTGCGCCGTGATGCAAGGCGGCCAGGGTGACATCAAGCACTGGGCTTTCAACGATCCGCCCAGGCGTGAAGGCAAATACAAAGACGCCCCACCCTCGCCCGCCGAGTATCGCGCGCTGCCGACACGCGTAGTGGACTTGCACCCGATCACCATTGCGCAAAACGCGCGTACTTCAGGCGGCGGGAACATCATCATGGTCCCGACACAGGCGATGACCGTTGGCCCAGTCGAGACATGGAAGGCGGAAAAAGTTTCCATCTGGCACGCTGGCAAACACGACAACCCATTCGGTCAGCGCCTCACGACGTTGATGATTGCGAAGCATCTCCCCGACTCCGCCGTGCCGATGTCGTTGCTCGCTGATCATCCGAACGTGCAGTTCAATTTCTTCCGCAGCGGCATCGGCACGTGCGATGTCGAGATGCACTAAGCTTCACGATTCTTTCAGCGACTTGACCAGGAAGTTAAGAACAGGATTACGATGAAGAGACACTCGCAACATCACGACGCGCGTGACTCATAATCTAAATCATCCGCTTAATCTCCGTTGGAGATCACAGGTTCGGATCCGCGCTCGGATCGGCAGTCCACACAATGTCTTTCTGCGGAAACTTTGCTTTGCCGAAATTGGCGCCTGGAGTGGTTTCGATCACATCGTTAATCCGGAACGTGCCAGCGTGACCATCGACGAAGGCCAGATTTCCCCGCCGGTCGTGGCGCGCGACCCAGCGACTGGCAAAGCTGCTCGACTGTCCCAGCGATGACGTTGTGGCCGGTGGCGTCGGGGCAACACCAGTTTCCGATGTGAGGCGGTTCTCAAGAAAGATCACTGTATCTGACGGACGCTGGATGCTCGCCACACGGATTGTCGATAAGGCTGACGAAGAATTCAGCTTCGAGTTGCTCGCCATTGAGAACTGCACATTCCCAAGCGGCGACGACAAATTGGCGGGGAACTTCGCCGACGGACAGTGGAACAAACTCGAAGGCTCGTAGAATCCCAGCAATCCGGTGTTGGCGAACGTGGCGACAGTTCTCTGGCTTATCACAGAAGGCACGGTGTTGTACCACTTTTCCGCGTACGCGGCGCTTTTCACCTGCGCCCAATTCGCCCCGCTGGAATCTTCCTGCGGCAGATAATCATCGTTGGCGTCGTAATACATCGTCAGCGCCAAGCCCCACTGTTTAAAGTTGCTCATGCACTGCGTGGCCTTCGCTTTGGATTTCGCTTTCGCGAGCGCCGGCAAAAGCAAGGACGCCAGGATCGCGATGATGGCGATGACGACCAACAGTTCGATGAGCGTGAACCCGCGTGTGCAGTTGGTCCGAACTTTCTTCATGGCACCAATGACAAGTGCAGAAATCTCCGACCGGTGGCGCTCGTGCCCGGATTGATCGTGACCGTCGTCACTGGGCCGGTGGATTGAATCGTGGTGAGGGGCGACCATGTGGCATTGGTCAACGCGTCCTTGAACTCCACCGCGAATGTGCGGTTGCTCAACCCGTACCATGTGAGTTCATAATCAGTTGGCCCGCGCGTGAAACTCAGGATGCGCGGCTCGGGCGGTGTGCGCAGATAGCCAGGGGAACCGATGTCGTCACTTTCGACGGAGCGGAACGCGCCGAAATCGCCGAGCACGCTGTTATCGCCAAAGCTTTGGGTGTCCGGATTGTAACCGAACGTGACGCCAGCAGTCGCCGCGGCGAGTGGCACTCCTGCAATGAAATCGTTGTCGTCAACTGCGCCCGGATTCCAAAGCACCACGGCATCGCCCACGCTGCTCAGCCCCAGGTTCGCGCCTTCGTAACGAACGATCTGCAAGTTCGTCCGAAGGTTCACACCACCCCACCAGCGACGGAACGAACCTGGCGACATGCTCTCCACAAACACGATCGATTCTCCCGGCGCGATGAGGATGTGATTTGTGACCGTGAAAGCAGCGGCCCGTATCAGGGAATTGTCGTCGAACTTGTAGCCGAACAAATCCACGGCGAACGTGCCGAGGTTGCTCAACTCCCACCAATCGTTGTGACCCGATGTCACGCCGTTCGTGGATTCCGATGATTCCACTTCCGTGATGACCAGATTCGGCCGCGGCGTGACGATGAGCGTCGCCGCGTTCGTCAGCACGCCGAGGGAGTTGCTCACGACCACCGAGTACACATTCGTGCCGAGCGATGCGATCTGAATTGTGTACGAAGGGCTCGTGGCTCCGCCGATCGTCGAGCCGTTCAACCGCCATTCATAGCTCGGCTGCGGAGCGCCGGACGCCACGATCACAAAGGTCGCGTTCTGGTTCTCGTAGATCGTTTGGTCCGCGGGCGGCGCTTGCACGCTCGGCGGCTCGGGGGCGGCATTCAATGCGAGGCTCGCGACTGAGCTTGTCCGCGTTTGGAATCCGTTGAACACCACGACTTCGTAAGTTCCCGTCTTGCTCGTCTGCACATTCGTAACGGTGAATGAGGTGAACGTCGCGCCGGAAATATTCGTCCCGTTGAACAGCCACTGGAACTTCGGCCGCGGCAGCCCGCGCACGCTCACGGCGAACGTCGCGTTGTCGCCTGGATTCACCAAGAGATTCGTTGGCTGTTGAGAAATCGCGAGAGGAACCGGTCCTTGGTTCACGCCCGGTGAACCGACATCATCCGTCTCGATCGCCTTGAACGCGCCATTGATGTTGTTGGTGCTGAAGAGCGTGAATAACCCCGTGTTTGTGTCGTAAGTGAAGGATTGCCCGCGTACGGCCGTCCCGAAATCCACCGTGTCGATCACGTCAGCATCAGTGGTGGCCGTGGGCGCCCACACGCGAACGCCATCGCCGCCGGAGCCAAGTCCGTTCCCGGTGTAAAAACGAATCTGCACGCTCGCTCCGAGAGTTGGTCCCCACCACGAGCGGAACTGCGCCTCCGTCGTCATCACGCCGGCGACCGTCTCAACGAAAAGAACCGATTCTCCGGGTTGGATCGTGAGCCCCTGGAAAGTCACCGAATCAGTGCCCGAAGCCAAACCGCCCGCGTTGTCATTCCATTTGTAGCCCGTGAGATCGATCGCGTTCGTGCCGAAGTTGCTGAGCTCCCACCAATCAGACCTCGACGCGACGAACGTGGTCCCGAGGTTCGTCGAACTCGACGAAACGATTTCCGTGATGGCGAGTTGCGCCTGAGTGACCGTGAGCGCTCCCATGAATCCGACCGTGGCTGCAAAAAGTTTCCGCATACGCTGGAAGGATCATGCGAGCGCTCTGTGTCCGCGCGATGACTCCTTCGTCACGATTCCGAAAAGGATATTTCGCGAGAGCCGAAAAGTGCAGGTGCCAATCCGCAATGAGCCGCCGGCGTCTGGCGAAAATGGGACGAGGAAACTACGCGCTTTGCCCGCCGTGTCGGATGTCGCGGCCTTCGTAGAGGTAAACGACTTCCTCCCCGATGTTCGTGGCGTGGTCGGCAATGCGCTCGAGGCTTTTGGAAATCACCATCAGGTTCAGCGCGCGCGTAATCGTTGACGGGCGCTCGATCATGTAGCTGGCGAGTTCGCGGTGAAGCTGCTTGTTCAAGGCGTCCACTTCCTTGTCCCGTACAATGACGCTGCGAGCCTTGTCAGGATTGCGCTGCACGAACGCGTCAATCGCATCGTCCAGCATTTGCAGGCCGAGCTGCGCCATCTTGGGAATATCCACGTAGGGCTTGAGCTGCGGCTCGGTGTTCAGCTCGATGGCGCGGCGGGAAATCGTGGTCGCTTCATCGCAGACGCGTTCGAGATCGTGCGAGGCCTTCATCGCAATCGTGATCAGGCGCAGGTCGCTCGCGAGCGGGGCCTTGGCGAGAAGGAGCACCGCCATCTCGTCCACTTTGATCTCGAGCTGATCCACGATGGTATCGTCCGCGATCACGCGTTTGGCGAGATTCTCATCGCGCTCGGTGAGCGCCTGGATGGCGCGCGTCACGGCATCGCGCGAGTGCGCGGCCATCGTGAGCAACAGTTGCTTGAGGTCGGTGAGTTCCTGGTCGTGGTGGGTGATCATGGTGAAAGTAATCAGTAGATCAGCCGAAACGTCCGGTCACGTAATCTTCCGTCTGCCGCTTCCCGGGGTTGGTGAACATCTTGTTGGTGGCGTCGTACTCCACGAGTTCTCCGAGGTAGAAGAACGCCGTGTAATCGGAAATGCGCGCGGCCTGTTGCATGTTGTGCGTAACGATGACGATGGTGAAGTCCTTCTTCAATTCCAGAATCAACTCCTCAATCTTCGCCGTCGCGATCGGGTCAAGCGCTGAGGCCGGTTCGTCCATGAGAATGATCTCGGGGCGAATCGCGATGGCGCGAGCGATGCACAGCCGTTGCTGCTGCCCGCCGGACAAACCCATCGCGCTTTCCTGCATCCGATCCTTGACCTCGTCCCACAACGCGGCACTTCGCAGGCTTTGCTCGACCACTTCGTCAATCACGTCCTTCTTCTTGATGCCCGCCACGCGCAGGCCGTAGGCGATGTTCTCGTAAATGGACTTGGGAAAGGGATTCGATTTCTGAAACACCATGCCCACGCGCTTGCGCAACTCGATGACATCGACGCCGTGGCCGAAAACATCGTGCCCGTCGATCCGCAGTTGGCCTTCCGTCCGCACATTCTCGATCAAGTCGTTCATGCGGTTGATGCAGCGCAGCAGCGTGGACTTGCCGCAGCCGGACGGGCCGATGAACGCGGTCACGAGCTTCTCGCGAATGGAGATCTTCACATTCTTCAAAGCGCGAGCCGCCCCGTAATAAAGCGAGAGATCATCGACTTCGATGACGTTGGCGCGCTGCGCGTTCTCGGCAAGCGTCGCGGCGTCCGTGGGCGATGGCACGATTGCTTTGGGTGTTGAAGCAGAGTGCGTCATATCAGGCAAAGGCTCCGGTTCGATATTTTTTCCTCAAACGGTCGCGGATAAGAATCGCTGCGAGGTTCAAGGCAATCACTACGAACAAGAGGAGCAACGTCGTCGTGAAAACCATCGGCTTGGCGGCCTCGACGTTGGGCGACTGGAAGCCGACGTCGTAAATGTGAAAGCCGAGATGCATGAACTTGCGATCGAAGTGCATGAACGGAAACTGGCCGTCGATGGGCAGGTTGGGAGCGAGTTTCACCACGCCGGTGATCATCAGTGGCGCGACTTCGCCCGCGCCGCGTGCCATCGCGAGGATCAGTCCGGTGAGAATTCCCGGCACAGACGCGGGCAGCACAACGCGGCAAATGGTTTGAAACTTGGAGGCGCCGAGCGCGAGCGAACCTTCTTTCGCTCCGCGCGGCACGGAGGCAATGGATTCTTCGGTCGCGACGATCACCACCGGCACCGTGAGCAACGCGAGCGTGAGCGATGCCCAAAGAATTCCGCCCGTGCCATACGTCGGCGCCGGAAGCAGTTCGGGATAGAACAAGCGGTCGATGGAGCCGCCCACGAAGTAAACGAAGAATCCCAGACCGAACACGCCGAAGACGATGCTCGGCACACCCGCGAGATTGTTGACCGCGATGCGCACGCCGCGCACGAACAAGCCCTGCTTCGCATACTCGCGCAGATAAAACGCGGCCAGCACGCCGAAGGGCACCACAGCAATGCTCATTAGCAACGTCATCATCACCGTGCCGAAAATCGCGGGGAAGATGCCGCCCTCGGTGTTCGACTCGCGCGGCTCGGCGGTGGCAAACTCCCAGACTTTGGCGAAGTAGTGTTTCCATTGCGCTCCGGTGCTCATGGCGTTGGGCTGGAAGGCGCGCACGATGTTGGCGAGCGGAATTTCTTTTTCCTTCCCGTCTGCCGTGCGCATCAAGGCACGGAAGCGCTGGCCTTCCTGATCCAGCTCAGCGGCTTTGGCCTTGAGCGTTTCAAAAAGTTGCTGCTGTTCATTGATGGTGGCGTTGGCGGCGGCGATCTCCGCGTCGCGTTTTGGGCCAGGCGGCAACTGGCGTTCCGCGCGGCGAATGCGGACGGTGGCCTCCTGCATCGCGTAGTTCACTTCGCCGATTTCGTGCTTCTGAATGTGCAGCCGCTGCTTCGCCATGGCGCGGGCGAGAGGGTGTTTCTCCAGAAGCAGCGGCCACGCTGCGGTATTCGTCGCTACGATTTGGTCGCCTTCTTTGATGGCCGTTAAGTAGCCGTAGAAATCGCCGTACTCTTCGCGTTCCAGCGTGATGGCCTCAGCAGGCTTGGTGTAGTTGGTCAGGTCCTGGTGTTCCATCCAACGGAAGTCCACGCCGGCGAGATCGCGATTGCCCACTTTGAATTGCGAGCGCGTAAGCTTCACCGGCGTGTTGTTGGTGCCGGTGAACTTGCGGAAATCCTCGGTCCGGATGACGACCCCAAGAATTTTTCCGTCGCCCTTCGCGTCCGCCTGGGTCAGCGCGTGCGGCCAGAAGTAACCCACCCCGTTGTAGAGCACGACCCCGATCAGCCCGGCAATCATGAGCAGACACAGCGCCAGCGCCGAGCCGGTGAGCCAAATGAGGTGCTCCCCTTGCGCGAAGGTCTTGTCGAGGACGCTCTTTTGTTTTGTCGCGGCCATGTTAGACAGCCTTGTATTTCTCGCGCAGCCGCTGGCGGATGAGTTCCGCCACGGTGTTCACCGCGAACGTGAGAACGAACAGAAGAATCGCAGCCAGAAACAGCACGCGATAAAGCGTGCCGGACACCGGTGCTTCAGGAATTTCCACCGCAATGTTCGCGGAGAGAGTGCGCATGCCGTTGAAGGGACTGAAGCTGAGGATCGGCGTATTGCCCGTGGCCATCAGGACGATCATTGTTTCACCGACGGCGCGGCCGAAGCCCACCATCACGGCGGAGAAAATCCCGGGGCTGGCCGTGGGGAGGATGATGCGTGTCGCCGTTTGCCAGCGGCTGGCGCCCAGCGCGAGCGAGCCGGAGATGAAATGCGTCGGCACGTTCATCAGCGCGTCCTCGGAAATCGTGTAGATGATCGGGATGACCGCGAACCCCATCGCGAAGCCGATGACGATGCTGTTGCGCTGCTCGAATTGCTGGCCGGTCACGTTGAAAACCCATTGGCGAAAATCACCGCCGAACAAGATCCCTTCCAGCCACGGGCCGAGTTGAATCGCGACGAGGAACGCGACGACAAGGAGCGGAAGAATCACGGTCAGTTCCATGCCGTGCGGGATCCGTGTGCGCCAGCGCGTCGGCATGTGGTGCCACGCGCTCACTGCCAGGAGAATGAGCACCGGCGCAATGAGGATCATGCAGCCGATGGAAATGACGTGGCGTTCCATGAGCGGCGCGAGCCAAAGTCCCGCGAGAAAACCAATCACCACGCTGGGCAACGCGGCCATGATTTCGACGGATGGCTTCACCAGCGCGCGCAGGCGGTAGCTCATGAATTGCGAGGTGTAGATCGCGGCGAGTACTGCCACCGGGATGGCGAAGAGCAGGCCGTAGAATGCACCTTTCAATGTGCCGATGGTCAACGGCACGAGGCTGAATTTGGATTCGAAGTCGTCGCTACCGCCCGTGGATTGCCAGTTGTATTCCGGCGCGTCGTAGCCTTCGTACCAGACTTTGCCGAACAAGGCCTTGAACGAAATCTCCGGGTGCGGATTGTCCACAGTCCAAAGGCCGGCGCGCTGGCTGGGGGTGACGGCCAGGAAACTCGTGAGCTTCGGCGCATAGCACAGCGCCTCGATACGCTCCGCCGCCTTCACCGTCGCCAGCGTGCGCTCGGAGGTGGTGAAGTAGAGCTTCACCGTCCCATCTTCCGAGGCGGCGAGAAAACCTTTATCCCGACCGGACGGAACGATGGCGGTGACGGATTTGGGCAGTGGCTCGAAAGAACGAATCTTTTTGTACGGGCGCAACACGTCGTCCTCTTTTTCGCGCACGCCAAACCATTCCTCGATAGTTCCATCCGAGAAGCCGAGCAGCGCCGCGTTGTTGCCGATGATCCATTCCAGCGCGGTGATTTTTCGTGTGGGCGATCCCGCGTCATAGACCGCAAACGGCTTTTCCAGAGTGTCCTCCAGAAACCAGTGATGCAGTTTGCCGTCGTCGGTGACGACCAAAAGCTTTCGTCCCTCGCCATCGATCGCGAACGCCGTGACAGGCACCGTGAACTTGGCGGGCAGCGTATTGATTTTGGTGTCCTCTCCTTCGAGGTAAGAGCCAACAACCAGTTTCCCATCGGCGCAAAGGGCGGCGAAGTGCGCTTTGCCGCCGGTGTCGTGCCGGCCAAAAATGTGCGTCACGCGGCTGCCCGAGTCCGAAACCTTGAGCAATGTGTCCTCGCTGAATCGGGCTTCGACGGTGCGGCCATTCGCGGTGTATTGCGGACTGAATTTGATTTGCGCGAGCAACACGTAGCCGTCAGCGGTGCCGATATAGAGGTGGTCTTTAGAAGGACTGCGATACGCTGACGATGCGGGATGTTTCTGCAGGGACAGCGCCGGCAGATTGGTCCACGGCTGCCAGGTGTCGAGGCGGGTGAGTTGAACGGTGCCCGTCGAGTTCAGCCGATACGCGTAGGTTTCATACTCATCGATGCCGACCAGACGCGGCATCATCTCTGAACCGACCGCTGGCAACGGAGCATTCGTGAGCAACTCGACCTGGGCGGAACGGAAAAGGGGCAGCGCCTCCCGTCCGACAAAAACGAAAATGGCGGCGACAACGATGATGACGAAGACACCGCCCAGGCGAATGACAACGCTCGCGACGCGATCGGCGATTCTCACGCGACGCGCCACCGCAGCAGGAACTTTGAAACTGCTCGCGCGCGGTGGCCGTGGCGGATCGACTGTGACTGGTTCAGACATGGACCGAAAAACTGCGGGGAGAAATGAGAAGTCGCGGAGCCGGGCGGAGGAAACCGGACCGACCCCGCGACACTACCATGACCTTGGTAGATTACTCTTCGAGGAGCGCCATGTTTTCAACCACTTTCTTCTCGTTCAGTGGATAGTAGCCGTCCTTAATCGTGATCTCCTGCCCCTGTTTCGAGAGCACAAACTTGATGAACTCCTTCACCAGCGGGTCCGCGCCTTTAACCGGATCCTTGTTGAGGTAGATGTAGAGGTAGCGGGCGATCGGATAACTGAAGTTCTCCGTGTTCTTTTGAGTTGGCGCGATGGCACCAGCCCGGAACGAAACTGGCAAAGCCCGGACGCCCGAGGTTTTGTAGCCGATGCCGCTGTAACCGACGGCACCCAGGTCGCCTTCCACACCTTGCACGACGGAAGCCGAACCGGGTTGCTCCTTCACTGACGATTTGTAATCGCCTTTGTCGAGCGCGAGTTCCTTGAAGAACCCATACGTGCCAGAGGCGCTATTGCGGCCGTAGAGGCTCAGCGGCTTGTTGGCCCATTCGCCGGTGAGCCCGAGGTCACCCCACCTGCTCATGTCTTTGCCACCGCGCTTCTTGGTGCTCGAGAAAATCGAGTCCACCTGCTGCATGGAGAGCGACTTGACCGGGTTGTCCTTATGGACATAAACCGCCAAGCCATCCAACGCCACCGCGATGAGCCGCGGCTTGTAGCCGTACTTTCTCTCGAAGGCATCGATTTCCTCTGCCTTCATTCTGCGGCTCATCGGCCCCAACTGCGCGGTACCAGCGATGAGCGCGGGCGGTGCCGTGGAGGAGCCTTTGCCTTCCACCTGGATTTTCACGTTCGGGTAATATTTCGCGAATCCTTCCACCCAGAACGTCATCAGGTTGTTCAGAGTGTCGGAACCAATCGAGTTCAGGTTCCCCGAGATGCCGGAAACTGCTTTGTATTCGTGCAGCGCCGGATCGAGTTTTACTGCATCCTCTTGCGCGGCAAGCGGCAGGCAGACCGCGAAGGCGGTGGCAATCAGAAGAAGTTGACGTTTCGTTTTCATACAAGAGTTGACCAAGTCAGTTTGAGAATTCTGAGTCAGCGCGGTGACAATTCAGTGCCGTTAGATTTAGTGCCGTTAGAATTTCCACATCGCATCAACCTGCACGCGGTGGGTCCCGCTTTCCGGGTCTTTGCCAATCGCGGTGCCCGAGGGCTCCTCGATCAGGTGCGCGTAGTACCAAGTGGCAGCAAGGGTGACCGAGTCCGAGAGCGAATAGGTGAGTTTCACGGTGTGGCCTTTGATGCCTGTGGTCGCGCGGTAGCCTGCTCCGAAGCCCGAGGCGGCCGATGTTCCAAGACCGGGAGGGATGGTTTGACTAAGCGGAGCGACCGCGTAGTAAGTTCCAAAGTCAGAATCGACTGTTTCTTCATACCAGAAATCCGATTCCATGTGCTTGTAACGGTAGCCCAGCTCCCACGTTTTTTTCTTGCCCGCCTTCCCGAAGGATACACCGGCGGACCACGCGTTATTCTTATCGTCAGCGCCCGGGTTGTGGGCATATTCGCCGCCGACGCGGATGGGGAAGTTGCCCGGATACATCGGGAACTTTTCCAGCGTCACCCCAAAAGATGCGTCCACGACGATGGGCGAATAATCGTGAACCAGGTTGCCAACGACGGCGTGAGAACTTCCCGGAATCGCGACTGGTCCGGCGGCTCCGTTCGTTCCGAACCGGGTGTTACCCCCATTGATGTTCGCGACGGCTGCATTCCCGAGCGAGTCAGCTTCGGTGAGATTGAGCCAACTCACCCCGACTGAAGATTGAATCTTGGGAAATTTGGCGGGATCATTGATCCAGTTTGCGTCCCAGCGAAGTTGGAATCCCCACATCATCGGATCATCACTGGCGAAGGCTCCCTGATTAACTTCGTCGAGGACAAACATGCCGCCATTCCACTTCACGGCGTGCATGTCGTTGAAAATATACCCTCCTTGCAGCGCCAGCCCTTCCGGCGTGTAATCGCTGTCAAAGACCATGTCCGAAAAGACGAACGGGTTCTCCATTTTACCGATGGTGGCGCTCAGGAAGTAATGGGTGTTGGTGAGCGGAGTCCACTTCCCGTAGGCCAGATCAAGCCAAGTGAATTTCTTCGAGGCACCGTCCCCGTAGGAAACGTTGCCAGAAATCGGGTCGCCGCCAAAAGCGCCGGTCGGTTCGCCGGAAGCCAGGCGCATTCCGACTTCGAAATTGTCATTCAACGTCACCGTGAGGCCCGCGCGGAGGCGGTAACGGAGGCGATCGCGCGGCTTATTCGGCTCTAAGACGCCAGGCGCTGTGTTCTCCATACGGATCGTGTCGTACCGTCCGCGAAAATCTCCGTACAGTTTGTATTCGAGACCGTCTTTATTGAAAACCCACTTGTTGTACTGCTTGTTCTCCTTGGAGACATCGGCCTTGATGTCTTCAGCCTCCTGCTCCGTGAGAATGCCTTTCCTTACGAGCGCATCCATCAAGGCTTCAGAGGACTGCGCCCGCACACTCGGCATCATGATGCTCGAAGCAAGAACACTCGCGCCGAGAGTCGTCCATCTGCGTTTTGAATGTTTATTCATAGTTGTTTGGTTGCTTGTGTGTCCGCAAATTAGAGACCGGTCGTGACGGCGAAAGGGCGCTATTGCAACTAATTGGCAACAGAATCCGTTCATGTCCGCAAAGTGTATTGTTGCAGTGAATCACTTGTGCAAGCGTGTTTTGGCAGTATTTCCGCGACAACAGCCGCTCACGTCGGCCACTGGTTTCGCCCAACGAGCATCCTTACTGATGAAAAAGCGTGTCCTCTTCACTGGCATCCACAACAGCGGGCGCAACCAGACGGCGGAGATGTCACCCAAACGAGAAGTTCGTCTTCGCACGCAACGTGAGCGACGAGATCCGGGCAGGCAACAATGCGTGGTGCTTGGAACCATGCCACGTGACCTAGTCGCCCTGCGGCAGCTTGCTCACGATCATCTCGACCGTGCGTTCCATCGAGCCCAGATTCTCTGTCACGACGACTCGCGCGTTGCGGCCGAGTTGAGCGGCGCGCGGCTTGTTGGTGAGCAATTCGAGCAAGGCGCGTTCGAGTTCCGCAACGTCCCGCACCTGCCACGCGCCATCCCGTGAGACGAGCATCTTCGTGATGGCTTCGAAGTTCTGCATGTTGGGCCCGAACACGATTGGCTTTCCCAGCGCACCGGGCTCGATTGGATTCTGCCCGCCTGCCGCCGTAAGGCTCTTGCCGACAAACACCACGGTCGCAACTTCGTAAAAGTAACGCAGTTCGCCCGTAGTGTTGACGAGCAACACGTCCACTTCGTTGCGCTCACGATGAACCGCCGACGTGAGTTCGCTGCGATAGATCACCTTCAAGCCGCTCGCTTCCAGATCACGCGCCGCTTCCTTGCCCCGCTCGAAATGTCGCGGCACCACGATCAGAAACAGGTTCGGCACTTTCGCGCGCAATCGCATGAAGACTTCGCCGAGAATCTTTTCTTCGCCGTCATGCGTGCTGCCGGCGACGATCACTGCGGCGTCGGTCGCGACACCGATCTGTTCCAGCAACGCAGGAACATCGAGCGTTCGCTCGGTCAACGTCGCCGCGTCGAACTTCAAGTTCCCCACCACATGAATGCGCCCGGGACGGCAGCCGATTTCTGCGAGCCGTTTTGCATCGCTCTCGTTCTGGCAGCCGACGCCAGCGAAGGATTGGAACACCGACCGGAACAAAAACCCGAAGCGTTTATAGCCGCGGAACGAGTTCTCCGAGAGCCGCGCGTTGACCAGAAAGACCGGAGTGCCGAGATCGCGGCAGCGCCACAAAAAGTTGGGCCAGATCTCCGCCTCCATCAGCACGACGGCCTGCGGACTGATCAAACGCAACGAGCGGCGCACATACTTCCGTCGATCGAGCGGGTAATAAATCTTGGCGATGTGCGGCGGCAATTTCTTCTTCAACTCCGCCATGCCGGTCGAAGTCGTCGTGGAAACCACGATCTTCAGTTTCGGCACACGCGGCTCGATCGCCTTGATGAGTTGGGTGCAGATGTTCACTTCGCCCACGCTGACGGCGTGCAGCCAGATCGTGTCGCGATTGGTGATCGCCTGCTTGAACTTCGAATTGTAGCTGGCGAAGCGCTGGCCGAACCCTTCGTACCAGTTTCCACGCCGCCACATCTTCAGAAAATAAAACGGCGCGCTCAGCACGAAGCCGAGGAGAAAGACAGCGTTGTAGATGAAACGAACCACGTTAGGCGCGAAGGAAATACACCATTGGCACAGAAAGGAAAACGTTTCTGCCGGTTCAGCGACGGAAGAACAGCGCCCAAATCAGCACGAGCATCGGCACCATGACAGGAAGCGTGAACCGCAGGATGTAGCCGACGAACCCCGGCGTATGCACCTTTTGCTGTTCGGCGATGGATTTCACCATGAAGTTTGGGCCATTGCCGATGTAAGTGTTGGCACCGAAAAACACCGAGCCGACGCTGATCGCGACGAGGTAGGTATTGAAGCGGATGTTGCCGAGCAGATACGCGACTTCGATTTGTTCATCGGTGATTTTTCCCGCGGCCAGTGTGGAGGCGAAATATTTCTTCAGCGCCAAGACTGTGTTCTGCAAATCGTCGCTTCCGGGAACGCCAGCACCATTGGTGGCGATCAATGATCGCACTTGCTCGACCGTCGCGCCGTCCACAAACGCGCCGAACATCGCCTTCAGGAAACTGAGGTACGTCGGGGCGTTGTCGAGCGCGCTCGATAATGTGCCGCAGCCCCAATAGAAAGTGCCCGGCCCAGCGTGATTCAGAATGCTCGCGTGTTGCTGCAAGTAATCCAGCGCCGGCATCATCGTCGCGAAAATGCCGACAAAAAGCACCGCCACTTCCGTGATCGGATGAAGATTGAAGTGGTTCGATTCGTGGATTTTTTTGCTTGTGAAGAACCACGAGGCCAGCGCCGCGCCAATCATGATCGCCTCACGAAGAAACGGCGGATTCTGCACAAACACTGCGGCAATGATCACGCCCACGAACACCAAGTTGAACAGTCCATCGAAGCGCCATTGGTCGTGCGGTTCGGCGAGGTGCTCCCGCACGCGGGATGGAGCCTTCACGTAGTTGCGCCGATCCACGAAATAAAATACGGCGAGCAAATATCCAACGGCGACCAGCCACATCGGCCAGCAATGTTCCGCCACCCACCAGAACGGCACGCCCTTCAGGTACCCGAGGAACAACGGCGGATCACCAATCGGCGTGAGGCAGCCACCCACGTTCGACACGATCAGGATAAAGAAAACGACGTGATGCGCCGTAACACGATATTTATTCATGCGCAGCCACGGCCGGATCATCAACATCGACGCGCCTGTGGTGCCGAGAACATTTGCGATGACAGCGCCGATCAGGAGGAAAATCACATTGGCGAAAGGAGTGGCCTCGCCCTTCACGTTGATGTGGATGCCGCCGGAGACCACAAACAAAGAACCAACCAGCGCGATGAAACTCACGTACTCGATCGCTGTGTGCGAAACGGTTTGCCGCGCTGCGACGGGGAGGAAGAACAGGTAGTAGCTCAGCGTCACCGCAGCGAGCGCGAAGGCGACCTTCGGATAATGCTTGAGCCACCAGCGCTCAAAACAGAGCGGTCCCAGCGCAATCATCGCCAGCATCACGCCGAACGGCAGAATCATCCATGCAGATGGCTCGTAAGCATGTCCCATGCGGCGAGACTACTAGGGCGAAGACAGAAATGTGAACTGCGAAGGGCAAAAACGGAGAAAGATGGAACTCACCACTGGGCACCGCGCGGTAAATTCCAAGCGCTGCGCAGCCGTTACGGCGCGAACGCAATGCGTTTCTCAATGCGCACCGCGCCGTTCACATCGAACAACTGGAGCAGGACGGACGGACCGCGCGACTGCCAGTCGATGTTGATCATGGCCGCGTTGTTGCCGTGATAGGTGACGCCGTTGCGGCAGCGGCTCGGGCGAGAAGCGCGTCGAGATTTTCGAGACAGAAGCGGGACCACGTTTCGTAAGTGGAAAGGTCTTTGGTCGCGTCGGCAATGGAAACGAACTCGGGCGCGACGATGCCGCTCCGGCGACCGACGATTTCCTCGCTGGCGACGTGCATCACGTGAACGACACCGAAATGCACAAAGCCGACTTCGGTGCTGTCGTCGTTGATGACTGCGACTGCGGCTTCGTTCGCAACTTCAATGTCCACTTCTTCCTTCAATTCGCGGCGCATACCGTCGTGATAACCGCGGTGGGTTGAGAAAAGATTGTCATCTTCGTCCGCGATGTGTCCGCCGATGCCGACCGAGAAGAGTCCGTGCAAGCGGGTTTCCTGGCCGCCTTTGCCGCGGCGATAGCGCAGGATGCGGTCGTTGCAGAGAATCAGGACGTAGGGGATGAGTTGCTTGTAGCGTTTGTCCTGCTCGGCGTCGCTGCGGTTGAGATACAAAATCTGCGATGGCGAAGTGACCACGGGCAGGTATTTCCCGACCTCAAGGCTCAGTCCCTGAAAAACACCCAGTTCCTCAAGGAGTTGTCGTTTGAAACAAAGCACTCTTTCTTCTGTTGGCATTGGTTGTTCTGCGTTTCGTGTTGCGCTGATGTTGAGGATGGATCGCGAGTTGCCGCGAGGAAAGGTTATTGGCGTCCTTCAACACTTTATTCACAGCAGCGGTGACGTGTGGCGGCACAAGCCGTTTCCGAAAATCCGGCTCACGGAAATTCCCTGGCGTCACGAGAATCAAAACCATCCGAGTTTTGCGTCAGCCCACCGGCGGTGAGACTTACGAAAGGACCGAGAAGAGGTAGCGGATTTCATCGTCCACTTCCGTCGCCGAATTGACGGTGTGTGCGATCTCGCGTCGCAACAATTCACGATAGCGCTGGCGGAAGCGATGCACGGCAACCTTCACCGCGCCTTCGCTCATCGCGAGGTCGCGGGCGATTTCTGAGTATGGCTGCGACTCGCGCGAACCGGCCAGGCACGGCTTCAGCGCATCGAAGATATCCTGTTTGTCGTCGCGCATGTATTCGTCGCGAAGCGCCGCCACCACGGTGTCGAGAAGCGTGAGGGCCCAGCGGCGCTCGAAGATTCGGTCGGCGCTCAACTCATCGGTCGGCTCAAGCTTGTAGCGTTCCTCGGCAGTCACTTCATCGAGCGAAATGGTAATTCGGCCGCCGCCACGTTTCGCGGCACGCGCACGGTCCCATTCATTGGCGAGAAAATGTTTCAGCGAGGCGAGCAGCCACGCGCGGAAACGGCCGCGGTCTGCGCTCAAACTGGCGAGCGAATTGATTTCCAAAAGCCGCGCGAAGAATTCCTGCGTGAGGTCTTGCGCGTCGTGCGACGAATGGCCTTGCCGCCTCACGTAGGCGTAGAGCGGATACCAGTAGGATTCGCACAGCGCCGAAAGCGCCTGCTGCGCACGCGGCGTGTCGTGGCGACCGGCCAGTTGCACCACGCTCCAGTGCGTGGTGGCAAAGACGTCATGATGACTGGAGGAAACGTCGTCGCTCATGGTGTTTCTCCGCGCGAACGCATTGTGATCAGGGTCCGGCGCCCTGGGGAGACGCAGAAGTCATCATCCACATGCGTGAGCCTTCCTGCGATCAGAATGGCTGGATGGAGAAGATTCATTGCCACGGATGAAACACGGATCGAACTCGGATGTGAAAGAGAAACTCGGTTGCGTGGTGGGGCCGGCGCCCGCGCCCGGTGAACCGCAGGCGGCGGCGCCTGCCCCACTGTGACAATACTTTTGACATTGCCGCGCTCGGTTCCGACTTTACGCCGCGTGTTACGGATGCCGTTTGAACTGGGTCTCGCGCTGCGTTACTTGCGGCCCAAGCGAACGTTCGTTTCCGTCATCACCATCATCTCCATTCTCGGCGTGATGCTTGGTGTGGCGGTGCTGATGATCGTGATCGCGGTGATGAGCGGCTTCGACCGCGAATGGCGCGAGCGCATTCTCTCCTTCAACGCGCATCTGAAAATCACCCATCGCAGCGGGCTCATGGCGGACTGGCGTGGACCGATGACGCGAGTCCAAACGAACCCGAACGTGAAAGGTGTCGCGCCCTACATCCTTACGCAGGTGATGCTGCAAACGCAGCCGAAGGACACGAACGAATTACCTTTGGTTTACGGGCCGGGATTGCGCGGCATCGAGCCCGACATGGAAGGAAATGTCAGCGTGCTCCCGAGGCGAATCATCGCGGGCGAATACGATGTCAGCGGACACGGTCTCCTCGTGGGGGTGGAACTCGCTCACGAACTCGGCCTGCATGTGGGCGATCATGTGGACATCCTTTCGGCGTCGTCGCTCGCCGAGTATCGGAAAGTCAAAGCGAAGGGCGACGAAACGGTAGTGCCGGATGATTACGAGATTCGCGGCGTCTTCGACGTCGGCTTCAGCGACTTCAATCGGATGCTGATCATCACGTCGCTGCGCAACGCCCAGCAGCTTCAAAACATTCGCGGCAACGTTCACGGCCTTTACGTGATGTTGCGCGATCCGTTCCAGTTTGAATCCGTGCGCAGGCAGTTGCAGCAGGAGCTTGGGCCGGCGTTCAAGATCGTTACGTGGACGGAAGAGAACGCCACGATCTTCGGCGCTTTGGCGACGGAGAAGACGATGATGTACATCATCTTGTTCGTGGTGATGATCGTCGCGGCGTTCGCGATCGTGAATTCGGAGATCACGTTCGCGGTGAACAAGATGAAGGAGATTGGCTTGCTGAAAAGTCTCGGCGCGGCGGATCGGCAGGTGATGTTCATCTTCATGGGGCACAGCGTCGCGGTAGGAGTTCTCGGCGTTGGACTCGGTTTCGCGCTCGGACTGATGTTCCTCTTCAACCTGAACAACATCCTGCACGCCGCGAGGTCGTGGACAGGATTCGAACTGTTGCCGGCGGCGATTTATCAGATCACCGAAATTCCTTACGAGTTATTGCCGATGGACATGGCGATCATTTGTGGCGGCGGTTTTCTGATTTGCATGTTCGCCGGCTTGCTGCCTGCGTGGAAGGCGAGTCGCCTGCAACCTGTCGAGGCCCTGCGCAATGAGTGATCCCGCCACCGAACCGTTGATCGAAGCGCGCAACGTGCAGAAGCGCTACAAGATGGGCGCGCGCGATTTGGAAGTGTTGCGCGGCGTGGACTTGCGCGTGCTGCCGGGTGAGTTCGTCGCGCTGCGCGGCGCGAGCGGCGCGGGCAAGAGCACGTTGCTGCATCTGCTCGGCGGGCTGGATCGAGTGAACGGCGGCAGCGTTTTTTTCAAAGGAAGCGAGCTGACGCGATTCTCGGGAATGGAACTGGCGCGCTGGAGAAATCTCAAAGTGGGCTTTGTGTTCCAGTCGTATCATCTCTTTCCTGAGCTCACCGCGCTGGAAAACGTGTGCCTCCCCGCCCGCATGGCGCGAGTCCCCGTCGATCAGGCGATTCAGCGCGCGAAAGAGTTGTTACAGCGCGTCGGGCTTGGAGAGCGACAGAAGCATCGCCCCACTGAACTTTCCGGCGGCGAACAACAACGTGTCGCGCTCGCCCGCGCGTTGATCAACGAACCCGAACTGCTCCTCGCCGATGAACCGACCGGCAACCTCGATTCCCACACTGGCGAAGAGATCATGCGGTTGTTGCTCGCCATGCGCGCCGAACAGAACACGACGCTCGTGATCGCCACGCATGACGCGGAACTGGCCGGACTCGCGCCGCGTGTCGTGCAACTGGTCGATGGCCAGATTGCGTGAAGTTTTTCCTCCGGATAGCGAATTCTCACGCTGATTGGGGCGTCTGACAATTACCGTGGCAAGATTCACAAAGAATGAGCATTAGCAGGGCACTCAGGCGTTGACCCGCACTGGTGCTTGATTCAGGCTTTGCGTTCACAGCCGCAATAAAATTGTCGTTATGCAAAAGAAACAAACACCGAAAGCCGGTGGTGATACTCGCCGGAGCTTTATCAAGAAAACCGCCACCGTGACTGCTGCCGCCACAGCCACAGGCATTCTCAAGACGCCCGTTTACGGGCAGAACCAGGCGCCCGCGCCGGGCAAAGTGATGGGCGCCAATGAGCGCATCAATGTCGCCGTGATCGGCATCGGCGTCGGCATCGGAAAGAATCACTACGAAGGCATCATCAAGGAAGCCGACGCGAACAATGTGAAAATGATCGCGGGCTGCGATCTCTACAACAAGCGCCGCGATTGGGCGAAGGAAAAGGGCGGCCTCACCGACGCCGACGTTTACGCGGACTACCGAAAGCTTCTCGAGCGCAAGGATATCCACGCCGTCGTGGTGGCCACGCATGACGTTTGGCACCAGAAAATCTGCTGCGACGCCATGGAAGCCGGCAAGCACGTCTACTGCGAGAAGCCGATGACTCGCTACATGGAAGAAGGCTTCAAAGTATATGACACCGTCAAGAAGACCGGCATGGTCTTTCAGATCGGATCACAGGGCTGCTCGGCACAAGGCTGGCATAAAGCCGCGGAAATGATTCAAGCCGGCAAGATCGGCCAACTCGTCTGGAGCCAGGGCTACTATTGCCGCAACAACCCGAAGGGCGAATGGAACTACGCCATCGAGGAAGAGGCCAAGGATCCGAAGAATCTCGATTGGGAAACGTGGCTCGGCCCCGTGAAGAAGCGCATCCCGCATAACGCTGATCATTTCCATCGCTGGCGCAAATATTACCCTTATTGCGGCGGGCTCCTGGGCGATCTCGTCCCGCATCGCCTGCATCCGCTCATGCTCGCGTCGGGCAATCCGGAATTCCCCAAGCGCGTCGTCAGCATCGGCACGAAGAACGTGCATACGGACAAGAACACGCCCGACACGCCCGAACGCGATGTGCCGGAACATGTCCAATTGCTCGCGGAATTCCCGAGCGGCTACCTCATCACTGTCACGGCCAGCTCGGTCAATGCGCGCAGCCCCGGCTTCACGATCTACGGCCACAAGGCCACGCTCAACATTGCCGACCAGGGCAACTCGATCGAACTCGTGCCGGAGCGTCCGTTCACCGAAGAGCTCGACGCTGAGAAGGTCGGCGGCTTGCAGCACGAAGATCCGCGCTTCCACGAAAAGAACTGGTTCGATTGCATCCGCAGCGGCAAGGCGCCGAACGGCAACATCGATCTCGCAGTGCGTGTCCAGACGATCATCTCGCTGGCCGAGATGTCGGAACGCCAGAACATGGCGTGCCTCTTCGACGAGAAGACCCGCAAGGTGACGACCCAGGACGGCAAGGAAGTGAAGGCGGCAACGTACGGCTGGACGGATCTGTCGTAACACCATTGTTCATGAATTCGCGAGCGGCGGACGGATTCGTCCGCCGCTTTTGTTTTTGGTCGGCAACTTGTTTTCGGTAAATGTTCGCCGTGAGTTCCACCGCCACTCCTGTTCTCGTCGCGCGCAACGCGATGGCGACGCGATTTGAAATCGCGCTGCACGGCGACAATCCCGCGTTCCTTCGCGCCGCTGCCGAGGAAGCGCTCGATGAAGTGGACCGCCTCGAAAACCAGCTCAGCCTGTATCGCCCGGGCACCGAGATCGCGCGCGTCAACGCACAAGCGCACCTTGCTCCGGTGCGTGTCTCACCCGGAGTTTTCAGATTACTGGAACGCGCTCGCACTTTGTCGGTGGAGACGCAGGGCGCGTTCGACATCACCATCGCGCCACTCGTCCGCGCGTGGGGTTTCATGGGCGGCACTGGCGCGATGGCGGATCCGCAAGCCGTCGCCGAAGCGCGCCGCCAAGTGGGGATACACCTTGTCGCACATGACGCGAACGAGTTCACCGTCCGCTTCGCGCGCGAGGGCGTGATGCTGGATCTTGGAGCCATCGGCAAAGGCTACGCGCTCGAACGTGCCGCTGAGCTTTTGCGTGAAGCAGGCGTGACGAGCGCGCTGATCCATGGAGGAACCAGCAGCACGTTCGCAATCGGTCGTCAGCCAAATGGTGATCGATGGAAGGTCGCCATCACCGCGCCTTTCAACCAAAGCGACCGACCGTTCGCGATCGTGGAACTCGAAGATGAATCATTGTCTGTCTCGGCGGTGTGGGGTCGATCGTTCCGCGCTGGAGAAAAAATCCTGGGCCACGTCATCGACCCACGTACTGGCGAGCCGGCCGCGAAAGCTTTCATGACGGCCGTCGTTCTCCCCTCGCCCACCGAGGGCGATGCACTGACGACGGCTTTACTCACCGCGCCTGAGTTGCTCGATCCGCTTCATGCCGCGCGTCCCGCCATGAAGTCGCTCGTGGTGAGTGGCGAACCCACCGCGCCCATCGTCCGCGGCCACGGCATCATACCGCTTGCTGCATCCTGAAAAACTTTGAATCACCCGCGGCACGCACCTACCTTGCGCCGCCATGACAGAAGATTACGCGCGCCCGGGCCGGCGCGTTCCGGCCGCAACGCTCACGTTGATCGCACTCAACGTGGTGATCTACTGCCTCGTGGAATGGGCCTCGCGGAAGACGAACTACCCTGTCGAACAGTTCGCGCTCAGCCGCGAAGGACTGCAACACGGCCGTTGGTGGGAACTCATCACCTACCAATTTCTCCACGCGCCGCTGGCCGATCTCCCGCTCACGTGGCGCACCATGTTGCCGGGACATTGGCCCTGGCACCTGCTGTTGAATTGCTGGTGCATTTTCGTTTTCGGCCCGCCGGTGGAGTTCAGCCTTGGCAAGCGCAGCTTTGTCCAGCTCTACCTCGCGAGCGGCGTCGCAGGCGGATTGCTGCAAATTGGCGCGAGTGTTCTCTCGCATCACTTTGGCGGGCCGGTGGTCGGTGCGTCCGCCGGGGCATTCGGATTAGTGGCGGCTTTTTCCACATTGTTTCCCGACGCGCGGTTGCTCGTTCTGGTGTTGTTGGTGATCCCGGTTCGCATGAAAGCGAACACGCTGCTCACGATTGCCATCGCGATCACCGCCGCCGGGCTTTTCGTGAATGGCATGTGGCCGAACCTCGCGATCAATCGCATCGCCCACGCGGCGCATCTCGGCGGATTGATCGCGGGTCTAGTGTTCCTCCGATGGAAAATGCGCTCGCTGTTCGTGCCGGAACAAAGGTCGCCGTAGTAAAAGTCCCTTTCAGAAATTCCGAGTCTGAATGCAAAATGGAATCCGGCTCGAAGCCTGTGGTTGCGAGGAACGAGGGGACTTTCACCGCAGGCCGGCAACCTCAACCGGATTGCTCTCATTAGCACCCCGGCTTTAGCCGGGTGTGACCGGGGTGGTTTCCGAAGAACCGTTTCAACGGTTTTTTCACGCCGTGTCGAACAAGCCGCTGAAGCGGCTGCGGTTGCCAGGCTCCCCAACACCCGGCTGAAGCCGGGTGCTAATGAAAAACCCCGGTCGTGCGCCGCAACGATTTGTCACTGCGCAGTGCGCGGTTGAATCGACTTTAAGTAAGCGTAGAGATCAGCCACGCCCGTGGCGGACAACCCGGCGAGCAACCCAGCCGGCATCAAAGAAACATTGCTCGGCTCGCGCGACACCACGTTCGCACTGTCGAGCCGAATCGAGAGTCCCGCACCCGTTTGCAACAGCCAGCCATCAGCGGATTCAAACGCGACGATCCCGCTCACCATCTGCCCGTCGCGAAGTCGAAAGTTCATCGATCGAAACGCCGGGGCAATATCGCGGCTGGGAAATGCGATCGCCGCCATCAGGTCTTCGCGTGACATGCGCTGCACCGAACCAACCAGGTCGGGACCGACCGAACCGCCGCCGGTGTGACACGCCGTGCAACCACGATCGACAAAGATGCGTTCACCGCGCGCGGCATCGCCCCGCACCCACGGAGCGGTGCGAATCAAGGCGTTCCAGCGCGCCGGGTCTTCGCCTTCGTCCGCGTTCATGAGCCGAATCAGCCCGGGATATTTTGCGCCGATGGACGTGAAGATCGGCTGGTACGTGGCCTTCAAAACGTCGACATCCCCGCCCGCGGGTTCGGCGACGTTGAACGTCTGCTTCAAGCTGGTGGAAATCAGCGCCACGACCTGCGCACGCAGCAGAATCTCCTGAGGTTCGTTCACGGCGCGACGCAACAGGCGCAAAGGCATGACGAGATTCGTGCCGCCAGGATCAGGCGAAAGCTTGAGCAACGCTTCCAGGCTCGCCCGCACGATCTGCGGCTGCGTGGAACCGAGACTGCCCATGAACGTTGCGCGATCGGCGGCGCCGGGAGCGGTCGCGAGTTTGAGCACGATCGCGTCACGCACGCCGGGGTTATTCGCCATGACGCGGAACAGCGGGAACACTTCGTCACGCGGAAGTTCAGATAGGAGGTCAACGAGCTGGCTTGTCCACGGAAAGTTCCGCGTCGTGCGCACCGCGGTTAGGAAACGCCGCGCCGCAGCCACACGCCGTTCTCCACTCAATGCGTTGGCAAGCTCCACGTGGGCCGCCGAAGGAAACAAGGGATCACGCAACATCGCGTCAGCGATGGCAGGTTCGCGGCGCGTGAATTGTTGGACCAATTCCGAGAGACGCGCATCCCAGCTTTGCTTCACACGCATTCCCTGGCCGGCGAGTTTTCGATCAAGCGCAAGAATCGTCCGGGCGATGCGCGGCGCGTAATCAGTCAGGGGCGCGCGCAGCCGCGCGAGACAGGCGAGATAGTGAAAGTCCTGCGTCGCCGCACTGTAGTCGGTGAGGAACGAAGCAATGGCGCGGGCGACACGAGGATCGTCGTCCTGAAACATCGCGAGCAGACGCGCGGTTTCGTTGTCGAGTTCGGCGGCGCCGGACGGAAACCCGACGCGAGCCTGGCGAAGGAACGGCGAGAACTCCGCAATCTGCGCCGCAGTTTCATAGGCCGTGAACACTTCCACCGAGGGATCGACCAAGTGCCAGTCGCCCATCGTGAGAATCATGAGTCGAACGGCCTCAGCGCGCGTCGTCACATCGCGCGATTGCGCGAGCAGGTTCGTGAGAGACGAAACGAACTGTGGAAACACCGCGGTCTCAGGTGTCCGCCAAATCGAAGCGAGAATGCCGCCCATCTGCACCAGCGGTGTCGAGCGACTGGTCGAGGCAATGACTTCCTCCCATGAATCATCCGGCGCCAGGCTCGCCAGACGCGCGGCGGCGAGGCGAATGCGCTTGTCAGTGTGGTTGAGATTTGCGGTCACCACTCGCGCATAGTCCAGCGGATCGAGCAGCATCGGTTGATCGATCAGCGCTTCGAGCGCGGCGCGGCGCACCATGGGCGCGTTGTCCAGCGCAAGTTTGAGCAACGCGTTGTAGGTGTTGATTTCCGGCGCGCGACCGAGGGACCACGCCACGCGGGCGCGCACGCCGGGCGGCGTTGCCTGCGCCAGCACCGGCACGCGCGGCGTGGGCAGTCCACCGAACACCTCCGTCAGCACTTCCACCGCGCGAATGCGCACCACAGGTGAAATTGATTCATCCACCGCAGTCTGAGCGAACGGCGCGGCCCCGAGATCCTGAGCGATCGGGTACCAATCTGCGCGTGACCACGCGTCCAGCGGCTGCGGCGCGAGTAAAACAGATTTCAAATCCGGATTGTTGATCGGCACATACGGCGGCGCGACCGGCAAGCCTGCATAATCGATCCGATAGACAGCGCCGCGCGTCTTCCTTCCACCGATTGAAACGTAAAGCGCACCATCTGGTGAGACGGCGATGTCCGTTGGCGCAAACCCTTGCAAGCCAAGGGGCTCAAGAAACACTTCCGGCGTGACGTCAGCGTAACTCGCCATGTCCACGATCAGCGGCGCGAAGTAAACGCGTCCAAACGTCCAGTCGCAAAAAAACACGCCGTCATGGTAAGCGGGCGGAAACTCCGTGTGTCGATAAACAGTGACTCCCGTCGGCGAACCGCGGCCCACATGCGCCATTGTTTCCGCAGTATCGGCGTAATACTCAGGACGCGGCCAACTGCGCGTGTGACCCGACAGACGCCAGCCGTGGTGTTGCGCGTAGCCAACATGGTAAAGGCGCGTCGGTGAATACCACGGCAGGAACACGTCGCGCTCGGTGTCGCTGTCGTAGGTGAAGATGTCGCCGAAGACGCCGAAGTCGAAGTCGTAGGGATTACGGAAGCCGTGGGCGATGCACTCGGACGTGCGGAGATCGGGCGCGAGCCGGATTAACGCGCCGGCTTCGACCTTGCGGATTGGCGAGTCGGCGCTCGTGACGTTCTGCGCGTTGAACCCGGTGTCGTTGCCTCCGATGATGTACCAGTAACCGTCAGGCCCTTTCCGAATCGCATGCGCACCATGCTCTCCGAAACCGAACGTGAGAATCTTCTCCGGCGCGCCGTCAGCGACGCCATCGCCATTCAAATCCTCGTAGCGAAGCAACGCCTGGTCTCCGAGCACGTATAGCGTGGGACCATCAAAACACAGGCCCATCGCTCCACGGGCGAGGTTTGCGAACACCACCGTGTGATCAGCCACGCCGTCGTCATCGGTATCGGTCAGCGTTCGGATGGATTGACCGTTCGCGACCACAAGACGACCGCGCGCATCAAACGTCATGCAGTAGGTATCCGTCGCCGTGTCGGCATCGGCGGCGAGACTGATCGTGAAGCCGCGTTGCAGCCGCAGGCCAAGATCATTGTTCGCCACGAGATCGGCGGCATGAGAGTACGCGCACACCAGGTGAAGCGCCGTGGCAATGACCAGAGATTTCATGGAAAGGTGCGCAAGCTTACCGGGCTTCAAGTGCTCGTGGAAATAATTCTCAACGGGCCGCAGCACTTTTGTTTTCAACAACACGACGATCAACACCGTGTAGATCAGCGAGATCAACACGTCTCTCACCCCATCTCGCAAGGTATAGGGACACGATTTCTCGCGAAGCATGCGAGCCGGACCCTTGTGCATCAGCACGAAGCCGAGAATGTACGTCAGCCAAAAGCCAACGACGACGCCCGGCTCGAAGGCAGGTTTGTAAAAGAGGGCCACAACCCAGGCGAGGGCGAGCGCGAGAGGCAGGTTCACGAAGGCATCGTTCCACCGCGAAAGAGGCGAGAGCAGGAATCCGATCACCCCCGGCGTGCCGCCGCTGACTTTTCGCTTCCACAGCATCCACGCGCCATCTTGAGGCTCCGCGATGCGGGAGCAAGTTCGTAAAACCACGCTCGTAAACATCCGGCCAAGGTTCTAAGTTGCGAACGTGTTGGAACACACCGCCAGCCTGTTGCGCGAGAACACCGGGACAACCGGGATCCTGGACACATTGCGACGCGCGGTAGAGGTCTTGGCGCACCACGACATTCCACACCTCGTTGTCGGCGGCATCGCGGTTCAGGAGCATGGATACTATCGCGTCACACTGGATGTGGATCTCGTGGTGCCGGACATCCTGGAAGCGGTGGAGTTTCTCACGGCGGATTTGTCGGGACCGTTTGTGCGAGTGCCGAATTGCGAGACGCGTGTGCGCGATCAGCGCAACGGAGTGTTCATCGACCTGTTGCCCGCCGGCTACGTGTTGAAGGACGGGTGCAAGGTTCCGTTTCCGCAACCCGGAAAAGTTTCCGATTTACCCGTTCTCGCCACGTTGCCGGACGTGATTTCGCTGAAGCTCGATAGCTGGGCGGGAAGCCCGTCGCGCCGTTTGAAGGACAAAGCTGACGTGATCGAGTTGATCAAAGCGCTCGACTTACCCCGCGATCTTCCGGTGAAACCCGCGACCAAGAATCTTTACGAAGAAACATGGGACGCGCTGCAAGCAGATCAATAAATGCAGTGAGGGTTATGCGGCTCTTCTCTTTTTCATTCCTTCTCGTCGCGTTTTCGTGTGGGGCAGCGCAGACGAATCTCGCCGTTGCGCCAAAGCATGTTGATCTGGTGGTTCCGTTGACTCCGATGGCGGCACGTGAAGCGGCGAACGCCGGGCAACGTGTGGCGGGTTTGAAAGCAAGCGTGGATCTGCCGGCGAATTTCGACGCACGACACGTGTGGCCGGTGTTGCTGGTATGTGCTCCCAGCGGTTCTTCCGCAGTGGGATCAACGCGTGGTTACACGAACATCGCGCTGAAGCAGGGCTGGCTTGTCGTGGCGGTAGATGGACCCAAAGTCGGCGTGCAGCAGGACAACAACGTGTTCGCGTGGGCGATGATTTCCAGTTTGCTAAATGAGTTGCGGCGCAATTGGCCGCAGTCGAAACAATGGCCGTTTGCCGTCGCGGGATTTTCCGGCGGATCGAAACGCGCGGCAATGGTTGCGGCGGAAATGATGCAGCACGGCGATTCAGTGATTGGTCTGTTCATGGGCGGCTGCAACGAAGATCGCGCAACGCTCGGCTATCAGATTTCACATCCCGGTGCGGCGTTTCTGAACGTGCCGATGTTTCTCAGCAACGGATCGCGTGATCCCATCGCCGGGCCTTCGCCGGCGCAGGTCGTGAAGCAATCCATGGAACAAACCGGCTTCCGCAGAATCCGCACTGAGACTTACGACGAAGGACACAAGCTCGATACGAACACTCTCGCGATGGCGCTGGAGTGGTTTCGGCCCGTGCCGAAGGTGCAGCCGCAACGCGTAGTCACCAAACCGAGCGCAAAATAGAATCGAACTGCTCACGTAGCCGACGCGCCGGTTCCCCTCACCCCTGCCCTCTCCTCGGGAGAGGGAGAATTGTTCGCCGGTTTCATGCGAGTTCGTGCGCGCTCGTTTTGTCCAGAGGCAGAATGGGTGGCTCCCTTTCCCTTGGGAAAGGGTTGGGGTGAGGAGGGAACGAGATAGCCGAATAGGCACTTAGCTAGGTGCGAAACAGCAGAACATCGAGGAGGACTGAACTGTCAGGTAACGCAGCAGCCCGTCGCGTAGCGACTGGCCGAAAGTAGCCGTGGGTTTCAACCCACGGGACCGGCGTAATCCGATGACTGCGTCGCGTAGCGACGCTTGAGTGCTCGGGATGGTTTCATCGACCGTCGCTACGCGACGAAATCTCCGGGTCGGGTTTTAACCGTGGGTTGAAACCCACGGCTACCATCATGCATCGCTACGCGATACCTCCATTGATGACCCGAAACGAGCCTCGACAAGGAGTCTCTCGCCGCTACGGTCCGGGATATGAACCAGATTGGCTGCAAAGTTTGTGGCCGACTTACATGTTAAGCCGCATGCGTCACTCACTTCTATTCATCGCGGTGATTGTCCTACTGACGGGCTGCAAGCTGAATTGGAAAGACTTCACAACAGAAAGCGATCGCGCCTTCGAGTCGTACTTAACGGGAGATGCCAACGCTGCAAAGTCCGCTCTTCTGGAACAGGAAAGGATAATCGCAAAGCACGAGGCCGCTGGAAACCGAGACGTTAATTACCGGCAGGCCCGTCTTATTCTCTATGCGTGGCTCTGCGCTGTGACCTCGCACATCGGTCAGACCAATGAGGCACAAGAATACTTCAGAAAAGCGATGGCACACCGGGACTTGACGAACGCAGTGACGATGACTGAGTTGATTGCATCCATCGAACGAAGCGACCGAGAAACGAAACCGAAATGGAGACAGCAAAGATAATGCCGCCTAATACCGAGACAGGCTGCAAACGTTCGCTCCTCTTCCCGTCCATGAAGTAAAAAAACCGGCGCGAGTTGCCTCGCGCCGGTTTTTGAATTCTGTCTTCGCCCGATCAGCCCACCATCGGCTGCGGCTCGCCCGTAAGGTCGCTCACGGGCGCATCCTCGTCGATCTCGACGAGCGGTTTCAACTTCACCTTGCGGTGATGATCGAAGCCGGTGCCGGCCGGAATGATGTGACCCATGATCACGTTTTCCTTGAAGCCGCGCAGGTAGTCCACCTTGGACATCGTGGCCGCTTCGGTCAGCACGCGCGTGGTGTCCTGGAAGGACGCCGCGCTCAGGAAGCTCTCGGTTTCGAGAGATGCCTTGGTGATGCCGAGCAACACCGGCGTGGCTTCCGCGGGCTTGCCACCCTTCTTCTCGACGGCTGCGTTCTCGTTGTCGAACTCGATCTTGTCGATCTGTTCGCCCCAGAGGAACTGCGAGTCGCCGGGCTCGGTGATGCGAATCTTGCGCAACATCTGGCGCACGATGATCTCGATGTGCTTGTCGTTAATGGTCACACCCTGCAACCGATAAACTTCCTGCACCTCGCTGACCAAGTGCTGCTGCAACTCGTGCGGTCCGAGGACGTCGAGAATCTCGTGCGGATCCATCGGGCCTTCGGTGAGCTGCTGTCCTTTGCGCACGAAGTCGCCCTTGAAGACGATGACGTGCTTGCCGATCGGGATGAGGTGTTCCTCTTCCGTGCCGGTCGCCGGATCCTTGATGACGATGCAGCGTTTGCCACGAACGCTTGCGCCGAAGTCCACGATGCCGTCGATCTTCGAGATTTCCGCAGCGTCCTTCGGACGGCGTGCCTCGAAGAGTTCAGCCACACGCGGCAGACCGCCGGTGATGTCTTTCGTCTTCGCCGATTTGCGCGGCGTCTTGGCCATGAGCGTGCCGGCCACGATCTTATCGTTCTCGGTGAGGACGACGTGTGCGCCGGACGGGATGGGATAATTCGCGATGGGCTCGTTCTTGTCGTCCACCACGACGATCGACGGATGCAAGTCTTCCTTGTGCTCGATGATGACCATCGCTTCCTGTTGCGTAGTCTGATCGACTTCGAACTTCATCGTCACGCCTTCGATGATGTCGTGGAACTTCACCTTGCCGGCCTTCTCGGAGAGAATCGGCACGTTGTAAGGATCCCACTGCACGAAGGTCTCACCCTTCTTCACCTTGCTGCCGTCCTTCACTGAAATGACGGAGCCGATGACGATATTGTGGCTTTCCATTTCGCGACCATCATCGCCGAGGACGGAGATGGAGCCGTTCTTATTGAGGACAATGTTGTCGCCGTCCTCGAGTTCAACGATGCGCAGATCGTTGTAACGCAGCTTGCCTTCCACCTTCGACTTGATCTGGGGCTGCTTGAACACGGATGCCGCAGTACCACCGATGTGGAATGTGCGCATCGTGAGCTGCGTGCCAGGCTCGCCGATCGACTGCGCGGCCACGATGCCGACCGCTTCGCCGAGCTTCACGAGGTTGCCCGTCGCGAGGTTGCGGCCGTAACAGTTGCGGCAGATGCCCTGTTTGCTTTCGCAGGTGAGCACGGAGCGGATCTTGATCTTCTCCACGCCCGAGCTGTCGACTTCCTTCGCTTTGACTTCGTCCACTTCGCGATTCGCTTCGAGCAGCTTGGTCTTCGGACTGCGCGGATCCATGATGTCGTCGCACGAGAAGCGTCCAACAAGACGATCGCCGAGCTTCACGACTTCGTCTTCGCCTTCGTAGATCGCGCTGACCCAGATGCCGTTCGAGGTGCCGCAATCTTCCTCGCGGATGATCACGTCCTGCGACACGTCCACGAGCTTGCGCGTCATGTAACCGGAGTCGGCCGTCTTGAGCGCGGTGTCCGCCAGACCTTTGCGCGCGCCGTGGGTTGAAATGAAGTATTCCAACACCGTGAGGCCTTCGCGGAAGTTCGACAGAATCGGCTTCTCGATGATGTCGCCGCTCGGCTTGGCCATGAGGCCGCGCAAACCGGCGAGCTGACGCACCTGTTGCTTATTACCGCGGGCGCCGGAGTCCACCATCAGGCTGATGGGGTTGTACTCGCGCTTGCCCTGGTTCGCCTCGAAGGTCTTGAGCATCACGCCCGAGATCTGGTCGGTGCAATGCGTCCAGATGTCGACGATCTTGTTGTAGCGTTCGCCGGAGGTGATGACACCCTTGCGATGCTGCTTCTCGACGTCGCTGATCTGCTTCTGCGCGTTCTCGATCTCCTGGCCTTTTTCCTTCGGGATGATCATGTCATCGATACCGATGGAGCAGCCGGAGCGCGTCGCTTCGCGGAAGCCGGCTTCCTTGAGACGATCGAGCGTAACAACCGTGCGGTCGTGTCCGCAAACCTTGTAGCAGCGCCAGATGAGATCACCCAATTGGGCCTTGCCGCAGATCTTGTTGTAGAAACCAAGTTCCTCGGGCCAGATCTCGCTGAAGATCACGCGACCGACAGTTGTTTCGACAACCTTCAATTCGGCATTGCCGTAAACGGTCTTCTTGCCGAAGTCCGGGTTTCGCAGACGAACACGGTCATGCATGCGCAAACCGCCGTCACTGAAGGCGAAGATGACTTCCGCCTTTTCACCAAACAACGGGATGTGCTGGCCTTCCTTCTTCTGGGCGCGGGGCTCAGCCGACAGATAGTAACAGCCGAGTGTGATGTCCTGCGTCGGCGTCATGATCGGCTTGCCGCTCGAAGGCGAGAAGATGTTGTTGGGCGCCATCATGAGAAGGCGCGCTTCCAACTGTGCCTCGACCGAAAGCGGAACGTGAACGGCCATTTGATCGCCGTCGAAGTCCGCGTTGTAAGCGGTGCAAACCAGCGGATGAATACGAATCGCTTCGCCTTCGATCAGCACAGGCTCGAACGCCTGAATCGACAGACGATGCAACGTCGGGGCGCGGTTCAGGAGAACCGGATGGCCCTTCGTCACTTCTTCGAGGATGTCCCACACTTCGGGCGACTGACGCTCAATCATTTTCTTGGCCGAGCGCACGGTGTGTACGTAGCCAAGTTCCTTGAGGCGGCGAATGATGAACGGCTCGAACAACACAAGCGCCATCTTCTTGGGAAGACCGCACTGGTGCAGCTTGAGTTCAGGTCCGATGACAATGACGGAGCGGCCCGAGTAATCGACGCGCTTGCCGAGCAAGTTCTGACGGAAGCGTCCGCTCTTGCCCTTGAGCATGTCGCTCAAAGATTTCAGCGAACGATTTCCGGCACCCGTGACAGCGCGGCCGTGACGGCCGTTGTCGAACAGTGCGTCCACCGCTTCCTGAAGCATGCGCTTCTCGTTGCGAATGATGACTTCCGGCGTCTTGAGCTGAAGCAGGTTCTTCAACCGGTTGTTGCGGTTGATGACGCGGCGATAAAGATCGTTCAGATCCGACGTCGCGAATCGTCCGCCTTCCAGCGGCACGAGCGGACGCAAGTCCGGCGGAATCACCGGCAACACTGTGAGAACCATCCATTCGGGACGAGTCTTCGAAGAATGGAACGCCGTGAGCAGCTTGATGCGCTTGGCGATCTTCTTGCGAATCTGCTTCGACTTCGTTTCCGTCATGGCGATTTCCAACCCGCCGACCGCCTTCTGCAGATCCACCTGGCCGAGTCCATCGCGCACGGCTTCCGCGCCCATCTTGGCGACAAACGCGTCGTTTCCGTACGTCTCCCGCGCTTCGCGATATTCGTTCTCGCTGAGAAGCTGATGCAGCTTCAGCGGCGTCGATCCGGGATCGAGAACCATGTAGTCCTCGTAATAGATGATGCGCTCAAGATTGCGCGCCGTCATGTCGAGCACGAGGCCCAGACGTGAAGGCATGCACTTGAAGAACCAGATGTGCGAGACCGGCACCGCCAGTTCAATGTGGCCCATGCGTTCACGGCGAACGCGCGCCAGCGTCACTTCCACACCGCAACGATCGCAGACCACGCCGCGATGCTTGATGCGTTTGTACTTTCCGCACGAGCACTCCCAATCCTTGACCGGACCGAAGATGCGCTCGCAGAACAAGCCACCCTTTTCCGGCTTGAACGTGCGGTAATTGATCGTTTCGGGATTCTTAACTTCCCCCTTGGACCACGAGCGAATCGCCTCGGGCGACGCGACCGAGATGGCCACGTGCTCGACTTGATTCACCTTCTCCAGTCCCAGCAACTCCCGCGTCTGTTCTTTGCTGCTAATCATAATTTATTGGCGTTGCGAAAATTTCTGAACTGTTAACCGAGGTTGGCGAGTGCGTTGGGTTCAGCAGGCTGATCCAGTGCGTTCGAGTAACCCACTTTCACATCCATGCCGAGTGACTGCATTTCCTTCACCAACACGTTGAACGATTCCGGAATGCCGGCCTCGAGAGCGTTGTCGCCCTTGACGATCGACTCGTAGATGCGCGTGCGACCTTGCACGTCGTCTGACTTCACAGTCAGCAACTCCTGCAGCGTGTATGCCGCGCCGTAGGCTTCCATCGCCCACACTTCCATTTCGCCGAAGCGCTGGCCGCCATACTGCGCCTTGCCACCCAGCGGTTGCTGAGTAACGAGCGAGTAAGGTCCGACGGCGCGGGCGTGAATCTTGTCCGCCACCAAGTGACCCAGCTTCATCATGTAGATGTAACCGACGACGATTTCCTGGTCGAACTGCTCGCCACTACGTCCGTCCGTCAGTTTGACCTTGGCGTGCTCAGGCAGCTTGGCTTCCTTGAGGTAACCGCGGATTTCCTTCTCCTTGATGCCGTCGAAGACAGGCGTCGCGAATTTGAGTCCGAGGAACTTTGCAGCCCAACCCAAGTGGGTCTCGAGAAGCTGACCGACGTTCATGCGCGACGGCACGCCGAGCGGATTCAATACGATATCCACCGGGGTTCCATCTTCGAGGAACGGCATGTCTTCTTCCGCCACGATCTTGGCGACGACACCTTTGTTACCGTGGCGTCCGGCCATCTTGTCACCGACCGAGAGCTTGCGCTTCGAAGCGATGTACACTTTGACCTGCTTGATGATGCCGGCATCCATTTCGTCGCCAGCCTCAACGCGTTCCATCTCCTGATCCTGCTGCGACTGGAGGTCTTCGAACTTCTTCTTAAACTGTCCGATGATCTCGTTGATCTTGTTACGGATCGGCGAAGGATCGATTTCGATGCGGTCGTAAACTGTCGCCAGCTTGCGCAAGAGAGTCTTGGTGATCTTGCGATTGGCCGGGATGATGATCTCGCCCGTCTCGCTGTTCACGACGTCGAGCGGAATCTTTTCACCGAGCAGGATGTTCGACAGCGCCTCGGTGAGCTGCTCACGCAACTCTTCGAGCTTCTGCTTGTACTCTTCCTGCAATTGCTTCGCAGCTTTCTTGCCTTCGGATTGCGTGGGCTCTTTCTTCTCCGAATCTTTCTTCGAAGAAACCTTCACATCCATGATGATGCCGTAGGTGCCCGACGGAACCTTGAGCGACGTGTCCTTCACGTCTGCGGCCTTTTCACCGAAGATCGCGCGGAGCAAGCGTTCTTCCGGCGCGAGTTCCGTTTCCGATTTCGGAGTGATTTTGCCGACGAGAATGTCGCCCGGCTTCACTTCAGCACCGATGCGAATCACGCCGTCTGGTCCAAGGTTCTTCAATGCTTCTTCGCCGAGGTTCGGGATGTCGCGTGTGATTTCCTCCGGTCCCAACTTCGTGTCGCGAGCGCCGACTTCAAACTCGTCGATGTGAATCGACGTGAAGATGTCGTCCTTTGAAACACGCTGACTAATGAGGATGGCGTCCTCGAAGTTGTAACCGTTCCAAGGCATGAACGCGACGAGCACGTTGCGGCCGAGTGCGAGTTCGCCGCCCTGCGTGCAAGGACCGTCGGCGAGGATCTGGCCCTTCTTCACGCTGTCGCCCTTGGCGACAAGGATTTTCTGGTTGATGCAAGTCGCTGCGTTGGAACGCATGAACTTGCGCACTTCATATACATACACGCCGTTCGCCGGATCGTGTTTGAGGCGCTTCTTGCTTTCAGGAAGCTTGCCGTTGTCGGTGATGATGATCTGGCTGCCGGTGACAGAGGCGACTTTGCCGGCCTCTTCCGCCACGAGCACTGCACGCGAATCACGAGCCACTCGTTCTTCGAGACCGGTTGCCACGAGAGGCGCTTCGGTGACGAGCAGCGGCACGGCCTGACGTTGCATGTTCGAACCCATCAACGCGCGATTCGCGTCGTCGTGTTCGAGGAACGGAATCAGCGACGCAGCAACAGACACGAGTTGCTTCGGCGACACGTCCATGTAATCAACCTTCTCGGGTTCGACGTCGATGAAGTCGCCCTTCGAACGGCACGTGACCGTCTTCGTCAGGAAGTGACCCTTGTCGTCGAACGGCGCATTCGCCTGCGCGACAATGAAAGTCTCTTCGCGATCCGCAGTGAGATAATCCAAATGACCGGTGATGCGGCCCTTTTCCACGCGGCGATACGGCGTCTCGAGGAAGCCGAAATCATTCACGCGCGCGAAAGTCGCGAGCGATGCGATGAGACCGATGTTAGGACCTTCCGGTGTTTCAACGGGACAAATGCGGCCGTAGTGCGACGGATGAACGTCGCGAACTTCGAAGCCCGCGCGATCGCGAGAGAGACCGCCAGGTCCAAGCGCCGACAAACGGCGCTTGTGGGTCAATTCGGCGAGGGGGTTGATCTGATCCATGAACTGCGAGAGCTGCGACCGTCCGAAGAAATCGCGGATCACGGCAGACAGCGCCTTCGGGTTGATGAGCTTCTGCGGCGTCATCGTTTCGAGGCTCTGGTCGAACAGCGTCATGCGCTCCTTCACGAGACGCTCGGTGCGTGCGAGACCAACGCGGCACTGATTGGCGAGCAATTCACCGACAGTACGGACACGGCGGCTTCCCAAGTGATCGATGTCGTCCATCGAGCCTTCGCCCTTTTTCAGGCGGAGCAGATACTTCGTCGCAGCAACGAGATCTTCCTTCGTAAGAATGCGCGAATCCGAACCGTCCTTGAGGCCGAGCTTTTGCGTAATCTTGTAGCGACCGACGCGACCGAGGTCGTAACGCTTGGGATCGAAGAACAAACGCTTGATGAGCGCGCGAGCATTCGCGGCCGTCGGGGGATCGCCAGGGCGTAGGCGGCGATAAATATCCTTCAGCGCCTCTTCTTCGTTCTTGGTGGGATCCTTCTTCATGCACTTGATGATGATCCCTTCGTCAGAAGTCGTGTCCACGACGCGAATCTTCTTCACGCCAAGTTCATCGATCTGCTTCACCACCGCCTTGGAAAGCGGCTCGAACGCGCGAGCAACGACGATGCCCTTGTCGGCATCCACTGCGTCTTCGACCAATACCTTGTTTCCAATGTCCTCGATCTTCTCCGCTTCCTTCACCGTCAGCTCTTCGATGTCGTAGAACAGCTTCAGGATATCCGCATCCGAGCCGTAGCCGAGCGCGCGGAAGAAAGTGGTGGTGAGGAATTTCCGGCGGCGCTTTTTACGATCGAGATACACGTAGAGCATGTCGCTCGTGTCGAACTGCGCTTCGTACCAGGAACCGCGATCCGGGATGATGCGGAAGCTGTGCAGCATCTTGCCGTTCGCGTGCTGCGTCGCTTCGAACGCGATGCCAGGAGAACGATGGAGTTGGCTGACGATGACGCGTTCGGCTCCGTTGATTACGAACGTGCCCTGCGGAGTCATGAGCGGCAATTCGCCCATGAACACTTTCTCTTCCTTCGCGCCCTTTTCTTCCTTGAGCTTGAAAGTCACGTAGAGCGGTGCGCCGTAGGTGATGCCTTCGCGTAAACATTCGAGCCAATCGATCTTGGGGTCGCCGATTTCGTAGCTGTCAAAATCCAACACGCACTTCCCATCGTAACTCTCGATCGGGAATACCTCCGTGAAGACGGCCTGCAAGCCCATGTTCTTGCGCTTCGATGGCGCGATATCGAGTTGGAGGAATTCCTTGTACGAATTCGTCTGCAATTCGATCAGGTTCGGAGGGGCAATCGGCTCCTTGATTTTGCCGAAGTTAATTCTTTCGTTTGCTCGCGATGCCATTTTCTACCTTTTCACTTGGTCCGCACACAGGCGCGGGCCGTTATTCACCAAACAACACAAGGCAAGTGCTCCCGCTATCGGGAAAACTTGCCGATCCAACCGACTAAATTGTTCCGCGGCTCATCACCGCGGTGAAATATCTGTCAAAATTCTAAGACGTTGAAGCGATGTGACACCACACCGCCCGATTCTGCTCAAATTGCTCTTTCGCGCCGTCAAACCGCCTTTTAGAGACGACAAAAAGTCCCCAACCAACTGCTTTTCCGATGGAAATTCAGGGCTGAGGCCTTCTTTTCTTATTCGTTCACACGCAACGACCGAGGGGTGAAATTAGGGAACGAAAAAGTACTTGTCAAAAGATTTTCTGTTGTTTCACGCCTGACCCCAAGTTGGTTTCGACCGGACAAAAAAGAGCGGCGAGTCACCCCGCCGCTCTTTGCAATTGAATCGAAGCTTACTTGAGTTCGGCTTTCGCGCCGGCTTCCTCGAGCTTCTTCTTCGCCGCTTCGGCTTCCACCTTGGGAGCGCCTTCGAGCACCGTCTTCGGCGCACCTTCCACCAACGCCTTGGCGTCAGCGAGACCGAGACCGGCCTTCACTTCGCGCACGGCCTTGATGACGGAGATCTTCTTGTCCGCAGGAGCGGAAACAAGGATCACGTCAAATGTGGTCTGGGCTTCAGCGGCTGGAGCCGCCGCGCCACCACCTGCACCAGCAGCCGCTGCTGCTGCGACAGGAGCCGCGGCAGTGACGCCCCACTTGGTTTCGAGTTGCTTCACGAGATCGGCAACTTCCATCACCGTCAGCCCGCTCAGTTGATCTACGATAGCTGTAATGTCAGCCATATTACCTTTCAATCAGTCTCGTCGTCATTCGAGGCCACGAATGTTTTGAGTTCACGAGCCCGTGAACCGACGATTTACTTTGTTGTTGTCAGTTTGTTCCCCGCACCGTGGCCACAGTGCCGAGAAATGAGCGGCGAAAGTAGTGAGGCGCACGGACGGTGTCAAAAAGTATTTCTCCTCAACTGAAGCTTGCCGTCAAAGTGAGCCTTGAAAATGAACGTTCCCGCACATTCTCGACTCGAACCACCCGTGCTGATCCATTCATGGCGATCGATTCGTTCATTGGCTGCTCGATGTTTCGCCACATGGATCGTTCTCATGTTTGTCGGCGGCCTCTTGGCACGCGCGGAAGGTTTGCCGACCGGTGACTTGATCGCAAAGCGCCTCCTTAAACGCGCTGGGCAGATCGCGGAGTCCGACGGCACGAATCACTACTCTTACGAGAAACGCTCGACCGTTGAGGAGTTTGACGATCACCAGCGAGTCACAAAATCCACCGAGAAGGTTTACAAAGTCCTCTTGATCAGAGGTGTGCCATTCACCCGATTAGTGAAGATTCAGGGCCGCGATCTGACGGAAGCGGAACTCGCTAAAGAGGGCCAGCGCGAAGCAACGTTTCGAAAACGAATTGATGGCGTGGATCTCAAGAAGAAAGCCGCCAGGCGGGAAGCCATGATCACACCTGACCTGCTCGACCGCTTCGATTTCAAAGTTCTTCGCCGTGAAGTGGTCCACGAGCGCCCGACTCTGGTCGTCTCCTTCGGTCCAAAACCTTCCGCAGTGAGCGACAAAACAATTCAAGACAAAGTGCTGAGTCGCATCGGTGGAACGTTGTGGGTGGATGAAGAGGAATTTGAGGTCACCAAACTTCAGATGGGATTGCGCTCTTCGCTTTCGTTGGGCTGGTTCGGGTTCGTCGGCTCACTCACTCGCTGCGACCTGACGCTTGAACGGCAGCGGATGCCCGACGGCGTCTGGATAAACGTGAAGAACACCATGCTGATCGTCGCGCGAAAACTGTTCGAGTCGATGCACTATCGCACCACGGAAGCATCCAGCGGGTTTCGCAAAGAGTAACGTCGAGCCGAAGCTGTCTAACCGTTTCGGCACCACGCCACTATTGTTTCATTCGGGATGAAACGACATCTACTCGGCGCGTCCCAAAGTATCTGGCTCTTTCCTCGTACCACTCGCCCAGCCGACACAACGCCACGAATCTCTTTACAGCACAAGGACGGAAGCGACGCAGATCGATCGCGCCCGGGCTGGCGAACTTCATGACTTCTCGACTAGCACGGCGCTATTCTCGATCAGGAATTGTTGGAGCGTTTTGATGGCAGTGATGGATTCGCGCGAGGTCCGCTTCAAGACAGGATCCACCGTGCGATGGTGAACCAACAACTTGCCGACGTGCCCGATTTTCACCATACGCGCGCCGGTCTGCCAGAGCTGGTCTTTGACGAGGATGGCCGGCACTGGGCTGACTTTGGAAACGTTTCTCACCTGCCACCTTATACCAGATCGGCGGAATAACGAATGAAGGTTCTCTTTATTATTACGTGTTTTGGAGCGGATTCAGGCCCGATTTCGGACATGGGGTGTTCCACCCATGGATTGGTTCTCGCTAACGTGCCGCCAACCGCGATCATGGTGCCATGAGTCGAACAGAAATTCATGATTGTCTCCGTGATCTTCAAGTCATCGCCACCGTGCCCCACATCTCAGAAGCGCAAATCACCGAACTCGTAAAAAAGAAATTGATCAAGCGCACCGCTGAATCGGGTGGCATCCTGCTGACCCAGCTCGGCATGTACACAAAGACCGGCGAGATTTAGCACTGAGTTTCCCTGCGCGGTTACGGCGACAAGGCTTCCACCACCGCGCCAAAGGCGGGCTTGGGCTTCCCGGCGCGGTCAAAGAGCAGCGGATGATTTACGCGCATCCAAGGGAAGCCGTTCAGCCAGCTTTGCCCGTCGTGCAGGTTCCAGAAGGAGATGCGCGCGATCACGTCGTGATGCTTGCGGAAAATGCGGAAGAGCTGCGCGTATTGCTCCGCCTGGCGCTGGAGAATTTCCGGCGGACAACCCTCGCGATACGGATCAACCTTCGCCAGTTCCTCGCGATGTTTGCCGCCATCCGCCCACCACTGGCTTCGCGGAATCACGTCGATGTCCAGTTCGGACACCACGACCTTCACGCCCAGCCCGCGCATCTCGACGAGCGTGGCTTCGATGTCCGCGAACGGCACCTTGTCCACCTCCCCTGATCCTCGCCTAATTTTTGAAAAACTCAAAAAAAGTGCATGGGAGCGCGGTTTTTCTCTTGCTAATTGTATATAGATTTTCTATATGTCTTTCAAGACATGTCGGCCCGTTTGCCCATCCTGCACAAAACTCCC
>JBBRBM010000029.1:0-40828 GCA_038205745.1 Verrucomicrobiota bacterium | reverse complement strand
GGGGAGGCCAAGGCGGAACGGTTGGTGCGCGAGGAGTTGGGGAAGTTGGACTGGAAGGAGACCGATCTGGCGCAGCGACGCAAAGGCGATCCGGGCAAGGTGCGCATCGCCCGGCGCTTGCGGCAGGAGACGACGATGACGCTGGCGTGGATCGCGCAACGGCTGCAGATGGGCGTGTGGACGCACGTGTCGAATCTGCTGGGGGCCAAACCGCAGGCGGCTCGCAGCAGCGCAGGCTGCGATCGAAGAGAAGCGCGCCGCAGCCAAGAAGCCGGCGAAGAAGAAGTAATTCCCCAGAAGTAGAATTCAGTGCGAAGCCGCCCGGAGAAATCCTGGCGGTTTTTTCATTGGCCGAAATTGTGGACACGGGGGCTGGCTCCATGAATGATTTGTGTTTCATGCCGCATCGAATTGCCCTCAGCCCGAACGGCCGACTGTTGCTGGAGGAAAGGACAGACGCGGACGCAGTGAGGGCGCAGGAGGCGGACGCCGCCCTGGCTGCGGCGTTCGCGGAGTCTTCCGCGCGCGGGCTACTGGCGCTGGCGGCACGGCGCGGGGAGTCCGGCGCGTGGACGGCGGAGTGGATGTTCTGGCGCGGGTTCGCGGACAACTTCCTGACCGCGCTGGCACACTCGCCGGAATTGACGGAGGGCCAGACGGCATCCGCCACGGCACCGCCTGCGGGATTATGCTTCGACCTCACATTGCGCATCCCGGCCATGCGCGGGGCGGAATATGCATCGCCGGAAGTATTCGCGGCGCTCTGGAGCGAACTTGAGGGGCTCGCCCGCGCCGAGGCGCAAGCGGCGGGCGGGTTGAAATCGTGGCTCGGCCAGATCAATCCTGCGCTGCATCTGCTGGGGAAGGTGACGTTTCATCTCGCGGAGAACAAACGCTCGTCGGAGACGCCGTTCGCGTTCATGGCCACTTACACGCACCGGCTGTCGGCACAGGAGAAGCCCGTGCATCTGCCGCTGGCGCGCGCGCTCCAGGAATACGCCGGCGCGAAGAACCAGGCCGCGTTGCGCTCGCTGCTCGAACCGGTTCAGCAGGCCGCCGAACGCAGCCCGTGGACGCGCGACTTGCTCGATAGCCGCCGCATTTTTCAACCGCAGGCCTGGACGCCGCCGCAGGCCTACGCCTTTCTCCGCGAAGTGCCCGCGCTCGAAGCCAGCGGCATCATCACGCGCATTCCGAACTGGTGGAAGCACGGGCGCGGCAACCGGCCGCAAGTCAGCGTGCGCGTGGGTGAGCAGCGCGGCGCCGGCCTGGGCGTGGACAGCCTGATGAATTTCTCCGTCGAGTCCACGCTCGGCGGCGAGAAGCTGACCGAGGCGGAGTGGAAGGCTTTGATGGCTGCGGACTCCGGCCTCGTTCTGTTACGCGGCCAATGGGTCGAGGTGGATCGCGAAAAACTCACGAGCGTGCTGGAGCATTGGAAGCGTGTCCAACAAGGCGCGGCGGGCGAGGGCGTCTCGTTCCTCGAAGCCATGCGCCTGCTGGCCGGAGTGAAACTGGGCGCGGACGCGGCGGACGAAGCGACCGCACCCACCGCCGACTGGAGCGAAGTCGTCGCCGGCGGCTGGTTGCGCGAAACGCTGGAGAAATTGCGCCAGCCGGAGGCCGCCGCGGACTTTGACCCGAACGCGAATCTCAACGCCACCTTGCGTCCGTATCAAGCCGTTGGCGTAAAGTGGTTGTGGTTCTTGCAAAGCCTCGGCCTCGGCGCGTGTCTGGCGGACGACATGGGGCTGGGGAAAACGATTCAAGTCATCGCGCTGTTGTTGCGAATGAAGCATGGCGAGCCGCCGACCCAATCTCGTAGCAGCCGAGGTAACGAGGCTCATTCTGTTCGGAAGTTAGAGCCTCCTCACGTCGGCTGCTACGACGGAAAGACGAATCCCGCGCTCCTCATCGCCCCCGCCTCACTTCTCGCGAATTGGAAGAGCGAACTCGCCCGCTTCGCGCCGACCTTGCGCGCGGGCTTCGCGCATCCGGCCGAAGATCCCGGCGGCGAATGGCGCGATGCGAAAACCGCCGATGCGTTCCTTGCCGGCAAGGATCTGATTCTTACCACCTACGGCCAGGCCGCGCGGCTCGACTGGCTTGCGCAGCGCGAATGGCGTTTGCTCGTGCTCGACGAGGCGCAAGCCATCAAGAATCCCGGCGCGCGTCAAACCCGCGCCATCAAACGCCTGCGCGCCCGCGCCCGCATCGCCCTCAGCGGCACGCCGGTCGAGAATCGCCTCGGCGATTTGTGGTCGCTCTACGATTTTCTCAATCCCGGCCTGCTCGGTGCTGCGCCGGAGTTCAGTCGCTACGTGAAAAATCTTCAAGCCGCCGAACCGCCGAACTTTGCCCCGTTGCGCCAGCTTGTGCGCCCTTACATCCTGCGCCGCCTCAAGTCCGACCGCAGCATCATCTCCGACCTGCCGGACAAAACCGAACTGACCGCCTGGTGTCCGCTGGGCAAACGCCAGGCCGCGCTCTACGCCAAGAGCGTCCATGAACTCGGCGAGAAACTGGAGACGCTCGGCGACGGCATCCAACGGCGCGGACTGGTGCTCGCGTTCCTGATGCGCTTCAAACAAATCTGCAACCATCCGAGCCACTGGCTGGGCGACGGCGCGTTCGCTGCGGACGAGAGCGGGAAATTTCTTCGCCTCGCGGAACTGGGCGAGGAAATCGCCTCGCGCCAGGAGAAGGCGCTGGTCTTCACCCAATTCCGCGAGATGACCGAACCGCTGGCGGCGCGGTTGCGCGAAATCTTTGGCCGCGCTGGCCTCGTGCTGCACGGTTCGACGCCTGTGAAAGAGCGGCAGAAGCTGGTCGCCGAATTCCAACGCGACGACGGCCCGCCGTTCTTCGTGCTCTCGCTCAAGGCCGGCGGGACGGGACTGAACCTCACCGCGGCCAGCCATGTGATTCACTTCGATCGCTGGTGGAATCCCGCCGTCGAGAACCAGGCCACCGACCGCGCGTTTCGCATCGGGCAGAAAAAGAATGTGCTCGTCCACAAATTCGTCTGCCGCGGCACCATCGAGGAACGCATTGACGCGCTGATCACCGAGAAAAAGGCCCTGGCCGAATCCGTCCTGGGCGCGGAAGGCGGCGCGGAAACGTTGCTCACCGAAATGTCGAACGACGAGTTGCTGCGCTTCGTTGCGCTGGACTTGAAAGCTACGAGCGGGGAATAATGGCCGGGCGCAGTGAAAATACATTCACCATTCAACATTCAACCTCGAACATCCAACGGTTGCCCGTGCGCCCCGTCCTTGGATGTTCGGCGTTCAATGTTGAATGTGTTCGATTTTCACCTTTGCTTGTCGAACTTAATGGTCCCCTTTCACGCCTCACGCTAACCCCATGGCCTTGTATCAATCCTTCCGCCCCTACGTCTCCGTCGCCGAGCGCCGCCGCAAAGCGGAAGCCGCCGCGAAAAAGATCGCCAGGAAATCTGGCCGCGCCCTCGCGCCGGTGAACCTCGCCAGTAAAAAGATCGCCACCACGTTTTGGGGCAATGCCTGGTGCGACAACCTCGAATCCTACAGCGACTTCGCCAACCGGCTCCCGCGCGGCCGCACCTACGTCCGCAACGGCTCGGTGATTGACCTGCAAATCACGCACGGCAAAGTCGTGGCGCTGGTCCAGGGTTCCGAGCTTTACAAGATTGCCATCGGCTTCAGCGCGCTCGCGCCCAAACGCTGGACGGATTTCAAGAAACGCAGTGCCGGCAAAGTCGTGAACCTGCTCGACCTGCTCCAAGGCCGGCTCTCGAAGGACATCCTGGCCGACCTCACCGGGCAGGGCAGCGGCCTATTCCCCACGCCGAAGGAAATCGAACTGGATTGCTCTTGCCCCGACTGGGCCGACATGTGCAAGCACGTGGCCGCCGTGCTCTACGGCGTCGGCGCGCGGCTGGATGAGCAGCCCGAACTTTTCTTCACCTTGCGCGGCGTGGACATGCAGGAACTCGTGACCGCCGCCAGCGCCACCGCCACCGCGCCCATCGCCCCGGCTTCCGACACCGCCAGCGCGCTGACCGGAGCGGACCTCACGGAGATTTTCGGCGTTGAAATTGAATCTGGTCCTGCGCCAACGCCGGTGGCAGCAGCAAAGCCCGCACCGAAATCCGCGTCGACCGGGAAGAAAGGCCCCCGGAGCCGCATCGCAAACGAGACCACGTCGGCCAAGCCAAAAGCCGCAAGCGCCATCAGAACCGCCAAACCGGCGAAGAAGAAGTAATTCCACAGAAGCAGGATTCAGTGCGAAGCCGCCCGGAGAAATCCGGGCGGCTTTTTCTTTGAGCGCTTGACGTATAAACTACCGTGGTAGTATTACCACGGTCACTCACATGCCAAAACCAAAGACACACCGCCTCGGAGAACTTCAACTCGCGATCATGAAACAGTTTTGGGCGCGCGGTGAAAATACCGTCGCGACGGTTCACGAGGCGCTCGCTGATCGTGAACTCGCCTACACCACCGTCGCAACGATGCTGCGCAAGATGGAAGTGCGCGGGCTCGTGGCCCATCGCGTCGCCGGAAGAACCTTCATTTATCGCGCGGCGGTGGATGAGCACTCGGTCAGCCGCAACATGTCGGAACATCTGCTCGATCGCATGTTCGAAGGAAGTCTCAGCGATCTCGTCTGCCACCTGCTGAACACCCGCGAAGTAAGCCGCGACGAATTGACGCGTATCGAAAAACTGATCGCTGAAAGGAAGAAGGCGAAATGAACTCGTGGCCGACTACACAAGAGTGGCTTCACTTCAGCGGAACACTCGCGCTGGAACTGATCGTTCTGCAGCGGCAAGCCCTCAGAAGCACTTTCGGTGGCCGCTGCTCTTTTGGTGCGCGGGATCTTTGATCGTCCTCTTCAGGTTCGCAGTTGCAGAGACAATCGCACTGGCCATCCGAATCCGATCACTCCGCCCTGACGAGGTTGGACTGATTGAGCGCGCGGACAGGATCGCGGCGCTGTTGGGCGTGAAACGCAGGGTGGCGCTGCTACAAAGCCGCGGTGTCATCGCGCCATTCACATTCGGAACATGGAGGCCGGCCATTGTGCTGCCGTACAACTTCGCGCTCGCATTCACACCAGCACAACAGGACGCGGCGCTCGCTCACGAACTGGCGCACGTCGCCGGTTTCGATTCCGCCTGGCGCCGCGTGAGCGAGCTTGCCTGCGCACTGCTGGTGGAATCCCGTGGCGTGGCTTGCGAAGCGTGAACTCAACCATGCGAGCGAACTGGTAGCCGACGAGTCCAGCTTGTTGCTCGCGGATGGCCCGAAGGAACTCGCCGAATGCCTGCTCGGCTGCGCCAAACAACTTCGGCGGCGAACAGCCGTGGCATGGCTCGGCATGGACGGCGGCGGCTTCCGATCGAAGCTCGGGCAACGAGTCGCGCGCTTGCTGGACCTGAATCCGGGCGCAATCGCTTCCCGCCGCGTGCCGTGGCCCGTGCGTCTCATCGGCATGGTCTTGTGCGCAGTGGTGCTTTGGATGGGCGCGGCGTTCGCAACACGTTCCAGTGACGCTGCGAAACCATGGCGGGCGTCGCTCATCGGCAGTGCCTTCGCCGCGCTTGCAGAACCGCCCGAGAAATCGACTGACGAAATCCGCATCGAGGTCGCGCGTTTGGTGCAGGACGGCAGCTTTACTACGAAACCGGGCGTTTGGAAGAAGCGCGAACAAATCTCACCAAAGCACTGAAACTCGAGCCACAAAACCGGGCAGCACAATATTTTCTCATGCTCGCGGAACAACGGAAGTTGTCCCCGGCAATCAAGTCGTCGCAAGTGTCTGAGCCGAGAGGACAGGGAAGCCGATTTGAGACAACGAATTCTTCCGCCAGCGCAATCGCGACCAATCTTGCCGTTCTGCACACACGTTTCTTCAAAATCGATACGAACACGTTCTGGCAAGGACTCAGCAACTTGGTCACGTTCAGCGCCGGCGGGAAAAACAACGGTCCCGGTGGTGGCCACCGCGTCGGCAGCACGCCGACGAATTCCGCCGGGATCAGCATCCTTTCCCGGAGCACTTCTGCAACGAACATCATCCCGCCCCTCAAATTGCTTTTCGCCACTGCCGGGGTGAATCTCGACGAGCCGGGCAAAGCGGTGTTCTTCAACGATCGGCTTGGCGTCGTAATGGTACGCGCAACGCTCGGCGACCTGGACACGATTGAGAAAGCGGTTCAACTCGTGAACATGAGCCCGCCGCAATTGTCGATTCGCGTCAAGGCGCTCGAAGTTGAACTCACACCGAAGCGGACGATTGAATCATTGTATCCTCGGAAAACTTTACTGACGAACACGCCTGGTCGCCAGCATTCCGTCACGGCCATTCTGAATGATGATGAAATGCGGGACATGATCCGGGAGATGGAGAAGCTTGGCGGCACGGATTTGTTGAACTGTCCCGAAGTGACGACCTTGAGCGGGCGACAAGCACAAATCAAAGTCGTGGACGTCCGCTACATCGTCACTGACATGGACGTGGACACGAACAAGGTTTCCGGTGAGAAAGAGATCAGGCCGATCACGGAACCTTTTGAATTGGGACCGGTGGTCGATGTCGTTCCTTACGTTATGCCGGATGGCTACACCATCCAGATGACCGTGATCCCGTCGGTGAAGGAATTCCTGGGCTACGACGATCCAAAGAATATTCCCGATCGCGAGTTGTGGGCCGTGGGCGGGCCTGCGGAAGCCCGCGTAGGCAGTCATGTTTCCCCGACGCCTTTGCCGAAATTCCGCTTGCGGAAGATGGCGACAACAGCGCAGGTCTTCGACGGTCAAACGATCATGCTGGCTGGAGGGAAGTCACGCTACGAACAGCGGGCGAAGGATGATGGCACCAAATCCACGAACTACGTCGAGAAGGCCCTGTTCTTTTTCATTACACCGCGGCTGATCGATCCGGCGGGCAATCCACTCCACAGCGATGAGGAAATTCGGGATGCCCGCAGCCGCGGCCACTGAGCCGGATTGGTCGAAATATTGCGGTGAATGATCAGCCATCCGCCTTGCGGTTGGCCCCTCGTGAACCAACGCGACTGTTCCTGATCACAGCGGTCGAAAGCCCGCGTGTTCCTCGTTTACATGTAGAATGACCTGTCAGAGACGGTCTATTCCCCGCGTCGGGAATTGCCGCTTGACGCAAGAGTTAGCCGTGAATAACTTCTGCGGCAAATAGTTGGTGGCTGGAAGCGTGCGTAAAGTCGGAGATGAATAATCTACCGGCTTTTTTGTTCGCCGGATTCGAACGAGTAGACTATGAACGCCGATTTTTTAGCGGTACTGGAATATTGGGAGCGGGAAAAGGGCATCAGCCGTGATGTCCTCGTTACTGCTGTACAAGAGTCTCTTTTGCAGGCAGCCAAGAAAGCCGTCGGGCCTGCGCGTGAATTGCGTTGTATTATCGACCCGAAGTCGGGCGACATCCGCGCCTTCGCCAAGCTCTTGGTAGCTGACAAAGTGACCTCCAAGCACGACCAGATCTCAGTCTTCGATGCTCGTCGGATCAAGTCGGATGCTCAGGTCGGTGAGGAAGTGGAAATCGAGGTCACTCCCAATGGTTTTGGCCGCATCGCCGCGCAGTATGCAAAACAGGCGCTGATGCAGCAGGTGCGCCGCGCTGAGAAGCAGCTCATCTACACGGAATTCAAAGATCGCGTCGGCGACATTGTCAGCGGAACGGTGCGGCGGTTCGAGCGCTCGGACGTCAGTGTCGATCTCGGCAAATACGAAGCCATACTTCCAAATCGCGAGCGCGTTCCCACGGAAGAATATCAAATCGGCGAACGCATTCGTTGCTTTGTCAAAGCGGTCGAGAATGGTCCTCACGGCCCCGACATTATTTTGTCCCGCGCTGATCCGAACTTCGTGATCAAGCTGTTCCAGCTCGAAGTTTCCGAAATCAACGACGGCACGATCGAGATCAAAGGCATCGCGCGTGAACCGGGTTTCCGTACGAAGATCGCGGTTTATACCCGCGATGAGAAGGTGGATCCAGTTGGCGCCTGCGTGGGTCTGCGCGGGCAGCGCGTGAAGAACATTGTTCGCGAGCTGAACAACGAGAAGGTGGACATCATCAAGTGGTCACCCAACATCCGCGATTACATCACCAACGCGCTGAACCCGGCGAAGCTGAAAAGCTTCGAGATGGATGAAGCTCGCAAGCGCGTTCATATTCTGGTTCTGCCGGATCAGCTTTCGCTTGCGATCGGCAAGCGCGGTCAGAATGCGCGGCTCACTTCCAAGCTCACTGGATGGCAAGTGGACATTGACGCCGAACAAGTCGAGACTGTCGGCTTCGAGCAGCAGGTGGCGAAGGCGGTGCAGGCACTCGCGGCCATTCCCGGGATTACCCAGGAGATGGCGGACGTGCTGGTTCACCATGGATTCGTCACGCTTGAAGATTTGTTGCAAGCTGACCAGAGTGACCTCGGCAGCATCGAGCAGATCGGTGAACAGGCCGTGACGATTCACGAAGCTGTTCAGGCGGAAGCCGCACGACGGCAGATCAAGCTCGGTCAGCCAGAAACGCCAGTTGCGTAATTTATGAAGCCCGGTTTCAAAACGCTGTGGAGCTAGTCGCATGAAGTCTGCGATGAATAACCGGGCCGCCGAAAAAACTGTATATGCCCGTTCGTATTTACGAAATCGCCAAGAAACTTGGTATCGAGAGCAAGGAAGTGATCTCGAAAGCCAAGGAACTTGGCATTGCCGCCGCGCGCGTCCCGTCCAGCTCGCTGGACAAAATCACTGCTGAGTATCTCGAAGAGAAGCTCGGCGGAGTAAAGCCCGCCGAACCGGCCCACGCACCAGAAGTACTTAAGCCAATCGTTGTTGTCGGAGAAACTCCGACCGCTGAAATAGCCGGCACTACCACACCGCCACCTGCAATTCTTGAAACTGCTGCGCCAACGGAAACTGTCACCGCGCAACCCGCACCCGAACCGCCCGCTCCTGTGATTGCCGTGGTCGAAGCTGCTCCAACGATTGAGTTGTCACCCGCGCCGCCGGAAGCCGTTGCGCCCGCGCCGGCTCCTGTTCTTGAAAGGCCCGCCGCGCCGCCACCGCCACCACCGCCACCGCCGACCGGACCTAAAGTCGGCGAGAAGGTCGGCTCCGTGACATTGCCGCAAAGGGCGCGCGTCGGCGAGAAAACCGGTTCCGTCAAGTTGCCGCCGCGTGATGCGGGGCGCGGCGGACCCGGTGGTGGTGGATTTGATCGCGGTCGCGGCAACGATGGACGCGGAATGCGTCCCGGCGCACCTCATCAGCAATCACGCTTTGGTGGCGGTGGATTTCCCGCCAAGCAGCCGGCTCCCCCACCGAAGCCCGCAGGTCCGCAGTTTTCTGCACCCGCAAATGCTCCGGTCATTATCGTCAAGCCGCCCATCGTCGTGCGCGATCTCGCGGAGCAGATGAAGCTGAAGCCGTTCAAGATCATTGCCGACCTCATGGAGATCGGCGTGTTCGCGAACGTGAACCAGGCCATCGACGAAGCGACGGCTCAGCGCGTCTGCGCGAAGAACGGCTTCAAGTTCGAAGTCGAGAAACGCGAACGTGGTGGTGGCATCGTCCACGCGCCGGTCAAGAAGGTTGAACTCGACATCGAGGACAAGCTCGAAGACCTGAAGCCTCGCGCGCCGGTCGTCACGATCATGGGCCATGTCGACCACGGCAAGACGTCGCTGCTCGATGTCATTCGCAAAGCAAACGTGGCCGCTGGTGAAGCCGGCGGTATCACGCAGCACATCGGTGCTTACACGATTTCGTTCCCGCATCCGGAAAAGAAGGATCACGTCCAGCAACTCACGTTTCTCGACACGCCGGGTCACGCAGCCTTCAGCGCCATGCGCGCTCGCGGTGCCAACGTCACGGACATCGTCATTCTCGTGGTCGCAGCGAACGACGGCGTCATGCCGCAAACGCTCGAAGCCCTGGCCCACGCACAGGCGGCGAAGGTCCCGATCATCGTCGCGGTGAACAAGATCGATCATCCGAATGCGAACCCGATGAAGGTGCGCCAGCAACTGGCGGACAAAGGTCTGACGCCTGACGATTGGGGCGGCGAAACCATTTTCGTTGATTGTTCTGCGGTCACGAAAGTCGGCATCGACAAGTTGCTTGAGATGATTTTGCTCCAGGCAGACTTGCTCGAACTGAAGGCGAACCCAACGCGCCGCGCCAAGGGCAACGTCATCGAGTCCGGGCTCGAACCCGGCGGCCCTGTTGCCACGGTGCTCGTGCGCAAGGGCACGCTGCGCGTCGGCGACATCATTCTCTGCGGTCACTATTACGGCCGCGTTCGCGCGCTGATCAACGAGGAGGGCAAACGCCTCAAGGAAGCGATCCCGTCCGTCGCGGTGAAAGTTCTCGGCTTGAATGGCGTTCCGGAAGCGGGCGTTGAATTCAGCGTCGTTGAAAACGAGAAAGCTGCTCGGGACGAAGCGGAACGTCGCGCGGAACAAGCAAAGAAAGAAGGGTTCGAAGCCGCCGGCCCGAAAGTCTCGCTCGAAAATCTTTTCCAGAAACTCGACGAGCAATCGGCGAAGGTTCTGAGGGTCGTTGTCAAAGCCGATACGCAAGGATCCGTCGAAGCGATCGCCGACGCGCTCAAGAAAATCGAATCGGACAAAGTTTCGCTCGAACTCCTTCGCGACGCCGTCGGCACGATCACCGAGTCGGACGTGATCCTCGCCTCCGCATCCAAGGCCGTCGTGCTTGGTTTCCACACACGCATCGACAATGGCGTGTCCGATGTTGCCAAGCGTGAAGGCGTGCAGATCAAGCTCTACACGATCATTTACGAGTTGATCGACGAGGTGAAACTCGCGATGGCGGGCTTGCTCGATCCAATTCTCAAGGAAGTCATCACGGGCTCTGCCGAGGTACGCAAAATTTTCGAACTCTCGAAGGGCGGAAGTGTGGCCGGTTGTGCGGTCACCAACGGACGCATCACGCGCGGCAAGGTTCGCCTCATGCGCCGCAAGAGTCTCGTTTACGAAGGCGTGACGCAATCGCTGCGCCGCTTCCAGGACGAAGTCAACGAGGTGCGCGCCGGCATGGAGTGCGGTATTCGCATCGAAGGCTTCAACGAGTTCCAAATTGGCGACGCGATCGAGTGTTACGCCGTCGAGAAGTCCGCGTCGAAGCTGTGATCTTAACCAAGGAGGAGGTCGTATGGCGTCCCACAGACTGCTGCGCGTGCGCGAATTGCTGAAACGTGAAATTGGCGAAGCGATTCGTCGCGAACTGCCTGTCCAGCAAGCCGGTCTCGTGACGGTGAACGATGTCGATATCACCGGCGACCTCAAGAACGCGAAGGTTTACCTCGGCCTGCTGGGCAACACCGAGCAGAAGAAAACCGCGCTCGACATGCTCGGCAAACAGCGTGTGCGGATTCAGAGCATGGTCTCCAAGACCGTCATCTTGAAATACACGCCTCGTCTGCAATTCGTCGTGGATGAATCGATCGACCGTGGCAACCGGGTTCTCCAAATCATCGACGAACTCGAGAAAACCACGCCGCCCAAAGAGTGAAGCTTTAATGAAGTCAGTTCCTCAAATCGTCCGCCGCATCGCCGATGCCGTGCGCGATCACAAGACATTCTGCGTCGTCGGTCACATCCGTCCCGATGGAGATTGCATCGGCTCGCAACTCGGCCTCGCGATGGCGCTGAAGAACGAAGGCAAACGCGTCTGCTGCTGGAACGAAGACGCCGTGCCGCAGAAGTTGCGCTTCCTCGACGTCGAGAAACTGTTCGAGAAGCCGCACGCCGGCGAGAAGTTCGACTGCGTCATCGCGACAGACTGCGCGAGTTACGAGCGCCTCGGCACCGCCGGCAAATACATCGGCGAACGGAAGCTCTTCATCAACATCGACCATCACGCGAGCAACACACGCTACGCCGACATCAATTGGGTTGAAGGCAAGGAACCGTCCTGCGGCGAACTGATTTACAAATTGCTCCGCGGCGCGAACTGGACCGTCACAAAAGAAATCGCCGACTGCCTGTTCACCGCCGTCTCCACGGACACCGGCTCGTTCCAATACCCGAACACGCGGCCGATGACGTATCACGTTGCCGGTGACCTCGTGAAACGCGGCGCGAACCTCGCGAAGATTTGCGACGAGGTTTACCAATCCTATTCGTTGTCGCGCGTGCGTTTGCTCAAGCACGTCTATAATAATTTCCGCCTCACGCACAACAACCAGATCGCCTACTTCTGGTTGAAGAAAAAAGATTTTGCCCGCACCGGCGCCGAAACTGCGGACTCGGAAGGTTTGATCGATCACATTCGTGACATCGAGCCGGTCGTGATCGCGTGCGCGTTCGAGGAGGTTGAACCCGAACTCACGCGCATCAGCCTGCGCTCGAAAAACGGCAAGGTAAACGTGAACGAGATCGCCGCGCATTTTGGCGGTGGCGGGCACAAGGCAGCGGCTGGCGCGCGCATCCCAGGTCCTGCGCTCTCGACGCAACGCCGCGTCATCAACGCGGTGAAACGCGCCCTCAATCACGCAGGAAAATAATTATGCAGCCAATCGGTCCACTCGACGGAGCGATCCTGATCGACAAGCCCACGGGCTGGACGTCTCACGACGTTGTCGCGAAAGTCCGAAACCACTTCCGCCTCGAAAAGGTCGGCCACTGCGGCACGCTCGACCCGGCGGCCACAGGGTTGCTCATCATCGTGCTCGGGCGTGGGACGAAGCTTTCCGAGAAGCTGATGTCCTCCGACAAGGTTTACGAAGGCACCGCAAAGTTTGGCGTGGTCACTGACAGTTTCGACGCGGACGGACAGATCGTTTCAACCTCCCTCCTCTTCCCGCTCACGGTCGAGCAGTTGAACGAAGAAGCGTCCAAATTTCTCGGCGACCTGATGCAACTGCCGCCCATGGTTTCCGCCGTGAAGAAAGACGGCGTGCCGCTCTACAAACTCGCGCGCAAAGGCATCGAAGTGGAACGCAAGGAGCGCCTCGTTCACATCTACACGTATCGCTTCACCCACTACGAAGAGCCGATCGGCACCTTCCGCGTCGCGTGTACGAAGGGAACGTACGTCCGCTCGCTCGTCCACGACCTCGGGCAACGTCTCGGATGCGGCGCGCACCTGGCTTCATTGCGACGCGTCGATTCCGGAAAATTTTCCATCGCCGACGCAACGCCGCTGGAGACCGTGCTCACATGGAACGCCACCGAGTTGCAGAAGCACGTCATGCCTTACCTTCAACTTGCGCGCGCTGAATGAAAACTGAGCCGCTGCAAGTCATCCGGAGTGCAGCGGAGTTTCCCACCGCAGGGCGAAAAGTCTCGCTGGCGATCGGCATGTTTGACGGCGTCCACCTCGGCCATCAACAAGTGATTCGGCATGCCGTGGCTGACGCCGAGCAACACGAAGGCGTCACCATCGTCGTCACATTCGATCGACACCCGAGCACGATCGTCGCGCCGACCCGCGTGCCGCCGTTGATCTATTCGTTGCCGCAAAAACTGCGCGCCATTGCATCGCTCGATGCGGACGCCGTGCTGCTCGTTCACTTTGACGAAGCCTTCAGCCGACAGCCCGGCGAAGTTTTCATTCGCCAGCTCGCGAAAGAATTTTCACCACTGCACGGCATCACAGTCGGAAGCTCGTTTACATTCGGCCACAAGCGTGACGGGAATGTCGAACTGCTCAAGAAACTCGGGGTTGAACTGGGCTTCACGGTTCACGGCATCGCCGCCGTCTCGTTGGACAACGTGCCGGTCAGCAGCACCCGCGTCCGCGAATTGATCCGCAGCGGTGCGCTCGATCGCGCGGCCGAAATGCTGGGGCGCAAATACGCGCTCGGCGGCACGATCATCCAAGGCGATCACATCGGGAGAAAGTTTGGATTCCCAACGGCGAACATCGATTCGACCGACCGCGCTCTGCCGCCGAACGGCGTTTACGCCGTTCACGCTTATGTTCGCGGCTCGCGACATCGGGCCGTGCTGAACATCGGCGTGCGCCCAACCATCACTTCCCCCACCCCGCAACCTCGCGTGGAAGCGCACCTGCTCAATTTCAACGGCGACATCTACGGTGAGGAAATGGAACTCACGTTCGTGAAAAAGCTGCGCGACGAACAACGCTTCCCGTCCATCGACGCGCTGCGCGCGCAAATCCAGCAGGATGTCGAGCAGGCGTTGAAAGTCTTCTAGCCGCGAAGCGCGGAGCTCCAACCCGGCGCGGTTGCTCCGAAAATTGTTCTCGCAGAGCTGGCGCTCTGCGCTCCTTCAATGCAACGCGTGCGGCGCAGGCCGGCGTTCTTCACCCGCGGGTTCAATGTGAACCACCACGTCGTTGATCCGATGCTGGGAGTTGCGAAGCTTGGCTTCCACCTCATGCGCGATCCGATGACCACATCGAACCGAAATGTCGCCGTCCACCACCACATGGATATCCAACGCGAGATGCAGCCCGGCTTTTCGCACGCGACACTTCTCAATCTCCACGACACCTTCGACGTCGCCCGCTGTCTTGCGAACTTCCGCAATCACGTCCGGCGACACTGACGCATCCATCATTTCGTTGATCGCTCCCCGGAGAAAACGGATGCCGTTCCACGCTATGATCGCGCACGCCACAAGAGCCGCCCAATCGTCAGCGCCCTCGAAACCCTTGCCCCCGATCAACGCGATGCTGATGCCGACAAAGGCTGCCGCGGAAGTGAGCGCGTCGCTTCGATGATGCCACGCGTCCGCCTTCAACACCGCGCTGTCGAGAGCGGAGCCTGTGCGCCATGACAGACGGAACATCGCTTCTTTGATTACGATGACCGCAACGAGGACGATGAGCGTGAATTTCTTGGGCGCCTCATGTGAGCTCAGCAGTTCACGAACGCTCTGCACCGCGATCAGCACCGCGGCACCGAGCAGCACGAGAGAAACGATCGTGGTAGCGATTGGCTCGGCTTTCCCGTGGCCGTAAGGATGGTTTTCGTCCGCGGGCAGCACCGCGAATCGCAGCCCGCTCCAGACGATCAACGAACTCACAACGTCCGCACTCGATTCGATGCCATCCGCAATCAGCGCGTAGGAGCCGCCGAGCACGCCCGCGACGATCTTGGTGGCGGCCAGCAGCAGATTCACAACCGCTGAGAAGGCGGCCATCTGTAGTCCTGGTTTGATGAAACTCATTAGAGCGTCGCGGGTTTGTACGCGGACGCCACAGCCCGGTCAAACGCGCGCTCAATTCGCGCTGAGTGTGTCCTCACCGCCGTCCGTCGTACCAGATGTCGCAACCTTCACGCGTTCGGAGCGTGCGACGAGGTCCCCGCGCCACGCGCAGCAGGAATTTGAGATGGGCGCGATAGCCATAGAGATGGGCTTTGCGGGCTGAGGTCACGAGCGGGTGTCGATGCAGGATCAGGAGACGCTTGCCCCGTTGCTTCGCCAGCTTGTTCAAGCGCTGACTCAAGTCGAGTTCCTCGGAAGCGAACAGTTCGTGGCTGAATCCGCCAATGGCTCGAAAGGCGCCAGCGTCCACGAAAATGAACGAGCCCGCGCACCATTTCTTCGCACGGCTGATCATGTTCCAAAGCGATGTGAAGAACCAAAGGCCGAACGACCACTGATCCAGGCGCACGATGACACCGCCAGCAAGGCAACGTCCGGTGAGAATTGCTTCAGCGACGTCCACGAATAATTCGCGGGAGGGATGTGAATCGGCATCAACGAAGATGATCCAATCGCCTGTGGCCGCGGCGGCGCCGGTGTTGCGTGCGCGCGCGATTTGGTTGATGGGCTCGAACACAACGCGAGCTTCAGCCGCCTGCGCGATCGCAGTGGTGTGGTCGGTGGAATTGTTGTCGCAAACAATCGTCTCGATTTCCCAACCGCGCGACGTGAATGCCTCGCTCGCCGCGCGAATGCTGCAAAGTGTCGCGGGCAGAAGTTTCTCCTCGTTGAACGCGGGGACGACGATGGAGATCTTCACCGCCAGAGAGTGACGCAGTGCTCGGCCAGATTCAAACGCATCGTTGGCACATGGTTCGCAGAGCCCGTGACCAGTTTATCGTCCGAGTTGCGCAGCGCGGTGGCACTCACTAGGTTCAACACGTGCGGATCGCCTTCAAGGAATGGGCTGTAGTCGTCGATGCACTGGCGTGCGGAGAACAAATTTTAATCCTGCGCAAAGGCGGCATCAGCGAAGGACCGGGCGGATTCCAACTCGAACACGACCGCCTCCTCCTCTTCCCGACCTTGTTTCACCAACAGCGTGAACTCGTCACGCCCACCGCACAGATTCGATACGACCTGATCGCGCCCCGATTTTCGCCGAACATCGTGCGGCTCGAATGCTTCGCGGAAGTCGTGGATTGGAAGTTGATCGAGAACATTGAGGCGGCCATGCGTTTGCGCGGACAACACGTGTGGTGTGAGGAAGTGGTGCGCGAAAAATTTGAGACCGGCAAGACGCGCAGCCTTTACGCGATGGCGCTTCGAGTCTTCCGCCTGCCAGCGCCAATCGAGCTCCCGATGGCAGCTCACTACGGCGGCTGCAAGTCATGGGTGGAACTCGATACCATCATTTCCCGTGATGACGCCCAACCGGTCCTGACGGATGAAGAGTTCGATGTGAAACTGAAACAGTTCGAGCACGCGCTCGACACCGCGAAGGTTTAATATGAAGGAAAACAAACAAGTCATCCTGGCGTCGGCGTCTCCGCGTCGCGCCGAACTGCTGCATGAACTTGGAATAGATTTCGAAGTCTTGCCCGGCCACGCGGATGAATCGCAGCCGGAACACCTCACGCCGACGGAAGCGTGCCTGCTGAACGCGTATCACAAGGCGCGCATTGTCGCGAAGAAACATCCCGATGCCGTCGTCATCGGTGCGGACACGGAAGTTGTATTGGGCCAGCGCGTGTTCGGAAAGCCGCGTGACCGGGACGACGCCGAGCGGATGCTCATGGAACTTGAGAGCAAGTCACACCAAGTCATCACCGGCGTCTGCCTGCTGCACCTGCGCGCACATCGCCAGAAGCTTTTCACCGACCAGACGATCGTCACGTTTCGTTCTCTCGGCGCGGACGAGATTGTTGATTACCTCGACAAGATCAACCCGCTCGACAAAGCCGGCGCCTACGCGATCCAGGAACACGGCGACATGATTGTGGAACATGTGGACGGCTCGTATTCCAACGTCGTCGGTTTGCCAGTGGAACGCTTGCGTGAAGAGTTGCGCGAGTTCCATGTCATCGAGGGCGCGGCGGCTTAACGTGCCCCCGGCATCTTGCCGGGCCGGAGCCGTGACATTAAAAGCTGCGCTGGGTTCTGCCGAGCCACCGCCCGGCAAGATGCCGGGGGCACGTTAAGCCGCAGCGAGTTCCTGCCACAATTGCGCGGCCATGCGCATACCGCCGGCGAAATTATCGAGATCGAACTTCTCGTTCGGCGAATGCGCGTTGTCATCTGGCAACGCAAGGCCCAGCAGCAACGTGTCCGCACCGAGGATGCGTTTGAAATCGTTCACGATCGGAATGGAGCCGCCCTCACGCATTGCGATCGGCTCGGCACCGAAGCCCGCCTTCAACGCGCGCATCGCAGCCAGAGCCACCTGACTCGTCGGCGATACGATGTAGGGATCGCCGCCGTGGCCGGATTTGATCTCCAGTTTCACCGTCGGTGGACAAAGTTTCTTCAGGTGTGCCTGCACTAATTTCTGAAGACGCGCCGGCTTTTGATTCGGCACAAGGCGCATCGTGATCTTCGCGCTCGCCCAGGACGGCACGATGGTCTTGCTGCCGGCGCCCTGGTAACCGCTCGTGAGACCGTTGATCTCGAAAGTCGGGCGGGCGCTGCGTTGCTCGTGATGAGTGAATCCCTTCTCACCAAACAGCGCGGGCACACCGAGAAGCTTGCGGTATTGCTCGGGCGTGAATGGGAGTTTCACGAATTGGGCGCGCTCGAATTTTGAAAGCGGCGCGACGTCATCGTAGAGGCCGGGAATGGCGATGCGTCCGTTTTTGTCGTGGATTTGCGCGAGCAGGCGGCAGAGCGCCATGGCGGGATTCTCGACCGAGCCGCCGAAAATCCCGGAGTGCAGGTCGCGCGCGGGGCCGGTGAGTTTGATTTCCAGCGCCATGATGCCGCGGAGCGCGTAAGTAAGTGCAGGCAACTTTTTACTCGGCATGCCCGTGTCGGAAATCACGATGGCGTCGCATTTCAACTCGTCGCGATGAGCGCGCAGAAACTCCGCGAGATGGCTGCTGCCGACTTCTTCCTCGCCCTCGATCACGAACGTGAGATCGACGGGCAATTCGGTTTTCGTTTTGAAATAAGCTTCGACCGCCTTCAGGTGCGCGAGGTTCTGGCCTTTGTTATCACTCGCACCGCGGCCAAACATCGAGCGCCCCTCGATGCGCGGCTCGAACGGCGGTGTCTTCCAGAGTTCGAACGGTTCGGGTGGTTGCACATCGTAGTGGCCGTAAACCAGGAAGTGTTTGCGGCCTTTGCGCCGCCGGGTCCGCGCAACGAGGATCGGATGTCCCGCCGTGGCGTGGAGTTCGGCTTCGAGTCCGATTGCGCGGCAGTGGTCGCGCAACCACTCGGCGCTATTCTTCATGTCGCCAGAGTGTTGCGGCGGGGCGGAGACGCTGGGGACGCGCACGTATTGCAAAAGCTGTTCAACGAACTTCGCTTCGTTGTCTCGCAGATAGCTGAAAACTTTTTCCATGAGCGGGAGGAATTAACCCGAAGCCCGCGGCTGAAGCGAGCGGTCAATTCCGCGTTGAGCGCTCCGGTAGTGGAGCAGCCGTCCCGGCTGCCGCAAGTCCACTGGGCGTCACGCCTGGTGATTGCAGATCCGTAAACACCAGCCGGGACGGCCAGTGGACAGGTCGCAGGCGGGACGCCTGCGCCACTACGCCGGCGGGTTGCGCATCTGGCGGCCAATCGTAAACTCAAGCGTGCCCGCAGATCAGAAAGAGAATCAAATCCATGCCTTGCGTGCCGCGCTCGGCTGGCTGGAACTTGGCGTCCCGCGCGAGGCGCTCGATGAACTGGATCGCCTTCCCGACCAAGCGCAGGACACCGCCGAGGTGCTCGACGTTCGCTGGATCATTCTCGCGAACTTGAAAGATTGGGATGCCGCCGTGCTCGTGAGCAGCAAGCTGATCGCGGTCGCGCCAAATCACGCCTCGAGCTGGCTGAACCACGCCTATGCGCTCCGGCGCGCGACCGACGGTGGATTGCTCGCCGCGTTCAATGTGCTGGCGCGCATGGCGTCGAAGTTCACGGACGAACCGACCATTCCGTACAATCTCGCGTGCTACACCTGCCAGTTGCAGCGCGGCGGCGCGGAGACGATGGCGTGGTTTGAACGCGCGCTGGCGATTGGAAATCCTGCGGAGTTGATCGCAATGGCGCTGAAGGACTCGGACCTCGCACCGGTGCGCTCGCTGATCGAAAAGTTGCCTGCGAAGAAGAAGCGGCGAGCTAAGTGACCGGCTTGCCGGTGAGCTTGTAGTGTCCGCCCGCGTCGATCTCGATCAATCCCTTATCGCGCAGCGCCTGGACGAAGGGCATGGCCCAGCGCTCGTTTTCCTTCCACCGATCCTTGGTGGCAGACTTGCGGCAAATTTCGCGCGCCGTGGCCCCGGCACCACCAAGCTGTTGCAGATATTTCACGATGATCTGCTCTTCTTCCCCGAGCCACATGCGCGGCGACTTTGCGGAGCGGCGAGAGGGGCGTCAATGGGTGGAATGGGCGAGCAGGATTACGAATACGAATACGATTAGGAACGATGAGCGGTTCTCGTAATCGTAATCGTGTTCGTAATCCTGCTCCCCTCCACGTCCGTCTTGCTCCTTCCCGCAAATCCATTTTGTCTTTTCCGTTTTCCACTCCATTGTCACGACCATGAATTTGTTGCCGTTTGGCGAGTTGCCGGTTCACACGCCGCGCCAGTTTGTTCCGCAGAAGATCGATCTAGGGAACTGGACTGAGATCGCGCCGCTGTTTGAGGCGCTCGAAAAGGAATTTGCCACCGGCAAAACAGCGGCGCATCTCGAAAGCTCCCTGCTCCACTGGAGCGAGCTCTCGGCGGCGCTCGACGAAGAGAGCTCGAAGCGCTACATCGCCATGACGTGCCACACGGACAACGCCGAGGCGGAAAAATCTTACCTGCACTTCGTCGAGAAGATCGATCCCGAGTTGAAGCCACGACAATTCAAGCTGGAGCAGCTTTACCTCGCGCATCCCGCGCGCGGGCAATTGAGTCCGAAGCGCTACGAAGTCTTCGATCGCGACACGAAGGTACACGTCGAACTGTTCCGTCCCGAGAACGTGCCGCTCGAAACCGAGGAGGCGAAGCTCGGCCAGCAGTATCAAAAACTCTCCGGCTCGCTCACGGTGAATTTCCGCGGCGAGGAAAAAACGCTCGTCCAGATGGGCCGCTATCTGGAAGAGCCCGATCGCGCGCTGCGACAGGAAGCCTGGGAAATCGTTTCAAAGCGCCGTCTCGCTGAGCGCGACAAGTTCGACGACATCATTGATGAGCAGATCAAACTGCGGGTGCAGATCGCGAAGAACGCTGGCTTCGACAATTACCGCGATTACATCTTTCGCGCGCGCGGCCGGTTCGATTACACGCCGCAGGATTGCTTTGCGTTTCACGACGCCATCGAGAAGGAAGTCGTACCCCTGCTCCGCCAACTCCAGGCATCACGACGCGAACAACTGAAACTCGACGCGTTGCGCCCCTGGGACATGGCAGTGGATCCGATGAATCGTCCGCCTTTGAAACCCTTCGAGCACGTCGATGAAATGGTTTCGCGAACACAATCCATCTTCGACCGGATCGACGGCGGATTGGCGGGCGGATTTCGCACCATGCAGGAGCAACACCTGCTCGATCTCGACAATCGCAAAGGCAAAGCACCGGGCGGCTATCAATCGACGCTGTCCGAATCGCGTCTTCCGTTCATCTTCATGAACGCAGTCGGACTTCAGCGCGACGTCGAGACGATGCTTCACGAAGCGGGCCACGCCTTCCACGCGCTCGCCACCCGCGACGAGGCGCTCTACGCGTATCGCGGCGCGCCGATCGAGTTCTGCGAGGTCGCATCGATGAGCATGGAATTGCTCGGCAACGAATTCATCGAAGAGTTTTACTCGAGTGCCGATGCGAAACGCGCGCGGCGCACGCATCTCGAAGGCATCGTGAGTGTTTTTCCATGGATCGTCACAGTCGACGCGTTCCAGCATTGGATTTACACGCACCCGAATCACTCGCGGGAGGAACGCCGCGCTGCATGGCTCGCGCTCATGGACCGTTTCGGCGGCGACATTGACTGGCGCGGCCAAGAAGATGCGCGCGAGCATTTGTGGCATCGCCAGCTCCACATCTTTCTGCATCCCTTCTACTACGTGGAATACGGCATCGCGCAACTCGGTGCGTTGCAGGTGTGGCTCAACTCGAAACGCGACAAGCGCGACGCGCTTCAGAAATACCAGCGTGCCCTCGCCCTTGGCGGTTCCCGTCCCTTGCCCGAATTGTTCGCCGCCGCGGAGTGCCGCTTCGCGTTCGATCAAGCGACGGTGAAGCCCCTCGTCGAATTGCTGCGCAGTGAACTGGCGAAGTTGAACTAGAGGTCGCGATTGCATCCGTGGCGAAGTGTGTTTAACACTCCGCGCATGAAATCCGACGCTACTTCACCGAACCTCGCCGGCTTCAACATCAATCGCCGCCGATTTCTCCAAACTGCTTCCGCCGCCACCGCGCTGGCAGCACTCCCGAGTTGGGGCGCCGACGCCCTTGATCTTGTAAACGGCAAACCCAGACGCGTCGCTCTCATCGGGTGCGGCTGGTATGGCAAGAGCGACTTGTGGCGGCTCATGCAAGTCACGCCCGTTGATCTCGTCGCGCTTTGCGATCCCGACAAAAAGATGCTCGCCGAAGCGGTGGACATTTCGAAGCAACGGCTCAAGACCGACAAATCGCCGCGCCTTTACAACGATTATCGGGAGCTGTTGAAGAACCACCAGTGCGACATCGTCGTCGTGGGTTCGCCCGACCATTGGCACGCGCTGCAAATGATCGCGGCCGTCGAATCCGGCGCGGACGTTTATTGCCAGAAACCGATCAGCCGCGACGTGCGTGAAGGCGAAGCGATGCTCGATGCCGCGCGTCGCACCAAGCGCGTCGTCCAGATTGGTACGCAGCGCAAAAGCACGCCGCACCTGATCGATGCGAAGAAGCAGGTCGTCGATGCGGGGTTGCTGGGCAAGATCGGCCACGTGGAGATGTGTTGTTATTTCCACATGCGCGCCAACGGAAATCCGCCGCTGGAGAACGTGCCAAGTTTCCTCGATTACGAAATGTGGACCGGCCCCGCGCCGTTGCGTCCTTACGACGGTATTCCACACAAGCGTTGGTGGCGCACCTTCACGGAATACGGCAACGGCATCGTCGGCGACATGTGTGTTCACATGCTCGACACGGCGCGTTGGATGTTGAACCTCGGCTGGCCCAAGCGCGTGAGTTCCGCTGGCGGCATCTACGTGCAGAAGGATGGCAAGTCCAACATCTCCGACACGCAGGTGGCCACGTTCGAATACCCCGAGTTCAATGCCGTATGGCAACACCGCACCTGGGGCGCGGCACCGGATGCGGATTATCCGTGGGCGGTTTTCATCTACGGAGAAAAAGGCGTGCTCAAGGCCAGCACCATGCGCGCGGATTTCATCCCACACGACAAGAAGTCGCCGTCACTGCACTTCGATTGCAAATTCGAGCGTGAACAATATCCCGAGGACGTGACGGAGAAGGACAACGAGTTGAATGCCGCACCCGCCACGCGCCGACACATGCTCGACTTCCTTGCCGCCATCGCGAAGCGCAGCCGTCCCATCGCTGACATCGAAGAAGGCCACATCTCCACCGCGAGTTGCATCATGGCCAACGTGGCGATGGATCTCGGGCGGCCCATTATCTTCGACCCGAAGTCACGCAAGGTGGTGGACGATCGCGACGCCACGAAGCATCTGCGCCGCGAATATCGGAAGCCGTGGAAGCATCCTGCGGCTTAAGAACCTGACCAAGGGAATTGGGCGCTGGATCGCGGCACGCCTCGCCAGCAGCAGTAACATTGCAGACTGCGAACGACGCAACGTGGCCAGCCGTATAGATTCGCGTCTTTTTTTCCATTATGAACGCGGTTTGTTTTGTCAGCGCGTGAATGCGCTGTTTAGAATTCGCGCGGCAACATTTCTCGGACTTTGGGTGAATCCGCCTCTCGGGGACACGTCCAAAACTGCGCCGGAGAGGCGCCCATGATTCCACCAAATGCTGCGTATCAGAATTGATGAAGAAAGTACTCGTGATAGATGATTCACCGGACATCCGGTTCATCATTGAAGAAACCCTCGGGATGTTCGGGTTCGCCACCGTTACGGCGGAGGACGGCGAAACCGGCGTGGCCGCCGCGCTCCAGGAGATGCCCGACCTCATCATCTGCGACGTGAACATGCCCAAGATGGATGGCTTCGAAACGCTCACCAAGCTGCGCGAAGTGGAGTCCACAGCGTCGATCCCGTTCATGTTTCTTTCCGGCGCCGTCGATCGTCCGCAAATCCGCCGGGGCATGGAGATGGGAGCGGATGATTATCTCACGAAGCCGTTCACCCCGTCGGAGTTGCTTGCCGCCGTCAATGCGCGGCTGGAGAAGCAAAAGGAAATTCAGCGCCAGTCCGAAAAGAAGCTCGACGAGTTGCGCGGCAAGATGACGCTGGCGCTCCCGCACGAACTGCGCACGCCGCTCAACGGCATCATGGGCCTCGCGAACATCCTCATGGAGGATCACAAGACGCTGGGCGCCGATGACATTTTCGAGAACGCCAAATTCATCCATGATTCGGCGCTGCGGCTGCATCGGCTTATCGAGAACTTCCTGGCGTATGCGCAGATCGAACTGATGGCGCAGAATCCCACTTCAATCATGGCCAGCGCGGCGTCGAGCCTGACGCGGGCGGACCTCACGGCATCCGACGCAGCGCGCGAGGTCGCGGAGCGGCATGGCCGCGCTAAAGATTTGGAAATCACCGTCGCACCCGGCGCTGTCGCGGCACTCCAGGACAATCTCAAGAAGATCATCGAGGAACTGGTGGACAACGCGTTCAAGTTCTCGAACCCCGGCACGCGCGTGCGCGTCATCGGCACGTTGGACGGCACGCAATTCGCCTTGCGCATCACGAATCAAGGCCGCGGCATGACACCGCAACAGATCGCCGAAGTGGCGCCGCACGTGCAGTTCGAGCGCGAGAAATTTGAACAGCAGGGCGCAGGGCTGGGTTTAATTATTGCCAAGCGATTGACGGAATTGAATGGCGGGAAATTTCTGATCCAAAGCGCACCCGATGTGGAGACAACGGTGACGGTCACCTTTCCCGCGCGCCCATTCGCCCGCACGTAAACAGCGGCGGTTTATTTCACGTTCAACCGTTCCCGATGCTGCAAATACCAGCGCACCGTCTCACGCAGCGCACTCTTGAAATCATGCTGCGGCCTCCAACCGAGTTCGCTCATGATCTTGCTCGCGTTGATCGCATAGCGCCGATCGTGGCCGCGGCGATCGGACACGTGCGAAACGAACTGGCGGGAGTTACCTCCCAGTTCGGGAGCGAGTTCATCGGTGAGATCGCAGATCAATTCGGCGAGCTTGCGATTCGGCCACTCGTTGTGCGCGCCGATGTTGTAAGTCTCACCCAGCCTCCCGCGCGCCAGGGCGAGCCACAAAGCCTCTGCATGATCGCGCACGTAGAGCCAGTCCCGCACCTGCTGTCCGTCGCCGAACAACGGAATGGCGCGGCGCGCCAACACACTGGCGATGATCACCGGGATCAACTTCTCGCGATGTTGGTACGGACCAAAGTTGTTGGCGCAATTGCTGATCACTACGGGCATCCCGTAAGTGCGATGATACGCGCGCACCAGCATGTCCGCCGCGGCTTTGGTCGCCGAATACGGCGAACTCGGCGCGTACGGAGACTGCTCGGTGAACGTGCCTGTCGCCCCGAGGCTGCCGTAAACTTCGTCAGTCGAGACGTGGAGGAAACGGTTGCCATCCCGATTTCCCTGCCATGTCGCCCGACAGGCTTCGAGCAGATGGAAGGTGCCTACGAAGTTTGTCTGAACAAATGCATCGGGCGTGGCGATGGAACGATCCACGTGGCTCTCCGCCGCGAGGTGCATCACGTGCGTGATGGCATGATCGCGCACGACTCGCTCCACTGCCGTCCGATCACGCAAGTCGACTTGCTCGAAACGATATTTGGGATGCACGGCAATCGTGCGGAGATTATCAGGATTGGCCGCGTAGGTTAAACAATCGAGATTCACCAGACGCGCGATTTCGGGGCGATCGATCACATGCTCGATCAGGTTCGCGCCGATAAATCCGGCACCACCAGTGATGAGGATGTTCATGCGACGATTCTCAACGGCGCGACCACCTCAGGGGAACTGAAGTTCAGAAATCCACTTCGCAACGGAAACTTCATCGAGCGCCGCGGTCTCATGGCGAAACTTTTGCGGTACATGCATCCCGCTGTAAACGGCGTTGAGGAATCCCGTCGTGAATTTCGAACCCGTGTTGTGGACGAGAAGCGGATTCGCTCCCGGAATGACTGCCACGCCTTCAAAGCCACCGAGCTTTCGCAAACCAGGCGTGAACAAATCACGCGCCAATAGCTCGCGGTCGTTTGTCGAATCGAGTTGCGCGCAGTCAGCCACCACTGCGTCGGCGGCGGGCGCGGCGAGAAGCGTCCACAACCCTGCGCGTCCGCTGCCGCAAAGAATCACGCGCCGGCCTTTGCTGTGCGCCTGCGCGAATGAGCACACCGTCACGAGATCCTGCACCCGTTCCTGAACGTCCGTGCGATTGTAAGTCGTGAAGAACTCCGTGAAGTAGTCGCGCCCGCTCGCGGCTTTCGCGTCGGCAAGTTCGCCAGTAAGGAAGGTGTCGAGCAACAGCACCGCGACTTCCTTTGCGATCAACTCGCGCGCGAGTCCCTTGGGCGCGCCACGCTCGTCGAGATACGCCGACTTGCCGTCCGGATGCACGAGGATGGCCATCGTGCGCAGCGGATCACGACGCGGCGTGATCATCACGGCGGGAATGCGATCGCCCCGACCGGTGCGTCCAAGCGACAGCGTGGTGATCGTGCAATCCGGGAGCTTTGTGATTCTGCCGGGCTCGACGTTCAGTGCGCGTTCCGCGGTGTCGATCTGCAGATTGCGTTTCCACGCGGGCAGCATCTGCTTGCGATAACGCTCCATCAGCACCGGGTTGACTGGCTTGTGAACCCAGATTTCATTCGTTGCGCTGCGAATGAGGTATTCCGTGAGCTGCTCTTCGGTGACGGCATCCGCGGGGAATTTGCCGTCTTCGAACACGCGCAGATCGGCATCAGGTTCCTTGGTGTAAGCCACTTCCTTCAGCGACGCCGGCTCCGGCGCGTGCAACAGCCAGCGGCCGAACCATTCGTAAACGGCCTCGCGGCTGGTCTGGTTGTAGTTGTGGTTGAAATTGAAACGCACGTACTTCAGGCGCTCCGGCGCGCCGAGAAGTTTGTAAACGCTCGCGACCGCCGGACCTTCAATCGTGAGCAACATCTTCGTCCAATCACCGGTCGCAGCCACGAGCAACTGCGGGCGCGGCGCGGCGGCGGCGGCGATCTCCATGTTCGAATAATCCACGCGCAGTCCGGCGACGTTCTCGCACGAGCAACCGCCTTGCATGGAATGCGACACCATCACGATCGGCGCTTGCGCAGCGAGGCGATCCTCAATCGCGCCGAGCATGAATGTCTGCGTGCCGCCGCCGGATTCGCCGGTACACGCAGTTCGGCTCGCGTCCACGTCGGGCAGCGAAATGAGAAAGTCGAGCGCACGCACGCTGTTCCAGGTTTGCAATCCCATCTGACTGATGTTCCAAAGCTGGTTCGTCGGATCATTCGCGAAATGCCGATGCGTCTTGTAGCCAGGCTCGCCGTTCGGATGCGCGAACTGCGTGTCGTTGTAGCCCACCATGTCCCACGAGAACGCGACCATTCCTTGCTTCGCGAAGTTGATGCAACGCGCCGCCGCACTGCCGTCCTTGTTGTCTTCGAGGCGGCCTTTCGCCCAATGCCCATGCGGATTCAGGATGGCCGGGAACGGACCTTTCCTGCCGAGAGGCCGATACAGATTTCCGGCGACGTAAAACCCCGGATAGCTCTGGAAATAAACTTTCTCCACCGAGTAGCCATCGCGCTCGATGCGTCCGAAAATTTTCGCATTCAACGGCGTCTTTTCCGGCAGGGGCCACAATCCGCAGTTCACGAGCACTTGCTCGCGAATGCCTTCAGCGTGCCGCTGCCACGCCGACTTGGACGTGATCTCCGGAAATGTGCGGAGTGTGTTCAACGTTTTCGGCGGACCAGCACGTTCGTCCTTGGCGGGAAGAACGGCCTCTGCGGCGTGGCCCGACGTCAGCACACACGCGACTGCGGCGGCGAGGAGATTGCGAAGCGTTTGCATGGAATGCGCGGAGGTTAGGCGAGGCGCGGCAGGATTTTGGAGAAAATTCTGCGCCAACTACACGGCCGCAGAAGTGAGGGAACTCATCGGCGTTTCGCAGACGTCCAGCCAGTAGCTCGCGAGGGTCTTCATTGTCTGCGGCAACGTGGCGTTGTCGCCGGGTTTAACGATGAACGAGTTCGCGCCGAGATCGTAGGCACGGCGGACGTCCTGCGGGAGATTCGATGAAGAAAGCACAACGACGGGAATGACTTTCAGGCTGGGCTCACGCCGGAGCCACGCAAGAAATTCAAAGCCATCAACGCGCGGCATTTTCAAATCCATCAGGATCAGCGCGGGCAACGGGAAACGCTCGCGATCGGAGTACTCATCGACGCCCCGCAAGTAGTCGATCGCGTCGGCGCCATCACCGACGGCGCGCATGTCACACTGCGTTTGCAGCGTGTCGAAGGCGCGCTTGAGGAAGAACAGGTCGTTCGCGTCGTCCTCAATGACCAAAATCGTTGCTTGTTCGTGCATCACAGGTGGCGTCTTGGCAAAAAAACTACGGGCCATCGTGCGGGCCGTCAACGAGCGCCTCAGATTTTTCCTACATCGGCAAACGTCGCCAATTGCATTTGGTCGTGTTACGGAAGTCGTTGTGGATAAAGCGATGGAGTGCGCAGCGCGCGTGGTGACAGAGGCGAGCCGGGAGAAGCCGGCGGACGCGTTGATGCGGGCGTTGTTGAAAGACAGCCGGCTCTCACGCGCAGACTCGGCGCGCGTGGCGGAAATGGTGTTCTCATTTTTTCGCTGGCGTGGCTGGCTCGACAGCCGCGACGCGCTGCCGAATCGCTTCGCGCAGGCGCTCGCGCTCGATGAACGTTTTCAGCGCGACCCGAAGAGTTTTACCGATGACGACCTCAAGCATGCGGTGCCGGAGTGGATATCGAGCGAGGTTGCCGTCACGCCCGAGTGGCTTCGCTCGCTGCAAAGACGCCCGTCCATCTGGCTGCGAGCCCGCCGCGGCCGGGGCCCTGCCCTCGCCGCACAGTTCGGCGACGGTTCAGTGGCCGACTCGATGGTGCCCGACGCGGTGCAGTATCGCGGCGAGGCGGATTTGTTTCGCAGCGCGGAGTTTCAGGCGGGCGAATTCGAGATCCAGGACATCGCGTCGCAAATTGTCAGCCTGCTTTGCGCGCCGAAGCCCGGTCAGACGTGGTGGGACGCCTGCGCCGGTGAAGGCGGCAAGACGCTGCACCTCTCGGAGCTCATGGAAAACAAAGGGATGATCTGGGCCACCGACCGCGCCGACTGGCGATTGAAGCGGCTGAAGCAACGCGCTGCGCGGGCGAAAGTTTTCAATTACCGAGTCGCGCTGTGGAACGACAGCGCGAAGCTTCCGACGAAAACAAAATTCGACGGCGTGCTGGTGGACGCTCCTTGCAGCGGGGTGGGAACCTGGCAACGGAATCCGCACGCGCGTTGGACGACGACGATCAATGACGTGCGGGAACTGGGCGAAATCCAAAAGCAGCTTCTGCTCAACGCCGCAGCGGCAGTGAAGCCGGGCGGCCGGCTTATTTACGCCGTTTGTACTCTGCCTGGGACGGAAACGGACGCCGTGGCAGACTTTTGTTCTCAGGCACTACGCGGATTCGCACCGATTGCGCTGCCTGCTTTGCCCAATGAGCGGCCAGCAGCATCGGCCCGGAGATGGATTTGGCCTCAGCAGTTTTTTGGGAATGGGATGTTCGTGGCGGCATGGGAATCAGCGAAATGATTTCTAGTCCGAACGATAATAGTCATCGATCAGTCCCGATTTGCTGTCGTCAAATTGCTTGTTTGGCCCGGCCGAACGAATGAGCACTTCATTGTTCGCGAAGTAGATTTTCAACGGCGTGCCCCATGGATCAACGATCTCGCCCTTGGCGTTCAGCTCCGCTTTTTTCACCGCAAGGATGATGATTTTCTTCGGGTTGTCGCCCTGGAGCAAAGCCCTGGCAATCTCCGCATTATTTCCGGTGGGATAGTTGCCCACGTAAGTTTTGTACTGGTGGAAAGCTTCGAAGAGATTGTCCACTTCACTGTTGAACAGGCGCACTGATTTCTCTCCCCGCCATTTGCTCGCGGCGCTCCAACCCCACACTGCCCCAATCCCGAGCATGAGGATGACAACAATTAAGACAATCCGCCGTATTGCGCTGCTCGTGTCATTCATGCCTGCACTAATGCAGGTCTTTTGCCAACGGCGCGGCGGTGCTGGCGCGCACTTCGAGTTGCGCGCGAAGGCGGCGCGATTGCGGCGGCTCGCCGCGAAGCATTGCCTCCATCAACTCCATCGCCGCAAAGCCCAGACGCAGCTTCGGCTGACGAATGGTCGTGAGTGGAACACGAAAGTATTCGGCGACCAGAATGTTCCCGAAACCTGCGACTGAAACGTCGTGAGGGATGCGAAGCCCCTGGTTCAGCAACACGTTCGCAGCGCCGATGGCGACAAGGTCGTTCACCGCCTGGACGGCGGTGGCGCCCGGATGTTCGTTCAACAACTGCAACGCAGCCTTCTCGCCTTCCTCAATGGTGCCACCGGCGTTAAACACCAGACGGTCATCGAGTTCCAATCCCGCATCTCGAACCGCGCGACGATACCCTTCGTAGCGCTCCTGCGCCTGCGGCGACACGGGCGACCCGGTGAAGTACGCGATGCGCTTATGCCCAAAGTCGATGAGATGCTTCGCCACATCGTAGCTCGCGGTGATGTCATCCGTCTCGATGTTCGCGAAATCGCTGCAGAACAATCCGCGATGGCCGAGGATCACAGTCGGCACTCTCGCCCGGCGGATTTCCTCGTAGACCGGCGCCGTTGGTCGCAAGCGATACACCGGCGTGATGAACAGTCCCTCGACCCGCCGCGCGAGCAAACGGCGGATCACCTTCTCTTCGCGCTCCAACTGATTCAGCGAATGCGCGAAGATCAGTTCATAGCCAAGCTCATGCGCCCGCTCCTCAATCGCCATGACGATGCGCGAGTAAATCGGGTTCGTCGCGGCAGAGATCACGAGGCCGAAGAGCTTCGTGGCGCGACTGCGAAACTGCTTTGCCGCGATGTCCGGCACGTAGCCCATTTCACGCGCCAGTTGTTGGATGCGCGCCTTGGTCGCCGCCGAAATATCGCGTTGATCGCGCAGGCACTTCGATACCGTCATCACCGACACGCCCGCGCGCGCCGCAATGTCTTTGAGGCGAACCATTTGGGAATTGGCAGAATTCAAACTCACGCGACGCTTGATCCACTCCAGTTCAACTTCTGCCGCAGCGTCTCGAAAAATGAGCCGCCGTGCAGCCTGAGCAACCGCACCGCCACACTGCTCCGGCGAATCTGGACAAAGTCCCCCGTATTCAACGGCGTCTGCACCTGGCCGTCCGCAGTAAGGATCGTGTCGACCTTCTCGCTGACGACCGTGACTTGCACCGTCGCATCCATGCGCACAATCACGGACCGGTTTGAAAGCGTGTGCGGACAAATTGGCGTGATGGTCAAGACTTCAGCCAATGGACTGACGATCGCTCCACCCGCGGCGAGTGAATACGCCGTCGAACCGGTGGGCGAACTCACGATCAAGCCATCGCAGCGATAGCGCGTCAGATCCTCGGCATCCACGCTCACGGCAACCTCGATCAAACGCGACGTCGCGCCGCGGCTCACCACGAAGTCATTCAGCGCACGCTCGTGAATCGGCTTTCCCTGCGCCTGTCCCGTGGCTTCGATCAACGGCCTTGCTTCGATCAGAAATTCGCCCGCCCAGATTTGTTTCAACGCGTGCGGAAGTTGCGGCGCCTGGACCGCAGTTAGAAACCCCAGCCCGCCGACTTTTACACCGAGGATCGGTGTTTCTGTTCCAGCGGTTTCCCGCGCCACGCGCAGGATGGTGCCGTCGCCGCCAAACACGAGGAGCAAATCCACAGTGCGCGCCAGCGACGGAATGTCTTCTGTGGAAGCGCAGCGCAATCCGCTGACCTGCGACGTAACGGCGTCGCAAAGGACTTTGCGCCCGCTGCGCTGGATGTACCGCGATGCCTGTTGAACAAGCGAGCGCGTTTCCGGCTTGCCCGGGTTTGCGACGAGTCCGACGCGGCGAATGCTGTCAGGCATTTTTTTCAAGTAGCACTAGAAATTCCTTATTCCCGGCCGGCCCGAGCAATGGAGACTCGGTGAGTTTGTGCCAATGCGCCGTGCCAAGGTCGCCGACGAACATTTCCAATTCCCGCAATACACGCGCATGCACCGCCGGATCGCTGATGACGCCTGCGCCACGATCCGCTTCTTCTTTGCCGGCCTCAAACTGTGGCTTGATCAACGCGACGACTTTACCGAGAGGCCGCAGCAATGCAATCGCGGGAGGCAAAACCTTCCGTAACGAAATGAACGAGCAATCAATCACGACCAAATCCACCGGCGCGAATGGCTGCGGAAAATGCGCCGGCGTCAATGTGCGCGCGTTCGTTTTCTCCATCACTACGACACGATGTTCGTGCCGCAACTTCCATGCGAACTGCCCCTGCCCCACATCGACCGCGAATACTTTTGCCGCGCCATGTTGAAGCAGGCAGTCCGTAAAGCCGCCGGTCGAAGCTCCAAGATCGATCGCGACCAAGCCGCGCACGTCCACGGCGAATTCAATCAATGCGTGTTCCAACTTGTGTCCGCCGCGGCTCACAAACCTTTCGCCCGCGGTCAATTCGACCGCGTCGCCTTCCTTCACCGCATCGCTGGCTTTTGTCGCAACCTGCCCATTGACGCGCACCGTTCCGGCCATGATGGCGCGCTTCGCCTTCTCGCGGCTTTCACACAAGCCGCGATCGACAAGGGTTTGATCCAATCGCACGCGCACGCGGCGCAGCGTGGCAGAACAAATCGCGCGAGAGAAGCGACAGTGCACCGGAGCGCGGACGGTCACGTCCGCATGAACAACATTCGGGAATCGTCGGCGGAGTTTGTTTCATTTCCCGTTTTCCCCTCCGCTCGCAATCGTCTTGCGGACGGGACCGTCCGCGCTCCGCAAAAAATTCTAGCAGAGCGCCGCGGCGTGCCGCACATTTCGCGCTCGCAGCGGAAATCCGCAGACATGAAAGCCAAGATCATCATTACACCGAAGAAGGCCGTCGTTGACCCTCAGGGCAAGACCGTCCAAGTCGCGCTCGAACACATGGGTTACACCGGCATCGGCGCGGTGCATGTGGGCAAGTTTTTGGAAATCGAACTGGCCGGCAGCGACGAGGAAGCCGCCCGCAAACAGATCGACGACGCCTGCCACAAGATTCTCAGCAACCCGCTGATCGAGGACTATCGTTTTGAGATCGAGTGAGAGCGGAAGTAATCAGTGGCCTGCTGTCGCAGCGCCATCGCTTCACTGATTACTGACTCACTGATTACTGACTCACTGATTACTGATTACTGATCATGAATTTCACCGTCCTCCAATTTCCCGCCTCGAACTGCGATCAGGACGCCCTGCACGTGCTCAAAAACGTGCTCGGCCATTCCGCGCGGTACGCGTGGCACAAAGATACGTCGCTCGGCGATGTCGACGCGGTGATCGTGCCCGGCGGTTTCAGCTACGGCGATTACCTGCGCACCGGCGCAATCGCGCGCTTCAGTCCCATCATGCAGGCGGTGAAAGAGTTTGCTGACAAGGGCGGCCCTGTGCTCGGCATCTGCAACGGATTTCAAATCCTTACCGAGGCGCACTTGCTACCCGGCGCGCTCGTGCGCAATCGCTCGCTGCAATTCCGTTGCGAACATGTGTATCTTAAAACCGAGTCGAACAACTCGGCGTTCACCCAGAGCATTCCGGCGGGAAAACTTTTGCGCGTTCCGATCGCCCACGGCGAAGGCTGCTACTTCGCCGATCAGGAAACTCTCGCGAAACTGAACGCCAACGGTCAGGTGCTTTGGCGTTATGTCGATGCCCAAGGCAATGCGATCGAAACCGCGAATCCGAACGGCTCACTCGAAAACATTGCCGGCGTGTGCAACGAAGCGCGCAACGTCGCCGGCCTGATGCCCCATCCCGAACGGGCCAGCGAGAATCTGCTCGGCAGTGCGGACGGGCGCCTGATTTTCGAAAGCCTCGTGAAATGGATCGAACAGAAGGAGCGCAAAGCTCCCGCTCTGCCCGCATGATCCATCCTGCCATCACCACGCAGAGCCGGAGATCTGCGCTTCTCGGATTCGAATGACTCCGGCGACCAAACTGCTGCGGGAATTGATTGCGCTGCCGAGCGTGAATCCTGCTTTCGTTCCCGCAAACGATCCGCGCGCTGGAGAAAAAAATGTCGCCGACTTCCTCACTGCGTTTGCTGGCGCCGCCAGGCTCGATGTCGAGCAACGTGAAGTTTTTCCCGAGCGATCCAACGTGTTGGTCCGCCTGCTGCCAACCGCTCACGCGCGCTATCGCGTGATTCTCGCGCCGCACATGGACACCGTGCCCGCAGACTCATTTGACCCAGTCACCAAGAACGACCGGCTGTTCGGTCGCGGTGCGTGCGACACGAAAGGTTCCATTGCCGCGATGCTCACCGCGTTGATCGCCCTCGCATCAAGCACAGCGCGGCCAAAGCAAACGGAAATCGTCCTGGCTGCGTTGATCGATGAAGAAAATGGACAATGCGGCTCGCGAGCACTGACCGCGCAAGGTTTTCGCGGCGATCTCGCCATCGTCGGCGAACCAACGAAGTTGCGCGTCATCACCGCACAAAAGGGTGACATCTGGCTCACCATTCGAACACGCGGCAAAGCGGCGCACGGTTCCCGGCCAGACCTGGGTGTGAATGCCGTTCACGAGATGGCGCGCGTTGTCGACATGATCGAAACGCGCTACGCAGCGCAACTCGCGCGGCGAAAACATCGCGTGCTCGGGTCACCCACCGTGAACGTCGGCTCGATCCGTGGCGGCACCCAGCCAAACATTGTTCCCGACGACTGCGAGATCAGTGTCGATCGACGAACGATTCCGGGCGAGACGATCGCCAGCGTAAAACGCGAGATTACCGCCCTGCTCCGCGCCAACAAGTTGCGCGCTGAAGTGACGGATCAAAAGGCCGCGCCGTGTTGGCCAATGGAAACCAATCCTGCATCACCATTCGTGAAGCGCTTCATGCAGTCGCTCGGCCAGCGTGAGCCGCAAGGCGTCCATTACTTCAGCGACGCGGCGATCTTCGCGCAGACGGGCACACCCGCCGTGCTCTTCGGTCCCGGCGACATCGCGCAGGCGCACACGGTGAATGAATGGATTTCGCTGCGGTCGCTCGATCGGGCCACGGTGATGTTGAAGAAGTTTTTGGAGGCGCTTCCGTGAGCGACGATCGCGGCGCTTTTTTTCGGCAGAGCACGTGGATGCTCGTCGCCACAATCGGCGGCAGTGCATTCATGTTCCTCGTCCAGTTTATCGCACAGCGCTACATGCCGAAAGATCCCGTCAGCGACGAAACCCAGTTCAGTTTGTTCATGGCGCTGCTGAACGCACTGGCGCAGATGGCCATCCCGGCGCTTGGCTTGCAAACGGTGTTTGCCCAACAAGCCGGGGCGGCAACAACCGAAGAACGTCATCGCGAATTGGTCGGAACCGTGCGCGGTGTCCTCAAGGCGCTGTTCGCAGTCTGGCTTCTCTTCGCGTTACTCGCCCTTGTTTTTCAGAAGCGGTTGCTTGTCATCTACAATATTCCCAATCCCGCTGCGCTATGGTTTACCGTCTGCGCTGCATTTCTCGCCATGGCCACGCCCGTGTTCGGCGGGCTGCTTCAGGGACGACAGGATTTCTTTTGGTTTGGGTGGAACTCGATTTTCAATGGCGTAGGCCGTCTCACTGCCGTCGTGATCCTGGTGGTTGTGCTGGGATTCGAGGCGGCAGGGGCGATGGCCGGCGTGTTCGCGGGACTCATCGCTTCCTTCGTTCTTTTCACGTGGCGGACGCAACCCTCGTGGAGAGGTGCGGCGGCGCCGGTGAAATGGTGGTCATGGCTGCGCCGCGTGATCCCACTGACCATCGGACTCGGCACGTTTACGTATCTGCTCACGCATGATCCCATCGTGGTTCAGGCCGCTTTCAAAAACAGCGGCGGTTACAATGCCGCGCGCATTGTCGGCACGGCGCTCGTATTTCTCACAACACCGCTTTCCGCCGTGATGTTCCCGAAGATCGCACGCAGCCACGCCCTTTCTGAAAAGAGTAACGTGCTGATGCAGGCGCTCGGCGCCGCGGGACTGCTCGGAGCGCTGGCGGCGCTCGCATGCACATTCTTTCCCGAGTTGCCTCTGCGGGTGATGTCTGGGAACAAATTCATCGACAGCGCGCCACTCGTGCCGTGGTTCGCGTGGTGCATGTTACCCCTCGCCGTAGCCAACGTGTTGATGAACAATCTTTTCGCCCGCGAACGCTATGCCGTCGTCCCGTGGTTGCTCGCCGTCGCAATCGGATACGGCATCACTCTTGAATACCGACACGCCAGCTTCCTTCAGGTGATCCAGACGCTCGGCTTTTTTGGCGTGTTGCTCGTCGGCGTGTGCGTCGTCTTCACTCTGCTCACGCCGACGCAACGAACTACTGCATCTCAGCAGGCGAATTAGTCGCGGGCATTTCCTCAAACTCCGCGTCAGAAGGTTTGCGCGTGCCCGACGGCAGCCCCATGCGTTTCCGCTTTCTGTAGAGCGTCGCGGGATCGATCCCCAAAATCTGCGCCGCTTCGCCCAGGCTTCCCGAACTTGCGATGATGCGGCGGATGTGTTCCGCCTCGAGTTCATCGAGAGACGCTTTCGAACCGACACTCACGCCGCTGGTCGACGGGCGATGGAGATTTTCCGGCAAATCGTTGATCTCGATTTCACGTTTGTCGGTGAGGATCGTCGAACGCTCGATCACGTTCCGCAGTTCGCGGAGATTGCCAGGCCATGAATACGTCCGGAGCGCCTGCAGTGCCTCTGGCGCAAAACTCGCGATCTCCTTGCCCACCTGTTGCGCGAAAAAATGCAGCCACTCCTGGGCAATGCGCGGCAGGTCGCCGGGACGTTCCCGCAATGAGGGCATGCGCACCGAGATCACATTCAGGCGGTAATAAAGATCCTCGCGGAACTGACCGTTCCTCACGGCATGTTCAAGATCGCGATTGGTTGCCGTAATCAGACGAACGTTCGCGCGCCGCAATTTCGTCTCGCCAACACGCTCGTACTCCTTGTCCTGCAACAAACGCAACAGCTTGGGCTGAATCTCGAGCGGCAGTTCGCCAATTTCATCGAGGAACAAGGTGCCGCCATCGGCTGAGGCGACTTTGCCAAAGGTGTCCGAGAACGCGCCGGTGAAAGCGCCTTTCACATGGCCGAACAATTCGCTCTCCAGCAATTCGCGAGACAAACTCGGGCAACTGACGGTCACAAACGGACGTTCCGCCTGCGGACTTTTCTGATGAATGCCGCGCGCGAGCACGCTCTTGCCAGTGCCGCTTTCGCCGAGAATTAAAATCGTCGCAGGTGTCGCGGCGGCCTTGAACGCGAGGTCGTAAACCTTCTGCATGATCGGCTCGACGGAATCGAGAATCGGGGCCGGAGCTTCAGCGGACACTCTCGATTCCAACTCAGCAACCTTGTTTTCAAGCTGCCGCGTGCGCGCCACTTTCATCAGCGCCTGCTGGAGTTGATCCGGCGTAAACGGCTTGGCGAGATAATCAAACGCTCCTTTTCGCATCGCTTCGACGGCGGTCTCAATCGTCGCGAAAGCAGTGGTGACGATCATGGCACAGCGGGGCTGCACCTTCTGCAGCTTCGTCATCAGCTCGAGGCCGTTTTCTTCCCCGAGCCGCAGGTCGAGCAAAGCCACGTCGAACGTATCCTTCTCAAACTGATCCAGCGCGCTGCGGCTGTTCCCTGCTGCCGCAACCTCGTGGCCCATGGATTTCAGAACAGGCACGATGGTGCGGCGTAAATTCAATTCGTCATCAATGACAATAATTCGCATGTGTGGTAGCTCCTCTCCTTCTCCTTGCCCGAACAGTTGCTCACGAGATGACGGATTGCAAATGGGAACCTGAATATCGCAACTCATTCGAAGCGTACAAAAGAGAATTCACCTTCCCGTCAGCGATGAACCAAAACATCGCCAGCCGGAAAGGTGATGAAACATGGCCCGAGTGCTATCGCACGCGCCGGCCAAAAACCAGCGACGCAAGAAACAGCCCAAGAAAAACCACGAACAGCACCTTCGCGATCCAAGCCGCAGTGCCCGCAATCCCGGCGAAGCCAAGGAACGCTGCGATCAGTGCGACCACCAGGAAAATAATTGACCAGCTCAACATATTGCTCTCCGTTTCTGTTTTTCTGCTCCGGATTTCTTCGAGCTACAGATGTGCCACAGCGGCGGGGAACGGAACCAAGCGGCGGCAGTGGCATGGCCGCGTGTCGAATGCACGGGGAACGAATCTCTGACGTGCAATTCGTCTATTTCGTCCGGAAGGAAATGCGTGCGATCAGTTCTTTGCCGAAGCTGGACTGCAGGCGATCGAGAATTTCGCGGCGGCGATAGCGCACGATCTCTGAGAGCCACACGCTGCTGTCAACGTCGACGAAAAGCGTTCCCTTATTGATGCCGACGGGTTGTGCGTGGGCCGCAATGCCGGGATCGATCATTTCGTTCCAGACACGCACGATCTCGGCTTCGGCACGGCGGGATTCGATGCGAATGTTCTTGAGCACGCCTCCGACAATGTCCCCGGCGGTTTTCTCGCGACGCTCCCGGGATTTCTCTTCAGCAGTGACATCGACGCCGCGCCAATCAGCGAGCACGCGCTGACGCGGGCTTCGTTTAGGCGGTCCCAGCGGCGGAATGCGACGGGGCGGCGGCTTCATCAACTTTGGGCTGAGTGTGCGCGGCTTCAGACGTCTCGTCGAGCACCAGCACACCGTGCGGCGGCAAATCGTAAGTGCCGCTAAAAGTCTGGCCCGTCAGAAAGTCGTGCATCGGTTTGTAAAAATGCAGCCGCACCGGCGAAGCCTGGTGGTTCAGGAGGAAGAAAATCCTGTGGCCCTCCTTCTCACGCATGCTCACTTCGACAGTGTCCGGCACCTTCAATAGCGCGTGCAGTCCCACCATGCCGCGCAGCCACACCACGAGGTCGTAGTAAAACGATTGATGGCTCATCGTCCCGATGTAGATCGCGCGACCTTCGCCAAACTGGTTCAACGTGATGGCAGGTTTGCCGGCGTAGAAATCCTTGGCGTAAGACGCGATGACCTGGCAGCCCTTCGGCTCGATAATGTCGCACCACACGCGGCCCGGATGCAGATGCGTGGCCGGGAAATTGCCCTTGAAGGTGAGATGGTTCTCTTCGCCTTGCGGCAAGGGATCGAACTCCTTCACTTCCAGGCCAAACAAATCCGTGAGGTTATGCGGGAACCCGTTGTCCGGCGCGATGTGATGCTCATCCACCAACCCGGTGTTGAACGTGCTCACCAATGTGCCGCCGTTCTGCACGTAAAGCTTCAACATGTCCGCCTCGACGCCGGCGAGCAGACTGAGCGACGGCGCGAACACGATTTTGTATTTCGACAAGTCCTCCGTCGGGCGCGCGAACTCCACGGCGATGTTCCGATCGTGCAGCGCGTTGTAGAAAAGCTGGATGTGCTCGCGATAACTGAAGAAGCGCGTCGGCTGATTCACGCACTTCAGGTTCCAATCGTTGTCGTGGCTGAAGAGAATGCACACCTGCGCTTTCACGCAGGTGCCTTGCAGCGCAGGCGCAAGGCGCTTCAACTCCTGGCCGATCTGCTTGATCTCCTTGTAAACGCGGCTGTCCGGGTCACCGCTGTGCGGCAGCACGCCGCCGTAGAATTTTTCTGAACCGATCCGCGGCTGTCGCCAGAAAAAGTAGAGCACGCCACACGCGCCCCGTGAAACAAGCTGATGCGTGAAGAGCCGAATCACTCCCGGACGCACCAGCGAGTTCGCCTCCTGCCAGTTGACGTTGCCGGCCTTTTGTTCAATGACCCAGAAACCACAATCGCCATTAGGCGTGCGCACGTTCTCCTTCTTGAGCGAACGGATCATGTCGATCTCGCCCGCGAGTTCACTCGATCGCGTCTTGATCGCCGCGTTGCTGTCGAGCGACACGAAGTCGAGCAGGCCCGCCAGGTCGAAGTGATCGAAGTTGCGCCAGAGAGCGCGCAGGTTGTTCGTCACCCGAATGTCCGGCGTCAGCTCCCGCAATAACTCGGCCTGCATGCGCACGTAAGCCACGAGCGTGTCACTCGAAAAGCGCATCCAATCCATGACCAAAGCGGGATTGTGAACCGTCGGGGCATGCATCGGCATCGGCAGGTCTTCAAAACGCGTGACGCACTGCGACCAGAAATTCAGCCCGAGCATTTGGTTGAGGCGCTCGACGGTTTCGTACTTCGCGCGCAGCCAGTCGTGCCAGTCCTTCCGCGTCTCGGGATTGAAGGATGTCTCCGTCTCGTGACCGCCTAGACCGTTGTCGATCTGCCACGCGATGAGCTGCGAATGGTTGCCCAGCGCACCAGCAAGCGCGCGAATGATCTTCTGCGAGTAATCCCAATACACGCCGCTGTTCACGCAGTAGGCGCGCCGCGTTCCTGCATGCCGGACCAATCCCTGCGCATCGATCGGAAGAATCTCGGGATGTTTGGAAGCCAGCCACAACGGCGGCGCAGCCGTCGGCGTGGCGAGGACCACTTTGATCTTCGCCTTGGCGAACAGATCCATCACGCGCCGCATCCAGCCGAAGTCGAAGCGACCTTCCTCCGGCTCGTAAAGCCCCCACGCGAATTCGCCCATGCGCACGACATTCACACCCGCGTCGACCATCAACTCTACGTCCTGCGCCCAGCGCGCCTCGGGATCGTCTGCGGTGCCGGCGTAAGGAAAGACCCAGTGTTCAGGATGGTAATCGACGCCAAAATACATACCCCGTTTCGGTAACGTGGCGAGTGTAGCGGCGGGCCGGGCTGCTTCAATGATGAAAGCGCGCCAAGCGTTGGCGGATGAAGAAATGACACAGTCTTGCACAACGTTGCTGCGCTAACCTGCATTTCTCACCAACATTGGGTAGCATGGGCCACTGGCCCGTGTCGTGCCGCCCCAGGCCCGACGAAAAGGCGGGACGCGTCGTTTGCGAAGGAGCCCACGCAGTGTTTGACGTCCCACCCAATACGAGCCGCGGGTCGCCCCACGGCACAGGCGAGTCGCCAGTGCCACCCAATTCATGGTGTGAA
>JBBRBM010000028.1:0-41525 GCA_038205745.1 Verrucomicrobiota bacterium | reverse complement strand
CATCTTGTCCGCGACGGTAGTGTGGGTCGTGCGTATCTGGGCCGCACCACAGTTCCGCTTCTTGCTGCCACCACTTTGCTGGGCGGTGATGCCGTTCGGCATCTACGCCGTCTGGCGGTATCGAACAGCGGACATTGAATTTCTGGCGCGGCTGGAAATGCAGCAGATCGTCTTCGCCGCATTACTACTGCTGGTCATCGTGAACAATCTCTACAGCCAGGAGTCGATGCGTGTGCTGAGCTGTGGGTTGGTGTTCCTGGCGATGTTCGTCGCCATGTACGGGATTTACCAATGGCTGAGTTCAAGCGGAACAGTTTGGGGATTGCTTCGACCGGCGGGCTACTTCAGCCGGGCGTCCGGCACATTCATCTCTCCCAATCACCTTGCGGGCTTTCTCGAGATGATGTTGCCACTCGGCATCGCCCTGGTCGCTACCGGACGCATGGCGGTACTGACTCGTATTTGTCTCGCCTACGCATCGATCGTTGCCTTGGCAGGAATCGCCGGATCCCAATCCCGCGCGGGTTGGATCTCCGCCGGCATCGGACTGCTTACCCTGCTTGCGTTCCTGCTGCGGACGCGAAAGCAGGTTTGGATGGTGCTGGTGATCCTGTTGATCAGTGGAAGTGCTGGATATTGGTTCTATGCGCGAACCGTGGCGCCTCGCTTTAACCAAACGAATTTCCAAGGACATGAACGCGACATCCGCCTGCGCTTGTGGACTTCCGCATGGAAGATGTGGAAGCAGGAACCTTGGTGCGGCATCGGTCCGGATCATTTCGATTACCGCTACCGCCAATACAGGGAGCCGGTGGACAAGACGCAAGGCCGTCCTGGCCGGGTACACAACGACTTTCTCAACACTCTGACAGATTACGGGGCAATAGGACTGGTGCTGGCACTCTTGCCCGTCGCAGTTACGGTGTGGTCGGTTCGCCGGTGCTGGCCACATTTACAGCGCTCGGGCGCGGACTTCTCACAGAAGAAGGGCAATCGGAGTAATCGCGCGGCACTGGTGCTGGGTTCGGCGGCTGGAATCACGGCGCTGCTGGTTCATTCCTTCTTTGATTTCAACATGCACATTCCGTCCAACGCGCTCATCGCGGTGGTGTTGTTCGCGATTATCGCCTCGCATATCCGCTTCGCGACAGACCGTTATTGGTTCACAGCGCGATGGCCGGTGGCGTTGACAGGGACCGTCGCCCTGGCACTGGCGCTGGCCTATCTTGTTCCTGAAACGGTGGCGCGGTCGCGTGAGGTCATTTTCCTTCGTCGCGCCGAACTGCTGCCGGACGGTTCTGCGCAGAAGATCGCACTGCTGAAGCGAGCGGCTGGGATCCAGCCCAGGAATTTTGAAACGGCGTTTGCGATTGGCGAGCAACTGCGGGTTCTCTCGTTCCTGGGCAATGCTGATTCCGTCGCGAAAGCAGGGGAGGCGATTCAGTGGTTTGAGCGGGGCGTCGCCCTTAATCGTTGGGATCCCAACAGTGCCATTCGCTGCGGCATGTGCCTGGACTGGATTGGCAAGCACGATGAAGCCGCGCCTTACTTCCGGCGCGGCATCGAACTCGATCCCAACTATTGGTATCCGCGCGCCATGATGGGCTGGCACGAATTTCAGATCGAGAATTACAAGGAGGCATTCGACTGGATGCAAAAGTCCCTCGATGTCAATTGGGTGGATAATCCTCTCGCTCGCACTTACCTCGATCTGGCGTTCCGGCGGCTTGCGGAAGAGAACGCGAAGAAGGCGCGCCAATGACGCGGCCCAAACGCGCATTTACATCTCATCGCGCGGAACTTTCAGTTGACAGTTCCCCGGCAAACCCGGTGTGATGCGCGCATTCTCTGGACGTTTTGCTGCGGCGATTTTGTCACGACGCGGCGACAACGCGAGGAACTGATGACTGCCAAAAAGATCAACGTCGCCATTGTTGGACTGGGCTTTGGCGCCGAATTCATCCCCATCTATCAGCGCCTTTCGACCGCGAACCTGTACGCCATTTGCCAGCGGACGCCGGAGAAGCTCAACGCCATCGGCGATGCTTTCGGCATCGGGAAGCGTTACACCGATTTCAAGGATCTGCTCAAAGACCCGAGCGTCGATGCGGTTCACATCAATTCGCCGATTCCTGATCACGGCTGGCAATCGATCGCGGCGCTCAAGGCTGGCAAGCACGTCGCCTGCACCGTGCCGATGGCCACGAGCATCGAGGACTGCAAGAAGATCGTCGAACTCGTGAAGAAGACCGGGCTCAAATACATGATGGCGGAGACCGTCGTGTATGCGCGCGAGTATCTTTTCATGAAGGAACTGCTCGATGCCGGCAAGCTCGGCAAGCTGCAGTTCGTGCAGGCAAGCCATCAGCAGGACATGGATGGATGGCCGAATTACTGGCCCGGCCTGCCGCCGATGTGGTACGCGACGCATTGCGTCGGGCCGGTCGCGGGATTGATCGGCAAGCCGGCGGAATATGTTTCGTGCTTTGGCTCGGGAACGATTCGCAAGGAACTCGTGAAGAAGTACGGCTCACCGTTCGCCGTCGAGAGCGCCCACATTCATTTCAAAGACACCGATGTGAACGCTCGGATCATCCGGTCGCTGTTCGACACCGCGCGCCAGTATCGCGAGAGTATTGATGTTTACGGCAGCAAAGCGTCCGTGGAATGGCCCCTCGTTGAGCACGAACCGCTCGTGATGCACACGGCGAAGTTGCCCGAGCCCAAGATTCCCAAGTACGTGAAGGCGCCGGATTACGCGAAGCGGCTGCCGAAAGCGATTCAGCCATTCACGACCAAGGGTGTTTACGATCTTGGGAAGAAGACGCACCTGAGCTTTGTGCAAGGCGCCGGCCACGGCGGCTCGCATCCGCACCTCGTCAACGAATTCATCAACGCACTCGTCGAGAACCGCGATCCGTTCCCCAACGCGAAACAATCCGCGAACTGGACCTGCGTCGGACTTTGCGCGCATGAGTCCGCGCTCAAGGGCGGGGCGATTGTGAAACTTCCCGGCTTCACTCAGTAATAAAACCAAAACCAAGTAATATGACAAAAGTTGATAACACCCCGGTTGTGCCGAATGGCTACCGCCTTCTATGGGCGGGATTCATGGCGATTCTCGCGGCGGGCGTTGGCTTTGCGATCCGCGGCGGCATCTTTGACAACTGGGGAAGTGAATTCGGTTTCACCGGCGCCCAGCTTGGCGCCATCGGTGGGGCTGGCTTCAACGGCTTCTGCTTCGGCATCATCATCGGCGGCGTCATCGTGGACAAGATCGGCTACGGCAAACTCGTGGCCGTTGCGTTCGTGTTGCATGTGCTTTCCGCCGTGGTGACGTGCATGGCCACAGGAGCGAATGCTTACAACATGCTCTATGCGGGCATGTTCATTTTCGCCTACGCCAACGGCACCCTTGAAGCCGTGGCCAATCCGCTCGTCGCAACCACCTTCCCCAACAACCGCACGCACTTCCTGAACATCCTTCATGCAAGCTGGCCCGCGGGTCTGGTGCTTGGCTCCGTCGTCGGCTGGATTCTCGACGACAAGATGCATGTGCCGTGGAAAATCCAACTGCTGCTGTACCTGGTGCCCACAGCCCTCTACGGCATCATGTTCATGGGCCAGAAATTTCCGAAATCCGAGGCTTCGGAGAAGGGCATGAGCATCGGTGAAATGTTCAAGGATGTCGGCATTCTCGGCGCACTTGTCGCCTGCGCGCTGGTCGCGTTGTTCTTTGGCGCGTTCCTCCAGTTGTTCGGCATCGGAGGAGATAATGCCAAACTCGCGGGCTATGTCATCGGCGGCGTGCTGGTCATCATCGTCGGGATCATGACGCGCTTCTCCATGGGGTCGGTTCTTCTGTTCGTATTGTTCGTGACGCACATGCTCGTCGGGGCGGTTGAACTTGGCACCGACGGCTGGATTCAGAACATCACCGGAAATCTATTCTCCTCGGAGCAGGGCAAGTACCTTTTCATGTGGACTTCCGCGATCATGTTTGGCCTGCGTTTCTGCGCCAACTTCATTGAGAAGCGATTGGGCATCTCACCCGTGGGGCTGTTGCTCATCTGCGCGACGCTCGCTTGCATCGGCTTGAATCTGGCGAGCGCGATGACGTCGTTTGGTCTGGCGCTTGTGGCCCTCGCGGTTTACGCAATTGGCAAAACCTTCTTTTGGCCCACGATGCTGGCCGTCGCCTCGGATCGTTTTCCGCGCACCGGCGCTGTGGCCATCAGCATCATGGGTGGCATCGGCATGTTATCTGCCGGCATGATCGGCGGCCCCGGCCTTGGCTACTGCAAGGATCGGTTCGCCGGCGAAGCCCTCAAGACGGCGGACGCCGCGGTCTATGAGCAATACAAAGCGCCGGAGCCGAGCAAGTTCCTTAACGTGGACTCCACCGCCGCCTTCGGTTTGGACGGGAAGAAATTTGGTGACGTCAGTGACAAACTCGCCAAGGCACGCGAGGAAGTTGTTAAAGCTGGTGGCGATCCCAAGCTGGCGCTCGATAAACTCACACCTGACGAGAAGAAGGTTCACGACGCGAGCATTACCGGTGACCGCAAGACGCTCAAAGCCGACTCATTCATCCCGGCGACCATGGCGGTGATTTACCTGCTCATGTTGATCTATTTCAAAGCCATTGGCGGTTACAAGCCGATCCATCTTTCGGGCACACACGCGGCGCAGCAAACACCACCCGGCGTGGCGAAGACGACTTAAACTTCCCCTTTCACAAGGCGGCGCTTCATCGCGCCGCCTTTTTTGTTGGCGGTGATCGTCTCGCGAAATAACTCGGCGTTTCCAGAAGTCCCAATTCGAACGCCGCCGCGGGAAGCACCGTCACGTCGGCATGTCGAAGAATGCTTCGATGCGCGGTGTTGAGTTAGACCGAGCGAGACGCTGGAACAGTCATCAAGTGCCGGCTTGAGCCAGCAAAGTCTCGTCCCGCATGAACAAATTGGAAAAGCGCTGCGCCCGCTGGAGAACGACACGGGAAACCTTGCGACGATCCCATTTGGCCTTCTCGTAAACCGCAGGGGCGTTCCACATGATGTAGAGATCCACCGCGTCCCATTCACGACCAGTGGCTTTGGTGAACCATGCATGACGCTCGGTAAGCACCTTCTCCGCGACCGTCCAGGCCACGTCCGGGTTTTGGTATTGAGGTGATTTTGAATATTGCCGCCAAACCTGCGGTAAAATCTGATAACGGCTCACTTCCCGTCGGCTGCCGACCTTTGAATCCGCAGCGGAACGCGTCGGTGTCGTGGCACCTGATTCGAAATGCCCCAGCGCATCGCGGAGCTGCATTGCAGCGCTGCATTGAGCCGTCATTCCCCACGCTGCGCAAACCATCAGCGCAGCACCAAGCCTTGTCCAAATGTGCTTCTTCATACGTGAGTAGCGGGTAAACGCCGACGAAGGCTAGCATCCCGGCAGGGGGCGTCTACATGAGAAGTTGCGGGAAGGAATCCCGGGGAAATGCGGGGTTCAGCGACGTATAAATACGGCAATTATACCCCACAGAAGAAGGAGCAAAACCACCACCAGGAAAACGAAACGGTTGCGCGCCACGCGCTTCTCGTACCGCAGCGGTCGCAGCCCTTGAATGCTGCCGGCCGCGAGGTAATTGACGAGTTTGGGATTCGAGGCAGCCGGGCCGCGGAAGTTGTTCTTCAAACGTTTCCAGGCGGCGACAAGATCGTACTTTCGCACTCCCAAGTCATTGTAATGATCCCCCCGAATGGGTTCAGCCGGTGTCTTGAGTTGGGTCTGATCGACCTCGTCCACCTCGGAAGGTGCAGGCGGCTCCGGTGTTGTCACCCGACCGCCGGGCATCGCTGAAGAACGGAACTTCGGGTGAGGTTTGGTCGAAACATCGTTCAGCTTCTTGATCTCGGCCTCAAGCCGTTCGATTTCGGTCTCCAGCGCGCGCGCTTTTTCCGAGATGGGATCGTTTTTCTTTTTGAACAACCCCATAGCGCCGATCAGTGCTTCAGGAGCAGCACGATAATCAGCGCCAGAATGCCTGCCAGCAGCGGCGCCGTGAGGGCGAGCCCGAGATAAGCGAGTTCAGCAAAGCTCTTCTCAGCCAATGCGACGGGCTTCTTCTCGGCGGCTTGTTCAGCCTTGGCCATCGCTTCGCCGGAAAGGATCGCCCATTTCAACCGCGCCGCGTTCCATTCCATGCGTGCGTTTTCCACGGCGGTGCTCCCGCGCGTCAGTTCGATCTGAAAATTCTCCTTTGTCCAGGTCTGATCGTTGATCGACTGAACCTTGTTCAAGACCTCGCGCATTCCTTCGAGTGTCTTCGCCATTTGCTCGGCGTCGCGACGCGCGGCGAATTCAGCCTCTTCCAGCAAGCCGATCCCGCGGGTCAGATTGTGAATCATCTCCTCGCGGCCGGTGGTGAATTCCTGCTGGCGTCGGCGCGTTTCCTCAAGCGAGGAACGTTCGCGTTCCAACTCGGTTTGCGCCCGCTTGAGTTCCGCGAGCTTGTTGTGCAGGTCTCCGACCTGCGACTCGACTTGCTCGCGCGTCGGAGCGCGACCGGCTTCGTCTGGCTTGGCAGTCATGGTTGTTGCGGCTCCCCGAAACGAACGTTGCGCGACTTCGAACTCGCGATCGACAAACTCCGAGGCATCAAATTCTGTCGCCATGCGCGCGACTTTAGGGATCGCACACCGCCCTGTAAAGAAACGGCTGCCAACGACTTGTTCCCAGCCCAAACTTTTGACGTAGGTCAACGTGGCCGCATCGCTTCCGCAGTCGAATTGAGCAAAACCGTGTGCCAGTGCTGTGGGTGCAGTGCTTGTTCACGGCTCGGGACTTGGCGTTCCCGCACGAATTGTGAACAAGTCTGATCGATGGTTCTTCTGCGCGCTGCTGGCAGGGTTGCTCGCCGTGGGACTTTGCCTTGGTGCGCAGCCCTCACCACCGGCGGACGCCGCGCTCGCGCGTGCGTCCTGGATTTGGGGAGATACGAACTCCAGCCAATGCGAACTGCGCCGCGTCCTTGTTCTTGATCAGCGTCCGCGCAGCGCGTCGATCTTCATCACCGCCGATAACGGCTACGAACTTTTTGTCAACGGCACCGCAGTCGGCAGCGACGTCGGTGTCGATGGCGACGTATGGCAAACCGTCGAGCGCTACGATGTCACTGCGCTGCTGGCTCGCGGCAAGAATGTGATCGGAATTCGCGGTCTCGATCTCGGCGGGATTCGTGGTGTCGTTGCGGCGGCTCAAATCAACTTCACGAATGCGCCACCGATCGAACTCGTCACCGATGCCACTTGGCGTGCGGGCGCGGAAAGCGAACCGAACGATTATTCGCATCCGGAGTTCGTTGAACCTGCCGGCTGGCAAGATGCCCAAATCATCGGGCCGCTTGGAATGAGACCCTGGGGCAAAGTGGCGTGGAATTCTTCGACGACCCGCAAGCCGAAAGCCGCACACAACCTCACGCTCGCCAAACCGGGCAAGGATTTCGTGTGGCCGGAGCAGATCGCCTTCATTGGCGATGATTGCAGCGTCTATGTGCCGTTGCGCGGAGATGCCTGGGGCGTGGCGTTCCGCGTTCGCGATTGGTCGCGCGCTTACACGGAGTTTGATCTGCCGTGCCCGTCGAAGATCGGCCGCAAGCTCTATTCGTTGCGTCCCGGCACGAACGCCAAACCGAAGCTCCTCTGCGACGCTGGCTTTGGTGCAATCGGCTCACCGAGCGCATCGTTTGATGGCAAGTCTCTCCTCGTCGCCATGGCGCGCGAGGGCGAGAAATTTTTCCACATTTACCGCGTGCCGGCGAATGGTGCGGCGCCGCAACGCCTCACGGACGGTCCCTTTCACGACATCGATCCCAGCGAGCTTCCCGATGGCCGCATCGTGTTCACCTCCACGCGCATCGGGACGTTTGAGGAATATCATCAGCCGCCCTCGCGCGCGCTCTTCGTGATGAACGCGGACGGCGGCAACATCCGGTCGATCACCCACACGCTGATCTTCGACAACGAGCCGAAGGTGATGGCCGACGGACGCATCGTCTTCATCCGCACCGATAACTTTTTCGACCGCGGCAAAGTTGAAACGCATCTCCATGCGATTCGACCCGACGGCACCGACGGTCGCACCGAAGTCGGCACCGACGTGGGGCCGGATTACGGTGTGCGTCTGCGCGTCCTTGGATACGGCAGCCCGAGCCCGATGCCGGATGGACGGCTGGCGTTCATTTCGAATCACGGCAACTTCATCGCGTCCGCCGGTTCTGGTGAGCGCAACCATCATCGTCTTCCCGATCCGCTGGCCGATCTGGCGCCGCTGCCAGACGGACGCCTGCTTGCCACGGTGCTGCGCGGTTCCGGCAGGCAGACCGAGTCCGACGTGATCGCCGTCATCGATCCGCGCGACAACGCCGTCGTGCCGATTTACGAAACGCGCGGCAAGTCGATGCACTCGCCGGTGTTCCTCGGCTCGAGAAGCAGGCCGCCGATCCTTCCCGACTACACCGCCACCTCTGATTCAGGTTCAACTGCGAAGACGGGCTTCCTCCTTTGCCAGGACGCGCGCTTCACCAAGAAAACGAAGGCCGACTGGCGCAGCATCAAGAACATCCGTGTGCTCGCTGCGAAACCGCTTACGATTCGCTCCTCGCACTCGCACATCGTTCACGTCGGCCACGAAACGGTCGAACTCGGCACCGTGCCGCTCGCGCCGGATGGTTCGTTCTTTGTTGAAGTTCCTGCTGACACGCCGCTCGCGTTGCAGGCGGTGGATGCGGAAGGCCGCTCCGAGTTGAACGAAATGTCGTGGCTCTACGTGCGCCCCGGTGAACGCCGCTCATGCATCGGCTGCCACGAACCTCGCGAAGCCGCGCCGCCGTCCGGGCGCAACGCGCTCGCCCTGCGTGCGCCCGCCGTGAAATTGCTCGGCCAGGGCGACCCGCATCATTCGCGCGGAAACAATCCTGGCGTCACCGGCATGATGGATTTGCAGTTCGAGCGCTTTCGCGAATGTGCCTCTCTCAACCGCCACAACAGCGCGAAGGCAGACGCGACCGGACGCGACGAAGTTGGTGAATTGATCCGCACGCTGCGTTCACCTCAACTTGCTGCTGACGTTAAGATTTCGGCTGCGCAGCGCGCGGCGATTTTCCGTTCCCACCTCGCCGCTCCGGCGCTCATCCAACAACTGCGCAATTCGGACCGCGAACTTCGCCTCGCCGCCGCGGTCGCTCTCGCCAATTGCGGCACGCGCGACTCGATTCCCGGATTGCTCGATGCGATGGAAGACTTTGACCCCGTCGTTGCTCGCGCCGCTGCGAATGCCGTGGTGAATCTCATCGGCGGCGGGATTGCAGATTTTCGCGCCTTCACTCCCGTCGCGCAGCGGCGCGTCGAAGTCGCCGCGTGGCGCGCGTGGTTCAAGAAGTACGATTGGGATGCGATCGAGCGCACACTGATCCCGCGCTTGAAGACGCCGTCGCTCGATCCGCCGCGCCGCGCGATCGTCGCGCTCGGTCACATTGGCGGCGAACGCGGGGCTGCTGCGTTGCGCGAATTTGTTTCCGAGGAGGCGGCGCGCAATCCTTATCCGCGGTTCGAGCGCGACAACCGAACCGACACGTTCACTTACTCGTTCGAGTCGCCATTGAATCCGCGCACGCTTCAAGAGGCCGTTCGTGCGCTCGGGCAGTTGCGCGACACGAACGCCGTCCCGCTGCTTGCCGGAATACTCTCCAGCAACATCGAGCCTCGCACCGCGAATCTATATCTTGCCGAGTCGTGCATCGAAGCGCTCGGGCGCATCGGAACGCGCGAAGCCGAATCCGCGCTGATCGAGACCGGCGCGAAGCTGAAGGAGTACCACGAATACGTCGGATGGTACAGCGATCACCCGGCGCTTTACGCGTGTCACAGCAGTCCGATTCACGCGCGCTTGATCGAAGCCCTGGATGCGATTGGCTCCACCCGCGCCGCGAGTCTCGTTCCCGCGTTGATCCGTTCCGTCCCGACAGATCCCGACCGCGGATTGTTCGCCTTCAACGACGATTACGAAACGCTCGTCGGCCGCGTCATTCGCCGGCAGGGCCTCGGCGGTGATGTAATTGAATCTTGCCTCGCCATTCTCGGCGACACTGCCGCGCGGACGAACGCCGAAATCGCAAAAGCCATTTTCGCGACACACGCCGCGTGGGGCGGCAAGCCCGGCCCGGAGAATCGCGCCGCGCAAATCCTGTCGCTGACGTGCCGGGACTCCGCGCAGGAGCCGCGGGTTCGCGCCGCGTTCGAGCGCTTCGTCGCGATGCCTGAGGAGCCGATCAAGCGCGAGCTGGGCAACCCGACGTGGACGCCCGTGCGGCATTGGACGCTGTTTTATCTCGCGCGCTCACTTGGCAATCTTCGCGACGCCCGGTCGTTCGACGCCCTCGCATCCGTGCTCGGCGATAAACTGAACGAAGCGCGTCACGGCCGGCCTGACCCGGCCACTCCGGAAATTCATTTTCTCCAGAACGAATACACGCCTTGCTGGCGCGCTCCGGCGGCGTGGGCGCTCGGACGGATTGGTGATCATCGCGCCGCGCCCGTGCTGATCCGTGCCGTGTCAAATCTCGAAAACGCCACCGATGTTCGCCACGCGGCGGCGGAAGCGCTTGGCTCGACTGCCGATCTGACGCACTTGCCCGAGCTGCGAAAGCTCGCTGCGAATTACCCCGAAGTTTCAACCCGACGCGCGCTCCTGGCGACGTGCGAAGCGCTGGAATCCACACAGCAAACCAAAGCCGTCGCCCGCGCGGCATCACACGAATGACTATGAACTCATCAATCATCAAACGAGCCTGGTGCGCAGCCTTCTGCGCGTTGTTTTTGCCATTGCTCGCGAGCGCCGCAATGTTCAGCGGCGGCGATTCTCTCTCGCCGACGGCGCTCGCCTCATCTGCCGACGGCAAGACGCTGTTTGTCGCCTGCGCCACCTCTGATCGCGTGCTTGAGTTCGAAGTCGCGTCTGGCCGCGTCACGCGCACGTTCCGCGTCGAGGCCTCGCCGCTTGGAATGGCCCTGTCGAAGGATGGCAAGGAACTCTTCGTCACCTGCGCGGCGCCGGAGAGCAAAGTGGCGGTGATCGATCTCGCGAAGGGAAAAGCCGTTCGCACACTCACAGCCGGCCACACTGCCATGGCTCCCGTGCTGAGCGCCGACGGCAAAACGCTTTACGTCTGCAACCGCTTTGACGACGAAGTCGCATTCCTCGATGTCGCCTCCGGCAAAACGACCGCGCGCATCGCCGTGCCTCGCGAGCCAATTGCCACGGCGATCACACCGGACGGCAAACTGCTCTTCGTCGCCAATCACATTCACGCGGGCCGTGCTGACGCGGATGTTGTGGCTGCGTCGGTAAGCGTGATCGACACCGCGAGCGCCAAGCTCGTGAAGGACATCAAGCTCGTGAATGGCAGCGGGCTGTTGCGCGGTGTGGCGGTTTCGCCGGATGGCAAATACGTGGCGGTGACGCATCAAGTTTCGCGGTTTCATTTGCCCACGACACAGATCGAGCGCGGCTGGATCAACACCGCCGGGCTCACGATCCTCGACGTTGCGGCGCTCAAACAGATCAACACGGTGTTGCTCGATAACATCGATTACGGCGCGGCGAACCCGTGGGCGGTCACGTGGAGCGCTGATGGGAAACGCATCGTCACCTCGCACGCGGGCACGCATGACCTCAGCGTGATCGATGCGCCTGCGTTGCTGGCGAAGCTGGAGAAAATGCCGTCGGCGATCGTGCCGGGCACGAAGGTGGACTACACCATCGCCTCCCACGTCGCCGCGGATGTGCCGAACGATCTTTCGTTTCTCGTTGGCGTTCGCACTCGGGTGAAGTTGCCGGTCAGTGATCGCGGCCCGCGCGCCGTCGCGCTGATCGGGGCTCGCGCGTTCGTGGCGAACTACTTCTCCGATTCACTCGCGTCGTTCGACATCACGAGCGACCGCGCCAATGTGGCGTCGCATTCGCTCGGAGGCGCCAAGACGATGAGCGCCGAACGTCGCGGCGAGTTTTACTTCAATGATGGCTCGATCTGCTTTCAGGGCTGGCAAAGTTGCTCGAGCTGCCATTCGTCCGACGCGCGTGTGGACGGCTTGAACTGGGACAATTTGAATGACGGCATTGGCAATCCCAAGAACGCCAAGAGCCTGCTGTTTTCCTTCAACACGTCCCCATCGATGTGGCTTTCAGTTCGCGAGGATGCACGCGTCGCCGTTCGCGCCGGCATCAAGCACAGCCTGTTCACCGTGCAGCCGGCGGACGTGGCGGATTCACTAGATGCCTATTTGAAATCCCTCAAGCCCGTGCCCAGTCCGCGGCTCGTGAACGGCAAGTTGACCGCGGCGGCCGAGCGCGGCAGCAAGCTGTTCGAAGATGAAGCGGTGGGCTGCTACGAGTGCCACAAGGGAAAGTTCTACTTCGACCAGAAGTCGCACGACGTCGGCACGCGCAGCCAGTACGACAAGCCCACGGACATCTTTGACACGCCGGCGTTGCTCGAAGGGTGGCGCAGCGCGCCGTTCCTGCACGACGGCTCCGCAGTGACGATTCGCGACGTGCTCACCACCCGGAACCCGAACAACGAGCATGGCAACGTGAAGAAGTTGACGCAGGAACAGCTCAACGACCTGATCGAATACGTGCTCTCGCTTTAACAGAAGGACGCTGATGTCCGTCGCCTCAAACCCCAGGATGGAGCGCCAACGCAAGCAGGGAGCTGACGTCACGTCGATCAGCCGCGAGCACTTGCGCGAGGTGCATCTGACGTTGCGGCCGATGCCGAATGAGCGTCCCGCCATGATGCTCTGGCGCCTCGAAGCATTGCTGCGCGAACACGACGCCACCGTGGTGCGCATCGAAGTGTTCGGCCAGGTCGCGGCACACGAGGAAACGGCGGCACGCATCCGCAAGCTGCTGCGCGAGCCCGATCTGCCGATCCTTTGCCTGGAAGGCCGCGGGCCGGCCAACCCTGTCATCGCCGGCATTCATGTGTTTGCGATTGGCGATGCCACCGTCGAGCCGCTGGTCGTGGACGGCGCCACGGTGGGCCGGGTGGTGGATGACGGCGCGACGCGGCATGTGTTGCTGGGTGACGTAGCGCCCGCGAATTGCTCCGCCTCACGCGCCGACCAGACGCGCAGCTTGTTCGACCGCGTCGAGAAGTGCGTCGGCGCCGCTGGCATGAGCATGCACAACGTGGTCCGCACGTGGATGTTCCTCGACGATATTCTCGACTGGTATGGACTGTTCAATGCGGTGCGCACCGAGTTCTTCAAGAGCCACAAAGTGCTGAACCATCTCGTGCCGGCGAGCACCGGCGTGGGCGTGAAGAATATTCACAACGCCGCGCTCGTGTGCGGCGTTTGGGCAGTTGATCAAAAGCAAAGCTCCATTTCGGTGCGCGAACTCGGCTCGCCGTTGCAATGTCCCGCGCCCCAATACGGCAGCTCATTCAGCCGCGCGATCGAGATGCTCACGCCCGAATACCGGCGTGTCCTGATCTCCGGCACCGCAAGCATTCATGGGGGCGGCGCGACTGCGCGCGTTGACGATGTGCGCGGGCAGATCGACCTCACGATGGATGTCGTGCAAGCGATTTTGTCCGCGAACGCTCTGACCTTAACGGCTGCGACGCGCGCGACGGCTTACTTCAAGGACATCGCCCACGCGCCGCTCTTTGAGGACTGGTGCCGGCAGAAAGGTTTGCTGCGGCTGCCATGTGTCAGCGTGCAGGCGGATGGATGCCGCGATGATTTGTTGTTCCAACTCGAACTCGATGCGGTGGCGCAGATCGCGCCGAAGATCGAGCGGCGGCGGCGGAACGAAAAGGACTAACTATGCAACTGCGCCCACTTGGCAGCTCAGGGATTCAGGCGTCGGTCATCGGCCTCGGCACGTGGGTGACGGGTGGCGGAACCGTTTGGGGAGAGAATCCCGACGATGCCGAATCCATCCGCACGATTCACGCGGCGCTCGATGCGGGCGTCAACTTGATCGACACCGCGCCGGCATACGGATGGGGCCGCAGCGAGGAAGTGGTGGGCCGCGCGATCCAGGGGCGGCGCGACAAGGTGGTGCTCGCGACGAAGTGCGGCTTGTGGACTGATGACGAACGCGGCTCGTTCTTTTGTGAACTCGACGGTCGTTCGATGCGGCGCAGCCTGCGTCCGGACACCATCCAGATCGAAATCGAGCGCAGCCTGAAACGCCTCGGCACCGACCGCATCGACCTTTATCAAACGCACTGGCCCGCCGCGCCGCCGGACAACACGCCGATCGCCGAGACGATGGCATGCCTGTTGAAGCTTAAAGCGCAGGGAAAAATTCGCGCAATCGGTGTATCGAATGTGTCGCTCGATGAGTTGAAAGAAAACTGCGCGCAAGGCGACGTGGTGAGCAATCAGCTTCGCTACTCGATGCTCCTTCGCGCGCCGGAGAACGACCTCCTGCCGTTCTGCGCCGAGCACAACGTCTCGACGCTGACTTACATGTCGCTCGAACAAGGATTGCTCACGGGCAAAGTGGGAATGGATCGTGTTTTCAACAAGGACGAGTTCCGCGCCAATGACGCCTGGAACCCGTGGTTTGCGCGCGCCAATCGAAAGCGCGTGCTCGATCTGCTCGCTGGATGGCGTGACCTCACGGAACGATTTCACTGCACGCTCGCGCAACTCGTGCTCGCCTGGACGTGGGCGCAGTACGGCGTCACGCATGTGCTCGTGGGCGCGCGTCGCGTTGCACAAGCTCAGGAGAATGCGCAAGCCGGTTCATTGATGCTTGATGCCCCCACTTTGTCGCGCATGAGGCGCGACGTGGAGGCGCTCGGAGAACCGAGGCAGGAAGAGATTCCTGTATGATCGCATTACTCCAGCGTTGGTTCGCCTTCGCGCTCGTCGTCGCGTCCACCATCGGCGCAGGTGCTGCCACGAACTCATTGCGAACCGAGCCGGAGTTTCGCGCGCTGATCGATGCACCGCTCCTCTTCGTGAAGCGTTACTCGTACACGGGCATTCACATCTACGACACGTATTACAAGTGGCCAGGCGCCGCGGGTGGCATTTACGTTCTCGAAAATCCTTCCGCGCCGCGTGAGGAATGGCACATCCGTTCGGTCATCGCCGCGGACACGCGCGAGACACTTGGCGCGGGCATCTACACGCACCCGGAGATTTCGTGGGACGCGAAGCACGTGATTTTTTGCTTCAAGGGCGAGCCCAAGGGAAACACGAGCATTTACGAAATCGGCATCGACGGACGCGGCTTGCGGCGGCTGACGAACCCCGGACCGTTCTGTGACAAATACAAAGGCGCGCAAGCTGGCCAGCATGACGTCGCGCCGGCTTACTTGCCGGACGGCAGAATCGTTTTTCTCTCCACGCGACCGAGCGGGCTCGTGCCGTGCAACAACACTGGCGTGGCCACGCTGCATGTGGTGAACGCCGACGGCTCGGGCATGCATCCCATTTCCGTGAACTATGTGAACGAGTTCGATCCCGCCGTGTTGCCGGACGGCCGCATCCTCTACGGCCGCTGGGAATACGTGGACAAAAACGCGCTCACCATCCAGTCGCTCTGGACCTGCCTGCCCGACGGCACGGAGGAAACCGCGTTCTACGCCAACAACATGGTCCTGCCGGAATCAATCCTCGATGCGCGCCCCGTGCCGAACTCGCGCCTGATTGTTGGAACACTCGCCAAGCACAACGGCACGCCGCGCGGTTCGATCGCGTTCATTGATGCCGCGCGCGGCAAGAACGCCGTCGAGGCGATCACGAATCTCGAACATCCCGACAAGCCGACCACCGACACCGGCGATTCATGCGAGCCGTGGTCGCTCTCGGAAGACGTGGTGATCTTCAGCGGCCGTCCGAAGGGCGCGAAGCGGAATGTTCTCGAGATGATGGATCGGAATGGGGCTCGCGTTGAGCTGCTTTCCGATCCGGAGATTTGCCTGCACTCGCCGATGCTGGTGAAGCCCCGCACGCGCCCGGCGGTGATCGCGGACAAGGTGAACCCGAGCACGCAGTCCGGCGCGTTTCTGGTGCAGGACATTTACCAGGGCCTGCAAGGTGTGAAGCGCGGCGAAGTGAAAACCTTGCGCCTCGTCGAGGAAACGTCGCGCGTCAGCGCGTCCACGATGGGCGCGAGTACGTTCAACCAGACGTTCCTCGTGAGCGCGGCGCTCGCGTTCAGCGCGAAGAATGTTCTCGGCATCGTGCCTGTGGCGGAGGACGGCTCGGCGTACTTCGAAGCGCCGGCGGGACGCGCGATTTATTTGCAGGCGCTCGATGCAGAGGGGCGACTGGTGCAAAGCATGCGCACGTTCGTTCAGGCATCGCCCGGCGTGACGCGGTCCTGCGTGGGTTGCCACGAACACAGGTCTTCGACTCCCGCCGCTGCGTCTCACTCTCAGCAAGTGCTCGCGCTGAGTTCACGGCCCGCGCAGCTCAAATCCGAATCGTGGGGTCGCGGGTTCATCGATTATCCCAGCATGGTGCAGCCAGTGCTCGACCGGCATTGCGTGAGTTGTCATGGCGGTGAGAAGGGCATCGGCGGCGGCATGGATTTGAGCGGCGGCTGGACGGAGTTTTTCAACATCAGCTACGAGAACCTCGTCACGCGCCGGCACTCGCAGCTCGAAGCGTATTGGATCGCCGGCATCGATTGCATGAACGGGACGGCTTACTGGTCGTCGCAGATTTTTGAGCCGCGCCAACACGGCTCCGGCGCCGCACCGCTCGCCACGCTGCTGCTCGACGGCCACAGCGGCTACATCCCCAAGCTCACGCGCCGCGAGCGCGACCTGCTGATGGCGTGGATCGACAGCAACGGGCTTTATCACGGCACATGGGACTCGACGAAAACCGGCGCGGCGATTTCTGAATGGGCAACGTTGCGCGAGTCGCTGATGTGCCAGATGCAGGCCGCCGACTGCGCCCGCTGCCACACCGGCAAGGACGGCAAGCCCGCGCTGTTCGAGGAGGACTGGATCAATCTTCAGCGACCCGAATGGAGTCGCATCCTGCGCGCGCCGTTGGGCAATGACCCGCTCGCGCTGGCGCTCTGTCGCGACCGCAAGGTGGACGCGAAACACCAACGCATCCGTCAGTTGGTGGACGGCTACGCGCACGCGGTAAAGCCGATCAAGGATTTCGCTCAGCGCGAGTTCGTTGCGTCGGATCGTTCCGGGACGCCTGTCACTTCGTTCGCGTCGACGGCGGATGCAAACTATCGCGACATGCTTGAGACGATCGAGGCGATGCGTACAGTGGTGATTGCGAATCCACGCGTGGACATGCCGGGCGCGCAAGTCGTCGCCGGGGAAATTCGTCAACTCGTGCCGCCTCCCAATCCGACGACGATGCCGGAATTGCGCGTGCGACGGCTTCACGACGCGACGCGGCTTTCGTGGGGTTCGACAGCCAATCTCGCCGACTACAGTTTCGAACTGCATCGCGGAAGCGCGAAAGACTTCATGCCGAAGAAAGACACGCTGATCGCGACAATGACACGCACGAGCTACGTGGATGTGGCGCCCGCCGGCACGAATTGGAACTACGCGCTGATCGTGGTCGGCGATGCGTGGCGAAGCGGAGTGATCCGGCCGCCCGACGAGCGGTCAATGGCGGCGACAGCGCCGCGAGCACCGGAGCAGGAATGAAAGGGCGATTCTCAGTCCGTTCACCTCACGCTGGCATTGGAATCTTTGCTGCATCGGTTTCGGTTTTGTTTTCTGGTTTTGGCAGCGCTGCCGTTTTGCCGATTAACATCGCTCCACTCGCGCACGCCGCCGCGTCGTCCGAACACAGCGCGAGCTACGCGGCGCGGTTCGCGATCGACGGCAAGATTCCCAACGCGGGCGAGCAGTCGGATTTGAACCAGGCATGGTGCGTTCGCGGCGACTCTCACCGCAACGGCGTTGAGTTCTCACTCCAATGGTCCAACGTGGTCGATGTCGCCGAGATTGCCTACTGCGGTCGCACAGCGTGGTTCGCGGAGGAATGCTGGAAAGACTGCGAAGTGTTCGCCGACGGCACCAATCTCGTGGCGAAGGCGCGGCTCGAGATGGCGCACGGTCCGCAGCGCATTCGCCTGGCCGCGCCGGTCAGGACCGCTCGGCTGACCTTGAAGTTTCTGAGTTCGTACGGTGGCCTGAATCCGGGCGCGTCTGAGATCCAGGTTTACAGCCAGCCGCTGCCCGATTCGTTTTACGCGCAAACGCAAAGGTTCGAGCGCGGCCGTCCCGATGCATCGTCTTCTGATCCCGTCCCGGAATCGACGGAACTCGCCGCGCGTGCTGCGTCCGGGCAAATCGGTTTCGACAATCTCGTGGTCGTGCGTCGGCGGGAAATCAATCCGAGCCACGTGTACACGTATCACGTCGAGGGATTTTCGGCGGGAGGCGGCCTCGGCGTTTACTCACTGCGCAATCCCGCCGCCGGTTTCAAACAGCTCGTCGCGTCGCCGGAGGGACAGATTCTCGACTGCGACGTTTCGTACGACGGAAAAGAAATCCTGTTCAGTTGGCGGCGAAAGAAATCCGAAGGCTATCACCTGTTCGTCGTGAAGGCGGACGGTTCGAAGCTCCGTCAGCTCACCGACGGCGAGCATCACAATTACAACGCCTGCTGGCTGCCGGATGGCGGCATCGCGTTTCTTTCCACGCGCTCGTCGCGCTTTGCCTACTGCTGGATTTCGCCGGTCGGAGTGTTGCATCGATTGAACCGCGACGGCTCGGTGCAGCAACTCTCGGCGAATATCGTGAATGATTTCACGCCGTCCGTGCTCGACGACGGGCGCATCATTTACTCGCGTTGGGAATACGTGGACAAGCCGGCGATTCCGATCCAGAGCCTTTGGACGATTCACCCTGACGGCACCATGCTCGCCGGATTTTTCGGCAACCGAGTGCTCAGTCCCGCCACCTTCATGGAGGCGCGCTCCATTCCGGGTAGCACGCGCGTGTTGTGTAATCTCACCAGCCACAACGGCCCGGCGCGCGGTGCCATTGGCATCATCGATGTGCGTCTCGGAAACAACGCGCAGGACGCGATCGAGAATCTCACGCCGTGGGTCAACATCGGGAAAGCAGAACGCGGTGATGGCAACTCGATTCGTGGTCCGTTCGAGAATCCGTTTCCGCTCGATCGAGAACTGTTTCTTGTGTCCCGTCGCGGCACGGTGCTGGTGAGAGATTATCGCGGCACGCAGCGCGCCACTTTGATTCGCGCCACCAACGATCTCGGGTTTTACAGCCCGATGCCACTGCGCGCACGCGCGCGTCCGCCTGTGCTTGTGGGCCAGCCGCTTGCCGCTCGTGGTTCGAACACAGAAACCGAGTGGGCCACGGTGGTGCTTCAGGACGTTTATCGTGGACTGGAACCGCAGGTTCGTCGTGGCGAGGTGACGCAGATTGCCGTCGTCGAGGAAATGAAAAAGGAAGTGCGCACGGATGTCGCCAATCGCGCGTTTGGATTTCAGTTTCCCGTGATCTCGTGCGGCGCCACCTACGCCGCGAAGAAGGTGTGGGGCTTCGCGCCCGTGGCGGCGGATGGCTCGGCCCGTTTCCGTGTGCCGGCGCAGCGCCCGATTTATTTCCTCGCGCTCGACAAGCACGGGCGCGCTGTGCAGCGGATGCGCACCTTCACGCACCTCATGCCCGGCGAGGTGCAGGGCTGCGTCGGCTGTCACGAGCCGCGCTCTCACGCCGCGGCGCCCGTCGTCGCGAACGTGTTCCGGGGCGCGGACGAATTGACCGCGCCGGAATGGGGCGTCACGGGATTTGATTTCGCGCGCGTCGTCCAGCCGGTGCTTGATCGCAATTGCGTGCGCTGTCACGGCCCCGAACGCCAGGACGGCAACGTCGATCTTTGCGGTGACAAGACGGATTTCTTCAACGTCGCTTACGAAGTGCTCGCGCGCGGTCGCAAGCGCTCTGGCGAAGCGGAGTGGGACAGCCCGTTCGTGAATTGGATCCCGACTTACAACGGCTTCGAGCAAAACATCATCGAGGTCACGCCGAAGGCGTGGGGTTCGCCGCAGAGCAAACTCGCCGACCTGCTCATCGCCGGTCACCCGGATCGCGACGGCAAACCGATGGTGCAACTGACCGCATCCGAGCAGCGCCGCGTGCTGACTTGGATTGACCTGAACGTGCCTTACTACGGGACCTCCGAGACTGAGAGACCTGATGCCAAAGGTTGCCGCCGCGTGTATCCGGCGAAGCTCGACGCGGTGCTCGCGGATGTTGCCGCGCGCCGCTGCGCCTCGTGTCACAAGGAGGGCAAGGTTCCGCGCGCGTTCTGGACGCGAGTCGAACAGCCCCAGCTCAATAGTTTTCTCACCGCGCCATTGGCGCGCGCTGCCGGCGGCACCGAGCGCTGCGGCAAGCCGGTGTTCGCCGAAGCCAGCGATCCGGATTACCAGGCGATCCTGAAAACTTTCGAACCGGCTCTGGCCCAACTACGCGAACGCCCTCGCATGGACATGACCGGCGCCGTTGCGGCGCAGGTCGATCGTTCATGCCTGGGCAAAATGGATTGAGGAGGAATATGAAGACCACACCACGCATCGTTCACGGCAGGATTCTCACGAGGTTGTGGCGCGGCATCTGGATTGTGTTCGGCATCCTGAGTCTCGCGATGTCATCGAGCATCGCCGCGACAACGGCCGTCGAAGCCGATTGGCTTCTCGCCACCGACACCGCCGCTGCGACTGCCGCGACGACGACGCAAGCCGATGCCGGCGGCGGGTGCGACGGCGTGAAGGATGGCAAGTTTGGTTTTCACACCGGGCAGCAAGACAAGCCGTGGTGGCAGGTGGACCTCGGCGCGACGCAATCTATCGCGCGCGTGGTGATCTGGAACCGATGCGACGCGGCAGGTCGTGCGGCGAAACTTTCGGTGCGAGTTTCAGAAGACGGAAAGAACTGGCGTGACGTTTACACGCACGACGGCCCGGCATTCTTCGGCGTGACTGGTGGAAAGCCGCTCGAAGTGAAGCTGGCGCAGACGAGCGCCCGATACGTTCGGGTGCAGCTCGCCGGAAAGGACTATCTCCATCTCGACGAGGTGGAGGTGTTCGGTGCGAGCGAGCCGGACAAGAACATCGCGCTCAACAAGCCCGCCGATCAAAGCAGTTTGTCCGAGTGGTCCTTGAGACACGCGTCGAAGCACGCGCCGGATTGGGCGGCGCTGACGACTCAGGCCCTGAAGCAGTGCGAGGCCGTGATGCGAGAAACGTCGTCGTCGCCCGGCCTCCGCCGTCAGGTCGAAAAGCTCCAGGCGCTTCGCGGATATGATCGCACCCGCGAGCATTATTTCGAAGCGCGAACCGTTCTCCGCTCGCTGTTGTTGTCGCACCCACAGTTTGATTTCGACGATCTGCTTTTCGTGAAGCGCGCGCCCGGCACCTTCTCGCACATGAGCGATCAGTATTACGGCTGGTGGTCGCGACCGGGTGGGGGAGTGTTCGTATTGAAGAACTGGAAGTCCGCGCAGGCGAAGCTCGTGAATCTCACGCCGCAATTTCCGTCGGGAAGTTTCCTCAAGCCCGAACTCTCGTTCGACGGCAAGCGTGTCTTGTTCTCTTACGCCCGCTTTCATCCGGGAGTGCGTGAGCACAAGGACAAGACCGACAAGGCCAGCCTTCCGGAGGACGCCTTCTATCACGTGTATGAGATGAACATCGACGGCTCGAACGTGCGCCAGCTCACGCGCGGTCGTTACGACGATTTCAACGCGCGCTATCTGCCGGACGGAGAGATCGTGTTCCTTTCAACGCGCCGCGGCACGTTCACGCAAACAAGCCAGCACTGCGCGACCAGCACCACCGAACACGATGCGCTGCCCGATTCCTACGTGCGCTGCGGCGGCGGCAATTGGCGGCCGGTGGCGGTTTACACGCTGCACGCGATGGATCGTGCGGGGAAAAATCTGCGCGCGTTGTCGCCGTTCGAGAATTTCGAATGGGATCCGGTGGTGGCGAGTGACGGGCGCATCATCTATGCGCGCTGGGATTACGTGGACCGCGACAACATGCCTTTCATGAGCCTCTGGTCCACGAACCCGGACGGCACGAATCCGCAGCTCGTTTACGGCAATCACACGCGCAGCCCTTACGGAGTGTTCGAGGCGCGGCCAATTCCCGGATCACGCAAGCTCGTCTTCACCGCGTCGGCGCATCACTCGATCAGCGGCGGGAGCCTGTGCCTGCTCGACATCGACCACGGCAACGAGGACCACGCTCCGCTCACGCGCCTCACGCCGGAGGTTTGCTTTCCCGAAATCGAAGGCTGGCCGAAGACCTGGTACGGCACGCCGTTCCCGCTTTCCGAAACCCTGTTTCTCACCTCGTGGAGCACTGATCCGTTGCGCACAGAATCACAGAAGCCAATGCTCGAAAAAGGCTCGGGCCTTTACGCCTACCACTCCAGCGGTGCGCGCGAACTGATCTATCGCGATCCAGAAATTTCGTCGAGCGATCCCATCCCCGTGCGCGCGCGTGCTGTGCCGCCGGTGGTTTCGAGCGCTGTGCGTCTGGCGGGCAAACAGGAAGGACGCTTTCTGCTCGGAGATGTTTATCACGGACTCGAAGGCGTTGAGCGCGGCACGATCAAGTCGCTGCGCGTGATCGGCGTGCCGGCGAAGACGCAGCCGCAAATGGATTCGCCCCACCTCGGCATGACGAAGGATGATCCCGGCAAGTTCGTCCTCGGCACCGTGCCGGTCGAGGCGGACGGCTCGGCCTACTTCCATGTGCCATCGGGCGTGAATATTTTCTTCCAGGCGCTCGATGCGCGCGGCTTTGCGGTCCAGACGATGCGCACCGTGACCTACGTGCAGCCGGGACAAACACTCTCGTGCGTGGGCTGTCACGAACATCGCGCCACGACGCCGCTGGCGAAGCCTGTTGTCGCTGCGAAGCGTGAACCGTCAAAGCTCACGCCCGGGCCGGAAGGCACTTGGCCGTTTCGCTTCGACAAGCTGGTCCAGCCGATCGTGGACGCACAGTGCGTGCGCTGTCACAAGCCTGATGCTGAGGACAAGGCCGCGGCGAAATTCGATCTTACGCCAGAGCGCTCGTACGACACGCTCGCGAAGTATGGCAAGCCGAGTCTCTACGATCACGTGTGGCAACAGTATCGCGGCGGACGCTCGATCGTGAACGGTGGCGGCGCGCTGACGAGCGCGTTGCTCTCGTACCTTGAACGCGATGCCGTTCACAAGCCTTTGCTCGACAACGCAGCGCGCCAGAGATTTGTCACGTGGCTCGACATCTACGGCCAAAGGCTCGGCTCGTTCAGCGATGCGCAGGAACACGAACTGATCCGCTTGCGCGAAAGCATGGCGGCCCTCGTGGAGCCGGGAGGAAAATAGAATGAATCGGCCTCTGAAACTGTGCGCGGCTTTATTGATGACGGCACTTGTCGGTGCGTCCGCGGCGACGTTGCCAAATACCGCCAACAAGCCGAAGTCGTTCGCCACTGCCACGATCCGTGGTGGAGATGCGGCGCAACACATTCGCGTTCCGATCGCTGGCTGGCGTGAGTTGTTCCTGATCGTGGACAACGACGGCGATTACAACCACGACGTCGCGAACTGGGCCGACGCGAGGCTGATCGATCGCGACGGCAAGGAGCTTTTCCTCGACACGTTGGAGCCCGCGTCCGCCACGCAGGAATGGGGCAAGTTCAAGCGCGATAACAAGAGCGCCGTCGGCGGTCCGATGCAGATCGCGCAGAAGAAGTTCGTGCGCGGGTTGGGTACGCACGCGGAGAGCGTTCTTCATTACAAGCTGACGAATGACTTCGCGTTTTTCGATGCGTGGGTCGGAGTGGACGCTTCGCGGAAACCCGGGGAAGGAAGTGTGCGGTTCATTGTGAGTCCGGTGTTGGTGGCGCCGAGTGCGGGCGCTGATTTGAAGCAGATCGACTTCGAGGCCTTGCGGCTCGCGATCAATGACCTGAGCAGCACCTTCAGGGACAAGTATCCACGCCGCGCAGAATTCCTCCGTCGATTGGAGGTGTTGGAGAAAGAGTGGCGTGTCTTGGTTGGCGACAACTCCTTCCCCCTCACCCCGGCCCTCTCCCCGAGGGAGAGGGAGAATCGCGCCCCGTCATTTGGCGCATCCGATACGCTCGGTGGGATCCAAAAACTGGATCAGTTACCCCTTCTCCCCAAGGGAGAGGGCCGGGGTGAGGGGGAAGAGAACGGCAGCAAATCTCAACGCTTCGCATCGCAATTCGCCGAACTTCAGCGCGAAGCGTTGCTCTCGAACCCGCTGCTCGATTTCGACAAGTTGCTCGTGTTGAAGCGCGAGACGACCACATCCGCGCGCAAGGCGCTGGGCGGCTCGCTCGGCGTTGGTGATCTCAACGCGCATACGAGCGACACGATCCCGCGCCAGGGTCAATTTCGCGACGAGCTTGCCGTGCTCTCGAATCTTCGCGGTGAGCCGAAGTTCACAACCATTCATGCGCCGACGAATCACGAAACGATCATCGACCCGGCGCTGGACTTCGGGGCGGATCGTCTTCTGTTTGCGCAAAATGGCGCGCGTGAAAAAAACTGGCGCGTCTGGGAGATGAAGCTCGATGGCACAAACCCACGCCAGTTCACGCCGGACGACGGTGCGGACATTGGGCACTTCGATCCGTGTTATCTGCCGGACGGGCGCATCATCTTCGCTTCGACGGCGTCCTATCAGGGGTTGCCCTGCGAGTTTGGCAGCAAGGCGATGACCTGTCTGTATCTGCTCGATCCGCGCACGCGAGCAGTGCGTCAGCTCACGTTCGAGCAGGACAGTGATTGGTGTCCGACGGTGCTGCACAACGGGCGCGTGATGTATCTGCGATGGGAGTACACCGATCAATCGCACGCCAACTCGCGCATCCTTTTCCACATGAACCCTGACGGCACGGATCAGCGCGAATTTCGCGGCAGCGGCTCGTGGTTCCCTGGCTCGTTTTTTTATGCGAAGGCGATTCCCGGCGAGGCGCATCAGGTCATCGGCGTGGCGGGCGGGCATCATGGCACTCCGCGCTCGGGGCGATTGTTGATCATGGATCCGAGCCAGGGACGACGCGACGGTGAAGGCATCGTTCAGGAGATTCCCGGACGTGGGAAACGCGTCGAGCCCATCGTGCGCGATCGACTTGTCGATGGCGTGTGGCCGCAGTTCCTGCAACCGGCACCGTTGAGTGCGAAGTATCATCTCGTGTCCGCGAAGCTCACGGCGAATTCGCTCTGGGGCATTTATCTCGTCGATGTGTTCGACAACATCACGTTGATCAAGGAGGTGGAAGGCGCCGCGCTGCTTTGGCCGACGCCAGTTCAGAAGCGCGCGCAGCCACCGATCATTCCAGACCGCGTCGATCCGCAAACGAACGAGAGCACTGTGTTCATCGCGGACGTTTATGCGGGGCCGGGGTTGAAGGGAATTCCGCGCGGCACGGTGAAGAAGCTGCGCGTGGTCGAGTATTACTTTGCCAAACGCGGCATGGGCGGACTTTACGGCACGCTTGGCGCGGACGGGCCGTGGGACGTGAAACGCATTCTCGGCACCGCGCCCGTCGATGCGGATGGCTCGGCGAGCTTCGTGATGCCGGCGAACACGCCGGTGTGCGTGCAACCGCTCGACGCGGACAACGCGGCCCTGCAACTCGAGCGCAGTTGGTTCGTCGGAATGCCGGGCGAACGCGTGTCGTGCATCGGCTGTCACGAAAGCCAGGACGCGGTGGCGCTCAACCGAAACGCGACGGCAATGCGTCGCGCGCCGTCCCGACTCGACGATTGGTTTGGGCCCACGCGCGGCTTCAGCTTCGTACGCGAAGTGCAGCCGGTGCTCGATCGATATTGCGTGAGTTGCCACGACGGAAGGGCGGATGCCGCGCCCTGTCTCAAAGGAAGCGAGTCTCTCACGAACTGGTCCACGCAATTGTCCGGACACTGGGGCGGTGGCGGGAAGTTCACGAAGTCGTATTGGGAACTGCAGCGGTTTGTCCGGCGGCCAGGCATCGAGGGCGATCGCCGCATGTTCACGCCCATGGATTTTCATTTCAGCGCAACCGAGCTGGGCCAGTTGCTGCGTAAGGGGCATTACGGCGTGACGCTGGATTCGGAGTCGCGCGAGCGATTGACGGCGTGGGTGGATTTGAACGCGCCGTTTTACGGCACGTGGGGTGAGATTCCGCAATTCACCGAGGGCTACGGCCGCATGGAATCCAAACAACTGGCGTCGGCGACGGAGCGTTCGCTCGAACTGCGAAAGAAATACGTGCCGGGCGGGCCGTTCCCTGATTACGAAAAAATTCCGGCCACACCGAAATACGACACGACGCCAGTGGTTCCCACGGAAACGGTGCGTGCCGCCGAGCCGAACTTGAACTGCGACGGATGGCCATTCGATGCCGCTTCGGCGATTGAAAAGCAGCTCGCTGTTGCAACCAGCGGAAAGATCACACGCAGCGTGAACCTCGGCGACGGAGTGACACTCGAACTGGTTCTCGTTCCCGGCGGGCGCTTCATCATCGGATCGACCAATGGTCCTGCCGACGAATCGCCGCGCAGCATCTCGGAAGTGAAGCCGTTCTGGATGGCGCGCTTCGAGACGAGCAACCGGCAGTTCAAACAATTCGATACGTCGCATGAGAGCCGCACGGAGGATCGTCATGGGTATCAGTTCGGCGCCGTTGGTTACGATCAGGACAAGCCCGACCAGCCCGCGGTGCGTGTGTCGTGGGAAGAGGCGATGGCGTTCTGTCGCTGGGTTTCCGCGAAGACCGGCTGGCAAATCACGCTGCCCACTGAAGCGCAATGGGAATGGGCATGCCGCGCTGGCGCCGCCACGCCGTTCTCTTTTGGCGAACTCGATGCGGATTACTCGCCGTTCGCAAACGTCGCCGACAAGAAGCTTCGCGAATTCGCCGCTGACACGTCGCTCGACAACTACGCCGCCGCTCGTCCAATGAAGAGTCCAAATCCTTACGACGACTGGATTCCGCGCGACGATCGTTTCGACGACGGCGGTTTTATTACGGAAGCAGTCGGGAAGTACAAACCGAACGCCTGGGGCATTCACGACCTGCACGGCAACGCTTGGGAGTGGACGCTCTCGGCGTATCGCCCGTACCCGTACCGCGACGGCGATGGTCGCAATGCGGTCGAAGGTTCGGCCCGCGACACCGAGCGTGTGGTGCGCGGTGGCTCATGGTTCGACCGTCCATTCCGTTGCACGGCGAGTTTTCGTTTGCCGTATCGTCAGTATCAGCGCGTTTACAACGTGGGCTTTCGTGTGGTGTGCGTTGGCGATTCAGCCGCGACCCAAACCGCCTCGCGCTGAATGATTTTCTCGATAACACGATTGTAGGCGACTGCGATCGTGTTTCGTGACTTTGACTTCAGTCAAAGCCTCGCGTGTGCCGCCGCAGTCTGTTGTATCGGGAAACCCGAATATGAAATCTGGAAGCCTTGCCCGTGTCGGCTTGTTGCATGGCGTTTGCTGCGTCGCCGCGTTGATCTTTGGTTTTATCGTGACCGTACGCGGGGCCACACCTGAAGTACGCGGAGTGACGAACATCGCACCCGCGGCGCAGACGATCTTTCAGTTGGGCGAGCCGGATGGTTCAGCGATGGAGTTTGGGCTGACGAAGGAAATGTGGCGCGGTTACGCCGCGAGAGTCACTCAGCCCGTCGTCTTCACGATCGGCAAATCGAAACTGAGCGATTGGCCCTACATTCATCCGAGCAGTCACGACACGTGGGCGGGTGGAAAGCCGCACACGTTCACGATTTCGTTCTCCACGCCTACAGTTCCTGCGGAGAAGCAGTTCCTGATCATCGGCGCGGCGGAAACATTTACGCCGCCGCAGGTGACGATTGCCTTGAACGGAAAGCAAATCGCCACGCGTCGTGCGCCGGCGGGATCGGGCAGCGGCAGCGGTGATCCCAATCAATCCGGCAAGCCGACCTCGATGGTGTTTCCGATTCCGGTCGGCTCATTGCGCGCGGGCGACAACACGCTGGCGATCACTCTGAGCGACGGTAGTTGGTTGATGTACGACTACGTTTGTCTGGGTGCGAAAAGCCAGGCGCCGCGCATCGGCGAGAGCACCGAGCTGCTGGCGAAATTCATCGAAGGCCCCATGCGTGGCGCGGAGGAGATCGTCTTCGCCATCCGCAAAGTAAATCCGACCGACGGTCACTGGTACGCGAACTTCGGCCATTACGGCCCCGATCCCGATCGCAAGGCGTGGCGCGAGGGCACGAAGCTGGTGCGGATGAATCTGCGCACCGGCCAGTCCACGACATTGCTCGATGATCCGCGCGGTGGAGTGCGTGACCCGCAGGTCCATTACGACGGCAAAAAAATTCTCATGTCGTATCGCAAAGGCGGCACGGAGACGTATCACCTTTACGAGCTGAACATCGACGGCACCGGCCTGCGTCAGCTCACGGACGGCGAATACGACGACATCGAGCCCACTTACATGCCGGATGGCGGGATCGTGTTCGTGTCGAGTCGTTGCAAGCGCTTCGTGAATTGCTGGCTTACGCAAGTCGCCGTGCTGCATCGGTGCGATGCGGATGGCAAGAACGTCGTGGCGATTTCCAGCAACAACGAGCACGACAACACGCCGTGGCCGCTGCCGGACGGGCGCGTTCTCTATACGAGATGGGAATACGTGGATCGCAGCCAGGTGAATTTCCATCACCTCTGGTCGATGAACCCCGACGGCACGATGCAGCAGATTTGGTTTGGGAACCTGCATCCCGGCATCACCATGATTGATGCAAAGCCTGTAAACGGAAGCCACAAGATCGTGGCGTCATTCTCTCCAGGCCACGGCCAGCGCGAACATGACGGCGTGATCACGGTTGTTGATCCGAGCGCCGGGCCGGATGCGCAGAACTTCGCCAAGGCGATCAGCCGCGGCGCGCATTTCCGCGATCCGTGGGCGTTCTCCGAGGATTGCTTTCTCGCGGCGACGGCAAGGTCATTGGTGGTGATGAATGGTCGTGGCGTCCAGCAGGAGATCTTCAAGTTGTCGGAGAAAGAGCGCGCGGAAGGTTACGAGTGCCATGAGCCGCGGCCGATTCTTGCGCGCGTTCGCGAGGAAATGATTCAACCGCGTGTGAAGCCAAGCAACAACGTCGGCTACATGCTGCTCGCTGACGTGAATCACGGCCGGCGCATGGAAGGTGTGAAGCGCGGCGAGATCAAGAAGCTGCTCGTGCTCGAAACGCTCCCCATGCCTGTCCACTACACCGGCGGTATGGAACCGTTGAGCTACGGCGGCACGTTTACGCTCGAACGCATCCTCGGCACCGTGCCGGTGGAGCCGGATGGCTCGGCTTACTTCGAAGTGCCTGCGTTGCGAAGCGTGTTCTTCGTGGCGCTGGATGAGAACGACATGTCGGTGAAGCGCATGCAAAGCTTCGCGACGGTGATGCCCGGCGAACAACTGAGCTGCGTGGGCTGCCATGAGCATCGATCACAAACTCCGCAGCCTTCGCAGACAACGCTTGCGGCGTTGCGCAAACCAGCGGCGAAGATCGCGCCGATCCTCGACGTGCCGGATGTGGTGGATTTCCCGCGCGACGTGCAGCCCGTGCTCGATTCCCTCTGCAACGATTGTCACGGCTACGAGAAGACGCCGCGTGGTGGTCCACGTGCCGGCCGCCTGGTTCTCACGGGCGATCACGGTCCGCTTTACAGCCACAGCTATTACATGCTGACGATTGGCCGTTTGTTCGCCGACGGACGCAATCAGCCCAAGAGCAATTACGAGCCGCGCGCGCTTGGGTCCGCGAGTTCCAAGCTGCTCACGTATCTCGACGGGAAGCACTACGACGTGAAAGCCACGCCGCATCAGAAGAAGACGTTGCGGCTTTGGATCGAAAGCGGTGCGGCGTATCCCGGCACCTACGCGGCGCTCGGCTGCGGCATGATCGGCAATTACCAGGAGAACAACCAACTGAACACGGGCGCGGAGTGGCCGGCGACGAAAGCTGCGCGTGAAGTGGTTCAGCGCCGCTGCGCCGGTTGCCACAATGATCCTGCGCGCGTCCTGCCGGGCGATCTCGCGGATGAGCGCGGCGTGTCTTTCTGGATGCCGAGCATGGACGACCCGCGCCTCAACACGAGCCGGCACATTGTCTGGAATCTGTCGCGCCCGGAAATGTCGATGATGCTGCTCGCGCCACTGGCAAACAGCGCGGGCGGTTGGGGCGTGTGCAAGGATTTGAAGAGCAAGCAACCCGTGATCGTGTTCGCAGACAAGCTCGATCCGGATTACCAGAAACTGTTCGCCCTCGCCGATGCGGGCAAAACGTTCTTTGAAAAGGAACGCCGCTTCGACATGCCGCAATTCAAGCCGCGCGAAGCGTGGGTTCGTGAAATGAAACGCTACGGAATCCTCCCCGCCAGCGCCACGCGCGAAGACAACATCAACGTCTATTCCGTCGAGCGCGCTTACTGGGAATCGCTCTGGTACCAAGCACCGAAACCAGCTCCGGACCTCAGCGTGCGTTGATAACGTGCCCCCGGCGTCTCGCCGGGCCGGAACCGGCAAGATGCCGGTGGCACGCTAAATCTGCGAATACGCCGTCGGCCTCAGGAACACGTTCGTGATGTTCGTCAGAATTTCGGGATCGGTGTAGCCGGGCGTGCTGCTCAGCTTCTTCCATTCGGGATCGCCGCCGAACTTGCCCCAGTTCGCGTCGTGCGCCGCCATGTTATCGAACACCAGCATGTAGGTGAGGTTCGGCATCTTCGTGCCGACGATCGTCTCGCCGAAGAAAACCGGCGCCAGTCCCGCGCGGCGGAAGATCGCGATCTCGCCGATGTTGAACATCTCGATCTTCTTCTTGTTCGCCTTCTTGCTGTGGGCTTCGTACGTGCGCAGTTCGAAGATGCGTGATTTCTTCTCCGGCGCTTCGAGCTTCGGCATTCCTTCGATCGCCACCATGAGCGAACTCTCGACGCGCACGAATGCGGGATCAGTCGGCGGCACGTTGATGAACTCGGCACCGGCCTTCTGAAACTCTTCATCCGAGCGCACGCGATCGGCTGACGCAGCGAAGGCCTCGATCGATTTGTGCGGCAACAGGACGTAAAGCGTCGGGCTATCCGGGCCCGTCATGATATTGAACACGCCCACGCGCTCGATGCCCGCGCGGTTCAGCGCAGGGATGGCGGCGTTTTTGTAAAACTCGTCGAAGCGCTTCTGCATCGGGCCGCGGCGCAGATGATACATCCGCAGTTCGTAATATTCCCGCGCCCCTTTCGGCGCCTCTGCGGCGAGTGACTTCGAACTGAGCGCGGCAACGCTCGCGATGGCGGCAGACGATTTCATGAAATGACGTCGGTTCATAAGCGTGGGGATTGATCAGGGCCGCAAGGAGCAATTCTTCGAGTCGCCGCTGTGGGCCATGGCATTGGTGAAATCATTGTTCGACAGCATGCGGGCGCTGCCGTCCGCGAAGACCATGTTGCCCGCGTTCACATGCATGGTGTTGTCCCACTTCGGATTGTCTGCCGGGCTGAGTGTGGTGATCACGCCGGTGATCTGCGCGGGATTGCAGCTCTGCCCGTCCTTGCCGGTGTAATTGCGGTCGCTTGCCAGGTGCATGGAGGGCTTGTCTTCACCAGCGCTGGTGCCGATGGCGTAGCTGACGGCGTCATTCTTCAGCGCGCCAAGACCGCTGCCGGTGTCGCTCCAGTCGGACGCTGGCTTCTTCACGCGGTCAGATGGGCAGTACAGAATTTTCGGTGTCACGAGTTCGTTCGAGAGCTTCATGAAGTGCATCCAGGTCTCCTTCAACGTCTGGCTGCCGCCGTCACCCTCGGGCACGACGGACGGATACATGCCGCGGTGATCGTTGCCCCACATGGTGAACGCGAGGCCAATCTGCTTTGCGTCGTTCAGGCACGCGGTGCGCAACGCGCGCGATTTCGCCTTTGCCAGCGCGGGCAAAAGCAATGATGCGAGGATGGCGATGATGGCGATCACCACGAGCAGTTCGATCAAGGTGAAGGCGGGGCGATAATGTTTTTTCATCTGGGCGCGTTTGATTGCGTGAAGAATGGACGGCGAATACCGGCAACTCTTCACGCCAGTTTGATCAGAATGCTTTCGTGCGGCCCGGCATCGCGATGGGATAATTCCCGGAAGCGTCCGGCTGGACCGGCGCGGGGGCATCAAACGAGGTCATCGCATCGAGGCCCGGCGCGAGTTCCACGTTTGAGGCGAGCGCTTCCTCTCGCGTCACGACCACGCCGGACTCACACGCCATGCGGCCCATGACCGCAGTGAGGCAAGTCTGCGCGCAACGCTCTGTTTCGTTGTACGGCTTGTCATTCCGAATTGCGTCGAGGAACAAGGCGTGTTCGCGCTCATAAGGATTCTGCGCCGTGCCCTTGAATTCCCAGATCAATTTGTCGGCGGTCTGCTTGTGACCTTTGAAGAGGCGCGGCTTCGATTGACCTTCACCGAGAATCGCCGAGCCGGTGGCGCCATGAATGATGTCACCAAAGAAGTCATAGCACTTGTTCATGTGCCGGCCCTGGGCCATGAGCCGTGTGCCGTCCGGGAACGTGTACTCGGCTGCGTAGTGGTCGAAGAGCTGATCGGCTTCGGTGCGCACCTGGCGACCGCCCATGCCTTGCGCCGAAGCCGGCCACGCATTCTTGACCCAGCAACACACGTCGATGTTGTGAATGAGCCAGTCCACGAGGAACGAACCATTGAGCCAGGTGAAGTTGCTGTAGTTCGCGATCTGGTGTGCGAGTTCGCTCGTGCCGGCCTTGCGCGGTTTGAATCCGACCGGCCCGTGCATGCGATACGCCCACGCCGTGATCACCTCGCCGATCGCGCCGTCGTGAATGCGCTTCACGCATTCTTCGAGCGGTTCGTAGTGACGGCTCATCAGGCCGCCGGCGACCTTGAGATTTTTTTCCGCCGCAACTTTGCCCGCCGCCAGAATGCGCCGAATGGCCGGCCCATCCACGCCGAACGATTTTTCCATGAACACGTGAACGCCCTTCTGCACCGCGTACTCGAAATGCATCGGACGGAACGCCGGCGGAGTGGCGAGCAAAACAACGTCGCCTTTGTCGAGCGAGTCGATGGCCTTTTTGAATCCATCGAAGCCGAGGAAGCGCCGCTCCGGGGGGACAGTGATTTGTGCGCTGTGTTGTTTTGTGAGCGCGGCGAGGCTTCCTTCGATGCGTTCACTGAATACGTCGGCCACGGCCCAAAGCTGCGTCGGACCAACCGTCGCCAGTGCATTTGCCGCGGCACCCGAGCCGCGGCCGCCGCACCCGACCAGCGCGATCTTGATATTATTCTTCTCGGCCGCGTATCCGGCGCGCGGCGTGGCGAGCGCGAGGCCAAGGCTCGTGGCGGCGAGGGCCGTGCCGGACTTTTTCAGAAACTCACGTCGATTCGTGGGACTTTCGTGTACCGCATTCATGATCGTAGCGAACGAGTGCGCGTGAAATGCGCGGCTTGTTCACAACGAGTATGACGGCTTCGTTGCCGTGCGAGTTGACGCGCATCAAGGCTGCGCGTGCCAGTCAAAGCGTTGCCCAAGCAGCCGGCCGCGAATCGAAAGAAGGTCATTTGCCGGCGAAAGCTCCATCGTGAGAACAATTCCCTTCGCTTCGCCAGTTCCGGTGAGCACAAGGCGCGAGTTGCTTTTTGCCGCTATCGCCTTTCCGCGAAACTTGAAGTCGAACGAGCGCAGGTTCGACAGAGTCACAAGCGCGGTGCCGGCGATCTTCGCACTGCTGTTCGTCGTGTTGAGCGTGAGCGACCAATCGCCCGGAGTGCTCGACGAGCCCGAGACTGGAATTTCGAGCGAACTGGACGTATTGCGGCAACCGTGGCCGGCGATGCAGACCTTGATCGTTTGTTCGCCGACCAAGAATTGCATTGAGGCATCGGGTTTCAATCGGGCGCGCGCGGTCTGAACCCCTTTCACCGGGATCCCGTTCACCGTTCCGGTAAAGCGGGCGCGGAGATTCATGCTCATTCGAAAATCATCCGGCGTGAGCACGACGGTGGAGCCGCGCACCAATCCGCTGACGGAGCCGTCGAAGCTCAATTGTGCGCCGTGTTCGTCAAGCGTCGCCGTAAACGGTCCCGTGATCTTCCCGTTCGGCGCGATGTGGACGGTGTATTCCTGATGACCACCGTGAGCGTTGGTGCTGTAGGTGCCGCCGCTGTCGAAAATGGGCGCGTTGTTCGTCGAGAAGTTGAACACGAGTTCGAATGCGCGGGCAGGATTGATGCAAACCAGTAACGTGAGAGCCAGAACACTCGAGAGGATTTTCATAAGCGTGCCTGATCTTGCACAGCCGGAGTGTGCTCGGCGAAAGGAAAACCCAACCGCCGTTTGTTTGCTCAACGGAGCAAAAGGGTTGGCTGCGTTGGTCACATCCAGGAAGACAAAGTTTGGCGAAGTGGTGGTAGGTGATGGATTCGAACCATCGAAGGCGTAAGCCAGCAGATTTACAGTCTGCCCCCGTTGGCCACTTGGGTAACCTACCATCCGCAAAAAAGCGGGGCGCAATATGCGGATGTGTCATCCCCTTGTCAACGAATGGACTTTCAACAGGCGCGATTAAGTGCCAGTCACTGTTTTGGCTTCGGTTGCCATGAAACGGAGCGCGGCAAAGTCACGGTTTGTTGAGCCGATAATACTTCTCCAGCAACGTGGCCGCTATAGTAGTGGGATTGTTTGTGCCGCTCGGAGCGTTGACCCAGTTGGTCGGCGAGAGGCTGTCGGTGGATTGGAGCGTGAAGCCCGGCGTGGGCGGCGTCCACCAGAGCGTGGCGAAGCCGGGGGCGGCGTTGGTGATGCGGAGCGTCGGGCTGCTGGGCGTCTGCACCAGCGTGGGCAGCGCCCAGAAGCCTCCGACGAGCGAGTAGAGGCCGTTCGTCATAGGCCCGCCCGCATCCGGTTGGCCGATGGTGCCACTGACGGAATACACGCCGCCCGTGCTGGTGCCGCCGCCACCGGCGACTTTGAACCAGTCAATCGAGTAGCTCTGGGCGTGCGAGTCCGTCGCGGCGGCCAGCAACACCAGCAACGCCACGAACGTCCGCCAGGGCTTGGACTGCGCCAGCCCTCGGGCGCTTTCGGAACTGGCCGACCTCGCGGAGGAGTGCAAAAGCGGCAGAGGGCTGCCGCACTCCAACACGCTTCGCGCACTCATCGCCCACCTCCGTTCTTGGCGTTGAGGAGTTGTTCCAGTCGCTCCAGCCGCGCTTTCAATTCGGCGTTCTCCGCTTTGAGCTCCTGGATGCTGGTTTCTGCTTTCCGCTTTCCGCTTTCCACTTTTTCATTCAGCCCCTGAATCGCCGCCAGCGCCACGCCGTCGGCTTCCAGCGTGGTGATGACGGTGTTATCGCGACCCGGATAGAACGCGGCCTTGAAGTCCTGGGCCATGGGGCCGAGATGCGGCGTGGCGTCTGCCTCCTCCCATTGGTAATGCCACCGGGTGATGGGCAGCGCGGCCAACTTTTCCAGCACCGCCACACTGTCCATCGGGGCGAAGTCCTTTTTCCGGTTGCGATCCGAGAGGACGCTCCAGGCAGTGTCGCCGGGAGCCAACGCCACGCCCGCGTCGGCTGCGGTGTTGCTGAAGAGCCGATAGCCGCCCGAGGCCCGCATGGTCAAAGAATCGTTCGTTGTGGAGGCCAGATCGAGGCCGGTGGAATCACTCCAGACGAAGGATCCAGTGTGATTGGCCTTGGCGCGACGGCCGGCGGCAAAGGCGTAACTGGCGGCAGCGTTGTCTGCGCCTCCGGGAATGACCGCCGACTGGGAATTGGCCGCGACGGTGTTATTGAAACCTCCGCCAATCGCGCTCCGGGCGGAGTTTGTCCCGATGTTATTGCCAAAGCCCCCGGCGATGGTGGCCGCGGCGGAGTCGGCTCCGATGTGGTTGCCGCCCCCGCCCCCGACCGCGCTGAAACTCGCGTTGGCGCCGATGTCGTTAAGATTGCCACCCGCGATCGTGGAGTAAATCGAGCCGGACAGGAGCTGGTTGCCGACACCTCCTCCAATCGTGCCGTAGGCGGAGTTGGCGCCGATGGTGTTGAGACTGCCCCCGCCGATGGTTCCCATCTCCGCGTTGACCGCAATGTAGTTGTCCTGCCCGCCGCCAATGACGCTCGCGGGCGTGTTGGTCCCAATGTCATTCCCGAATCCTCCAGCGATGACGCCAAAGGCAGCCCCCGGTGCAATCCGGTTGTCCACGCCACCGCCGACGGTGCCGTAGCTCGACAGGATGGAATTCGTTCGCGCCAGGCCGAACAGATTGGTGGCTCCGCCGCCGGCGATCGTACATCCGACGGTAAAGGGGGCGACGAAGTTGAACGGTGCGCCAAAGACCACGTTTGGCGCGCCGTCGCCCGGCAACTCCAATCGCCCAACCCGCAGGCCGTTGACCTTGAACTCCAGCGGCGAAAAATCCGTCGTGCCGAGGAAGTGCGTGCCCGGCGATGTGCCGCCGTTGCCGCCCAGTTTCCAAAATGCCGTGGCATCCAGTCCGTCCAGCAAATCGGCATTCAGCCCGCTGCCCGGGCCATCGTCATCGAGCAGTGGATGGCAATTGCGTTACGGGAAGCGTCCCCGTGATATTCGCCGCCGCCACTGGGCCAGTGACATTCCCGGCGGTGATGGCATAGGGAGTGGCTCTGATTTGTTGACGCGGCGACAACACGCTGAACGCACCGCCACCATTGCTGCGCACGCCGATCTCCAACCAGCGCGCCGCGCCGGGAAATTGATTGCCAAAATCCAGCGTCACGGTGAACAGCCCGTTGCTCACGCCCGTCGCGGAGTTGGTCAGCAGTCCACCAAGCGGCGTGCCGCCGTTGTCATCGCTGTAAATCGCGAATCGTGAAGGTAAACCCGTTGCTGAAGATCGCCGCCTGGGTCTTGCCCGGGAGCGTGAAGGGCTCGATCAAAGGGAATCCGTTGATAACGCTGGCCAGCGGATACTTTGTTGACCATTCCTTGTAGAGCGGCCCGTAGAGCGGCACCGCACCGGCATCATAACCGTGATAGATCGCCCCTTGCTCGAACTCGCTGACGCGTGCAAAGCCTTCGGGAGTCTGTTTCTCGTCGGAGCGGGGGAAGCCCAGCTCGCGGCGACCGGTTCTCGGGTGGTTTCCCGGCCCACCGAGCTGCAGATATTTCGTAAGGATGGCGCCATGTACTTCGTGGGTGCCGATCTGCGGGTGCCAGTATATCCGCCCGTTCTGGAACGCCTGAAAGCGCCCGGCGTGGCCGGCGTCCTCCTCAAAGCCTAAGGAATCTCCTAGATCCAAGCCAGTGCTCTTCAGTGCCTTCCGTTTGGCGGCGATGTCGTTCGTAGAATTCATGAGTATTTTTCCAAGCGAGTGTTGTGTCGCTCACTGACCAATGCGCCGTCCGTCCGGGAAAACGATCACCAATCGCGGATTATTTCTTGAGCTGAGATTTCATCTCGGCGTAGAGCCAGGCGCGCGCAATCGCCCAGTGCCGGCGAACGGTCGGCTCGGAGACACCGACCGCGCGGGCAATTTCGTCCTGACTCAATCCGACGAAGTAGCGCATTTTCACCACTTCAGCTTTGAATGGATCGCGCGCCGCCAACCGCTCGAGCGCTTCATTGATCGCCAGCACCGTATCCGGTGGATCGTCCGCAGCGACCGTCACCTGGTCTAAAGACACCCGCTCAGCACCGGCGCCGCGCCGAAGTCGGCTTTTGGCGCGGGCGCGCTCGATCAGGATGCGCCGCATCGCTTCGGCGGCGGCAGCGAAGAAATGCCCTTGGCTGTCCCAGGCCTTGCTCTCGGCGCCCGTCAACCGAAGCCAGGCCTCATGCACGAGCGCGGTCGGCTGCAAAGTCTGGCCGGGTGCTTCGCGGCCCATCTTGTGGGCCGCCAGTTTGCGGAGTTCCTCGTAAACCAAAGGCAACAACACTTCCGCGGCTTTTTCATTGCCTTGCTGAATCTGGTCGAGAACGCGCGTGAACTCACTCACGGCATAAGCGATAGCCGCTCTTGTGAGGCGACAGAAGCACCAAATCCGTACGGTCGTCTCGGATCAGCGCAGTTCCGTACCGGCATCGAGTTCGGCGAGAGTGGGCGCGGGCCAGATAGGCGGGATCTTCCAAAGCCGCGGCGCGTCGGCGGCATGCCGCGACATCAGCGACAAAACAGCCAGTACGGCCAACACGAGGAGCGCGATTCGTTTCATAGTGATGCTGGAAGATCCCGGTTCCGGACAATTTAGTCGATCCGGAATTCTAGCTACGGACGTGAGATGAGGACTGAAAAGAACACGCGATCAACTTCATCACGCTCCCGAGGGAAATGCGGGACAGCGCTATCGCTCTCCAAGACACTCCGCATTCACCGAGGCGGCCGGCCAGTCCGCCAGGTCTTGGACTGCGCCATGGGCCAGTCCGGCTCGGACCCTCGGGCGCTTTGGCCTGCGCAAACGCACGAGTCCCGGCGGACACACAGTTCTCCCGCCGAGACTCGCGGTCTCCGCACGCGCGGAGACTTGGAATGTTGGAATGCTTGCCAGTTGCTCAGGGCCGGCGCGGAGTGATGACTCGGTAGAAACGGGCCGGTTCGCTGGCGCTGCCATCCGTCACGCTCTCCAGGCGATCGCTCGCGCGGGCTGGCACATCGGTCAGCTTGGACCATGTGCCGCCCTCGGGCTGTAGGCACCATTCGACGGTGTAGGTCTGGTTGGAGGCCGCATTGAAGCTCACATGCGCCTGACCGTTGGCGCGGGTCACGCCTTCGAGTTTCAAGAGGCTCGCGGCATTGGTGGGACTGGTGCCGGAGCGGTATTCGGCAAGGTTGCTTTGCCCGTCCCCATCGCCGTCGAGCGCAGCGTCGGTAGCATCGGCCGGATTCAAGCCGTGGGCGGTTTCTCACGTGTCGGGCAGGCCGTCGCCGTCGGTGTCAGGCAGCACGGTGAGGTTCCACGAAGCGTTCAAAGTCAGCGTCGGCAAGGCCGCGTTGGTGACGACGACGCGGTAGAGGCCGGCCTGGCCGGGCTGGACGTTGTTCAAGGTGAAGTACGCGGTTTTGTCCGTGAGCACGAGGTTGGCGAGGACGGTGGAGCCCTGCCGCCATTGGTAGAGGAAGGGCGCGGGGTTGCCGGTGATCTCGACGCTGAAGGTGACGTTGCCTCCGGTGACGACGCTCTGGCTGATCGGCCCCTGCACAATGACCGGCTTGATTAGGATGCGCAACGCTGCGGGCTGGCTGGTGATCGAGTCAACCGAGTCGGTGGCGACGACGGTGTAGAGACCATCCTGGGCGAACTGCACGTTGGTGATGGTAAGCGTGGGACTAGTCTGTCCAGGGATGTCCACGCCGTTGAACTGCCACTGATAGGTGATGGGAGAGGGGCTGAAGGCGGTGACGCTCAAAGTAACGTTTGTTCCGGCCAGCACGTTGGTGCTCTGCGGCTGGGCGATGATGAGGGGCCGATCGAAGACCCGCACGACGGAGGGCCGGGGGAAGATGAGTCCGGTCGCGTTGCTGAGCACGATGTTGTAAGCGCCATTCAGGTTGGTGGTCGCGCTGCTGAATTCCAGCGTGACGTTGGTGGCTCCGGCAATGTCCACGCCATTGAGACGCCATTGCAGGGTCGAGTCCGGCGGAGCATTGGTGACGCTCAAGGTGAGCATGGCGCCCAACGACACATCGGCTTTGGCCGGGAAAATGTCCACGATGGATTCCTGGATGGCGAGCATCTGGTTGGCGGCGACATCTCGAAACTCTTGCACGGTGCCGGAGGGCCATTCGATGCGCAGCGTCTCAGCATTCGTCGCATCGCCCAGGCCGAAGTGTGCGATCAAGGTGCCGTTCCCAAGGCCGTCGCCATTGGAAATCTCGCGGAGCTGCCAAATAGCTTTGCCGCCGATCGTCGCTTTGGCCCGCACCTTGGCACCGAGGGCGGAACGATTGGACGCGGTCCCAACGCACTTCACCCTCAACCAGCCATTGGAATTGCCCTTGTTTCGGAACAGCCAGTTGTTCGCGTTCCAATTCGCCACGAATAGATCGAGGAAGCCGTCCTGGTCATAGTCCGTGAACAAGGCCCCGTTGCTAGCCCCACCGGAATTGACCAGGTAGCCCTGCGTGATTCGGGTGAACGTGCCGTCGCCGTTGTTCAGGTAGAAAAATTCATTTTGCCCCGCTGCATTGATAACGAGCAAGTCGAGGTCGCCATCGTTGTCCGCGTCTGCCCATGCGGCGCCTGCGGAATCCCCGTTACCGGTGGCAATCGCGCCCGTGGTGATCTTCGTGAACGTGCCATCGCCGTTGTTGTGATAAAGAAAGTTTCGGTACTGGCCGCCATCATAATTTCCGTTCGCCACGAAGAGGTCGGGAAATCCGTCATTGTCGTAATCGCCCCAGGTTGAGGATAGCGACAGGCCGCCCTCGCTCGAGAGCGGGCTGTTGGTGATGCGGGTGAAAGTGCCGTTGCCATCGTTGTGGTACAAAGCATTCTTGCCGACTCCCCGCCAGGCCGGGACGAACAGGTCCGGAAAACCGTCGTTGTCGTAGTCCACCCACGCTGGGTTTGCCGCCGCTCCGACGGCAGGCAAATCAGCGACTCGTGAAAAAGTGCCATCGCGCTGGTTGTGGTAGAGACGATGGTTGCCAACGTCCATCGCTACAAAAAGGTCAATCCATCCATCCCGGTCGTAATCTCCCCAAACGCATCCGTCGATCGATCCCGCATCCGAGACGATGGGGCCTTGGGTGATTTTCGTAAACTGGCCGTTGCTATTGTTGCGATATTGAAAGTTTTTCTGATTGGGCCAATGGGCGACGACTAAGTCCGGGAATCCGTCGTTGTCGTAATCGCCCCAGGCCGCCGCGACAGTTTTCCCAAGATCCGTCGCGACCCCGGCCACGTTGGTCCGGGCGAAAGTGCCGTCGCCGTTATTGCGGTAAAGAAAATTGGGCGCGTCCGATCCCCCGCCGCCGTTTCCAACGTAGATATCCGGCCAGCCGTCGCCATCGTAATCGACCGCGGTGGCTGAGCCTGACTCTCCGCCGTCGGTAACGATACTGCCGGTGGTGATGCGGGTGAAGATTTCGTCCGTGGAAGTGATGGCCGCAATCGCCCTGCTGACGGGCAGCGACAGGACAACGAACGTTAGGATAAGTTGCTTAGTAGTTTTCATGTTTCTTGCTTTTTGATTTTTCCGGCGGCGAGCGCCTGGTTTTTGTTGGTCCACTGCTTTCGGCAGCGGCCGCGCCGTGCTAAACAGGGCTTTATTGATCAATGCGGATTTGCCGGCCAAAAGGGTTGCGCGCTGTTTCCAGTGGCTGGAGGAGATGGGATAGGATGTTGGGATGATACCTGAAAAAGCATTTGAACGATTGTTGGGCCTGGATGAGTGCTGGGAGGTCAGCGCGGCGGAGTATGAGACGGAGCCGGCAGGGC
>JBBRBM010000027.1:0-41705 GCA_038205745.1 Verrucomicrobiota bacterium | reverse complement strand
GGATATTAACCCATGATTTTGTTCGCTCATGACAGTCACGCTCCCAAAAAAGTTGGAAGCCTTCGTGAAAAGAAAAGTGCGCAGCGGCGGCTTTCGTAGTGCCGACGAGGTCGTGCTGGAGGCGGTGCGGCAATGGAGTGAGCAGGAGAACGATTGGCGGCAGGACAGTCCGGAGTTGAAAGAATTTTTGCTCGAAGCAGTTCGCGGCTCTCATCGCCCATTTCAATTGACGGAGCTTGAAGGAAGCGCCGAGACCTGAAGGTTAACCATTCAACCGAACCGTGGGCCCGCACAGTCGCTTCGCTGCAACGCCATTTCGTCCTTCCAACTCCCCGCTCTCACGCTACGTTCCCCGCCAAAGGAGCAGGAAATGAACGAGGAACGCATCGAACAACTCAGGGCCATCGCCAATCAACTTCGCATTCACAGCATTGCCGCAACGACGCGCGCGGGTAGTGGACACCCTTCGTCGTCGGCATCCGCGGCGGACCTCGTGGCCGCGTTGTTCTTTGGGCACATGCGATTTGATCCGAAGAACCCGAAGCATCCGAACAACGATCGGTTCATTCTCTCGAAGGGGCACGCGGCGCCGTTGCTCTGGGCCGTTTACACCGAACTTGGAGTGCTGCCTGAAAGTGAGTTGATGCGCCTGCGCGAGTTCGGCAGCGATGTGGAAGGTCATCCCACGCCGCGCGAACCGTTCATCGACGTGGCGACGGGATCGCTTGGGCAAGGGCTCAGCGTCGGCGCGGGGATGGCGTTGAGCGCGCGCATGGATCAGTTGGATTTCCGCACTTACGTCCTGCTTGGCGATGGCGAGTGCGCGGAGGGCAGCGTGTGGGAAGCGGCGTCGTTCGCGGGGATTTACAAGTTGAACAATCTCGTGGCGCTGGTGGATGTGAATCGCCTCGGGCAAAGCCAGCCCACGGCGTTTGGCTGGGATCTTGATGTGTACGAAAAGCGGTTCGCCGCATTCGGCTGGCGGACCGAGGTGATCGACGGGCATGACGTGGAGGAAATTCTCGAAGTGCTCGACGCGGCGGGATTGGGAGAGCAGCCGCTCGCGATCATCGCGAAGACAGTAAAGGGCAAAGGCATTCCCGGGATTGAGGATCACGAAGGCTGGCACGGCAAACCGTTGAGCGCCGAGGAAGCGGAGAAGGCGATCGCGGAGTTGCGGCCAAAAGCGAAGCGGGCGGCTGAGTGCGGGATTGAGATTGCGAAGCCCGAGGACAAACAGCCGCCGGCGCACGAGAAGCCAAAAGAGTTCCCGCCGATCAGTTACGAAAAAGGAAAGACCGTCGCGACCCGCGAAGCCTACGGGAACGCATTGGCGCGAATCGGCGAAACAGATCAAAGCATCGTGGCGATGGACGGCGATACGAAGAACTCCACCTACAGCGAGAAGTTCATGAAAAAATTCCCGCAACGCTTCGTCGAGTGCTTTATCGCGGAGCAGAATCTCGTCGGTGTTGCGACGGGTTTTGGCACGCGCGGGCACACGCCGTTTGCGTCCACGTTCGCGGCGTTTTTCACGCGTGCCCACGACCAGATTCGGATGGCGAGTCATTCGATGGCGAACATCAAACTCGCGGGTTCGCATGCTGGCGTGAGCATTGGTGAAGACGGTGGTTCGCAAATGGCGCTCGAAGATCTCGCCATGATGCGGGCAGTGCATGGCAGCGTGGTGTTGTATCCGTGCGATGCCGTGAGCACGGAGAAGCTCGTCGAAGAGATGGCGCGGCACCAAGGCATTTCCTACTTGCGCACGTCGCGGCCCAAGACGCCGGTGATTTACGACAACGCCGACACGTTTCCGATCGGCGGCGCGAAGGTGTTGCGCGAAGGCGACCGCGCCACCGTTGTCACTGCGGGCGTGACGGTCTTTGAAGCATTGAAGGCGGCGGACGAACTCGCGCGCGAAGGTGTGAAGATCACCGTCATCGACGCATACTCGGTCAAGCCTCTGGCGAAGGAATTGATCTTGAGTGCCGCGCGCAAGACTGGTGGACGCGTCGTTACTGTCGAAGACCATTATCCGGAAGGTGGAATCGGTGATGCAGTCGCCGGCGAATTGAGCGCCGAAGGAATCCGTGTTCAGAAGCTCGCCATCTATGAATTGCCCCACTCGGGCAAAGGCGAAGAACTCATGGCCCATTACGGCATCGACGCTGCGGCGATCGTCCGGGCAGTGAAGGCGCTGAAGTGAATCGTGCGCGATCGCCGCAACTTTTCGCGCCGCGCCGTGTTGACCAGTGATAAGACTTGCAGGGTTTCTGAAAGTTCAGGGAAGATGCGTTTCAATTGACCGCGTTCCCGCAGTGTATTGACCGTCACATGAACAGTCTCAGGAGTTTTTTCATCGCCGCCGTTCTCGCCGCATTCTGTTCCAACCTCCTGGGTCAGGCGGGTGTTGGGTCATCTCGAGACGCTAAATGGACAAGTGAGCGTATAAAGGCCCGTCTCTCATCGCCCGCGCTCGATGAAGAAAGTCTTCTGATTTATGCCGGCGGTAGTGATGGACGTCTCTACGCCTTTGACATGGAGGACGGCTCATTGATTTACCCGACGCCCGCTCCACGTTTCGGCGGCGGACAATGTTCGGCTCCGCTCCTCGGTCCGGATGGTACGTTGTACCTGGCGTTTACGGATGGCACTTTGGTCGCCGTGACGAATGCGTGGGACAGTCCCGGCTTGATGTGGCGTTATCGCACTCGCGCGGCTTTCGTCGGTTCGCCGGCCATGGATGAGGACGGGATGCTTTACATCGGTTCCAAAGACAACCAACTCCATGCCGTGCCGTCGGATCAGGGGACGAATTTCCGTGCGACGAATGCCTGGACGTTCAATGCGAAAGGCGATGTGACAAGTTCCCCAGTGGTCACGCTGCTGGGCGATATTGTTTTTCTCTCGGGCGGCACTGTCTTTACGCTCACGTCGGATGGCGTCCAGGCGGGTGTGTTTCATGCAGGCAGTTCGATTCACGACGTTCCCGTGGTGGCGGAGGATGGCACGATCTACTTCGGGGCCAATAATGGGTTCATATACAAGGTGGCCGGTGGCGCGGGCACGGGGACCAATGCATCGGCGGGAACAAACGGACTCATTTTTCGTCTGAACGCGGGGGCAGATGTGCGTTCCTCGGGCGCCTCCGGCGCAGCAGGACGACTTTTCATCGGCACGGACGGCGGCCGCCTCCTTTGCACTGATGACGAGGGTGTGATCTGGCGATTCCCAATCACCGGGCGAACCAAAGGTGCGATCCGAAGCGACATCAGCCTTGGCGCGGACGGGACTGTTTATGCGGGGACGGATGGCCACACGCTTTATGCGGTCACCGCCGCGGGCCGGGAGAAATGGTACTTCAATAAATTCAAAGGTGCGATGCGCAGCTCGCCAGTCATCGACCGTGATGGCACCGTTTATTTTTCGGTCGGACGTTCCATTTACGCCGTGCTGGATGATGTTCCCGCCTCTGACACGCCATGGAGTCAGTTCCGTGGAGACGCGCAACACACTGCAACTTCGACGCACGACGAAATCTTTGTCACACAAGATCCAGCCAGTCTTACCAACACGGTTGGCACCACGGCTGTATTCACCGTGGTGGCCCAATCTTCAGCGCCGCTCTTTTATCAATGGACCCGTGACAACGTCGTCCTGGCGGGTGCAACGAATCCAACATTGGCCATCATCAATGTGCAGGCGACCAACGCGGGTAACTACAGTGTGAGCATTTCAAATGGATTCCAGCCGGTGGAGGTCCGTTCAGCGGAGCTTGTGATCGCGTCAGCCCCGCCAGTGATCGTCTCCGATCTGACCGATCATTTTATTTCCGTCGGCTCGATTCTCCGTTTGGAAATCGGCGTTGCCGGGACTGCACCACTTTCCTTCCAATGGCACACGAACGGAGTGTCTGTGCCCGATGCCACGAACGCATCCCTTAACTTCGTAAGTGACGTTCCATTGCCTGAACCCATCGCGATCGACGTCACAGTGATGAATGCGATTGGAACCAACTACAGCCGAACATCTCTCGTCACGGTGGTTTCGCTAAACCTGACGCGGCCTGCAATTTCGATTGGCGCTGGAAATCGCTTTTCATCCGCACTCGTGAGTAATCAACTTTTCACATGGGGATCGGATGCCACAGGGCAGCTCGGCGATGGTGGCGCCACGAATCGATTCATCCCGACGCGCACCAGTACCAACATGGACTGGTTAAGCGTTTCCGCGGGTGGGCGTGCCAGCGGCGGGAGCAGTGCCGTGGCGCATGCTTTGGCCCTCCGAATGGATGGAAGCCTGTTTGCGTGGGGCGCCAATGCGCGCGGTCAACTGGGCGTGGGCACCACCAACGACTCCCGCGTGCCAGTGCGCGTGGGCGGCGACACAAACTGGGTGCAGGTGGAGGCTGGTGCAACTCACAGCGTCGCATTGCGCACAAACGGAACCATCTGGGCGTGGGGCGGAAATCAGAACGGCGAGCTTGGGCTTGGTCACACGAACAACGTCCTCATTCCGACTCAGGTGGGAGTGGACAGCGCGTGGGTCGAAGTCCGTGCGGGTGGATCGTTCACATTGGCGCGGCGCGCCGACGGCACGATCTGGGGTTGGGGACGCAACGATTCCGGCCAGTTGGGCAACAGCAGCACGAATGAAGTTCATTCTCCGGTGCGCGTCGGCACGAATGGGATTTGGTCAACCATCAGCGCGGGCGTCAGCCATTCGCTGGGACTGCGCACCGATGGATCTTTGTGGATGTGGGGACGCAACTTCGGCCTCACCAATCGCAACATGGATCGGGCTACGAACGTTTTTCCTACTCCCATCCAAATTGGAACCAATGCCGATTGGAAAGTGATCGACGCTGGTTTCGACCACAGTCTGGCGGTCAACACCGCAGGCAAGATGTTCGCCTTCGGAGCGAACAATGTGGGCCAGCTTGGAAACGGAGAAACAGGTTTGATTTCGGGCCAGACGAACCTGGCGAATCGACCGCTGCCGGTTCCAATCGGTTTGCAGCGTGATTGGGCGTCCATCGAGGCCGGTGTCAAACACTCGGTGGCGCGAGCGACGGATGGGTCCATTTGGGCATGGGGTTGGAACAACGCGGGGCAGGTGGGAAATGGGAGCGACTTCAGCAATACCAACATTCCCGTTTTGTTGGTCTTCACGAATTTCGCAAACGTGAACACCAACGGCACGAACGTCGGACCGCCGATTTTCCTCCGCCAGCCGGCGAGCACGAATGTGCCGCCCGGTGGCACGGCGACTTTCTCTGCAACCGTGACCGGTGCGACGCCGTTTACGATGCTGTGGTATTTCAACACCAACACCGGCCTCGTCGATGAAACGAACCTTACACTCCGGGTGGTCAACGTGCAGGTCGGCGGCACTTACAACCTGGTGATCACGAACAGTGTTGGCTGGGCCACAAGCTCGATCGTTACACTGACAGCGACCAATCTGGCGAGTTTCGGCGGTCCGTCATTCTTCGCGGGAGTTTCGAAATCGGAAGCAGTGAACAGCAGTCCCGTAATCGCTCCAGTACTTTTGTCCGTGGTTCCCTCCACCAACGGCATCAGCGTATCCGTGCTCAACAGCAACTCCGATCAATCGTACGTGCTGGAGTTCAAGAATCTTCTCACCGACCCGGCTTGGACCGCCATTGCGACCAACCGAGGTCCTGTCACAAACATCATGGATCCCGGTGCTCCGGGAACGTCGCGCTTCTATCGCCTGCGTGTGCAGTGACGGAGCGCAGGGCTCCATCCCTGCACGAACATTGGCGGCTGATCAACGCGCAGACTTGGAGCTCTCCGCTCCGACATCGCCCGCAGCCTTGCCAGCATCGGCATTCGGCAGTTCAAACCAGAAGCGGCTTCCCTGTCCGGGCTGTGACTCGACGCCCACTGTCCCGCCGAGCCGTTCAATCGCGCGTCTTACGATCGCGAGCCCCACACCCGTTCCCTCGAACCGCTTGTCGAGCCGCTCGAAGATGCCGAAGATTTTTTTGTGAAACTCCGGCGCAATGCCGATGCCGTTGTCCTCGATCCAGACCCGCACGGAGGAGTCGGTGTGCTCGCTGCTCACGACGACGCGCGGCTGCCTGCCCTCGACAAATTTCACCGCGTTGCCCAGCAGGTTCGACAGCGCTTGCGTGAGCAACATGTCGTTGCCCAGCACCACGCCAAGGGGTTTCGCCATGGTCACCTCGGCCCGCGGCATTTGCAGATCCGGCGATTCAGCGACGAGTGTTCGGACAAGCGCATCGAGGTCGATGAAATGAAACGTGATGTCCGTCCGGCCGACGCGGCTCAACACGAGCAGGTCGCGAATCAGTGCATCCATGCGTGCCGCCGCTTGGAGGATTCTCTCCATGTAATCGCGGGCGTCGGGCGGCGCAGTGGCGCCAATTTCAGATTCGATCAGCGCGGTGAGACTTGTGATGGCCCGCAAAGGCGCGCGCAAATCGTGCGCCACGCTATAGGCGAATGACTCCAGCTCAGTGACAGTTTCCGTCAGCTTCGCCGTGCGTGTGGCCACCAAATCTTCCAGCTCCGCAGAATGATGCCGCAGTTTCGTCTCAGCTTCGCGCAATGCCGACTCGACGCGTTTGCGCTCGGTGATGTCGGCGATCAGCGCCACGAATCCACGCACGTTTCCGTCGGGTGCGACATCGGGCGCGTAGTTCAATTCCATGATGCGCGGCCCCAGTTGCGCGAATGGAATCAGCCGCTCGAAGTGCAGCGTCTCACCTCGGAGCGCGCGTTCGATCTCTCCTTTGAAGACAGCGTAAGCGTCCGGCCCTACAATCTCGAAGACCGTCTTGCCGACAATTTCAACGGGAGTTTTTCCGAAACGCTCGGCGTCATAACGGTTGGCGAACCGCAGGCGCTGGCTGGCGTCGCAATACGTGACTCCCACCGGCACATTGTCCACCACGAGTTGAAGCTGATCGCGCGCAGCTTCCAGCGCGTGCATGGTCTCGGAGAGTTGTTCGGTGCGCGCCGACACCTGGCGTTCCAGAACTTCGTTCATTTCCTGGAGCTGTTGCTGGACCCGGCGCTGATCGGTGATATCGCGCACGCTGTAAACGAGCTCGGCGGGATCGCCCGCGGTGTCGCGAATAAAGCTCGAGTTGAACTGGTAGATCCGTTCGCCGCGCTGCGGATCGCCGAAGGCCTCTTCTGAAACCATGACCCCCTGCTGCGCGCGTTCCCAGAGCGACAACAATTTCGCCTGTTCACCGGGCCACGCCGCGAGCAAGTCATCCATCCGGGCGCCGATCTCCGGCCGCACCCCGAACCGCGCCTCGAACTCGATTGCGTAAGCTCGATTGAAAGCGGTGAGTCTTCGCTCCAAATCCACCGACGCCATGGGATCCGGCGCGCCATCCATCACGGCGCGCAACGCCCGATGCGCATCCTCCAGCTCGGCGGTGCGTGTCCGGACGCGCTGCTCAAGCTGCGAACTCAACCGGATCGCAATCTGGCGGTTGGCTTCCGCGTCAGCCGTCGCCACTTGCGCCCGCGCCTGCGCCCGGTGCATTGCCTCGATCACCGCGATGACAGACGCACAGACAATCCAGAATCCGGTGACCGCAACCACACGCTCCGTGCTGATCGTGAATTGATCCGAAGGAGGCGCAAAGAAGCGCTCTGACATCAAACCCGCTGCCAGCGCCATGAGCGCTGCCAACCGCCAGCGCGCATACAATGAAGTGATGAGCACGGCCGGGAAGAAAGTGAGATAGGCGTAGTGGTCTTGGAGAACGGGGCGCAGAGCCAGACGCAGGAGCACTGCCACGCCGAACACGGTGATCGCGAAAATTCCCCGCCGCCAAAGTGATGCCATGCCAAATCCTCCTTTGAAATCCGTCCCCACGTGGCTGCGTGCGAATTCTAGGGTCCAATTCAGCGGCGGCAACTTCGTTTTTGAAAACAAGTCGTTGGAGGACTGGGGCAGTCTTCCCGAGCTTGAGGCTCACGCGTGAGAAAACGGGAGACGCGTTAAGCTCTTTCAATCGCTTGCCGCGGAAAAATTCCGATAGCGTTTTTTCCGTTGCTCCAGTAGCACTCACGCGTTTCTCAAAACGCGGATGAAAAGGACGGTCGCAAAAGCCAAACAACGAAAAGCAACCCGCGCATCATCGCGCCCATCGGTCTCCAGCGAGGAGCGACGCTTGACGGCTGCCGAGCTGCGCAAGATCGAGCACCCCGTGCCGCTCGCCGCGCTCGATTCCTTGAGCGCGCAGATCGCGATGCTGGATGCCGCAGGCAATGTCGTCGCGATCAACAAGGCGTGGCGCGATTTCGCCCTTGTGGCGACTCATACCGATCGCGCGTTGCCCGGCAAAAATTATTTTGAGCATTGCCGCAAATTGGGCGCGGATTCCGCGCACTTCGCTGAACTGGCCCAAGCCGCTCAAACGGCGATCTGTGGCAATCGCGACGATTTGGTCGTGGAATATTCGTGCGCGACGAAAGCGGGAGGGAAGTGGTTTCGCGCGCGCGTAGCGCCATGCGATGCCGCGGGAACAGTGCGGGCCGTCATCACCCACGAAGACATCAGCGACCGTGTCGAACTGGAGCATGACATCGTCGCCGTGAATGAACGGGAGCAACAACGCTTTCGTCAGGAGCTGCACGATGGGTTGAGCCAACAGCTCACGGGGCTCAAGTTCAAAACCTCATTGCTCGAGTATCACTTGCAGGCGAAAAACCTGACCGAGGCGACCGAGGCAAAGGCGCTTTCTCAATTGCTGAACGAAGCGACGGAAGAAGCCAGCGAGCTTGCACGCCGTTTGCGGCCCGTGGAGATGGAGCCGTGCGGCTTCATGATGGCGCTGCGCCAACTCGCCACGAACGCCGAGCACAGGCACGATGTCACTTGTACCGTCACGATTGCCCGGTCGGTGCTCATTCCTGACAACAATGTGGCGACCCATCTATTTCGGCTCGCTGAAGAAGCGGTGGACTCCGCCGCAGTCCAAGGCGAGGCGCAAAAGATCCGCGTGATCCTGAGCGACAAACGAAACCGCGTGACGCTCACAATCAGCGACAATGGCAAGCCGATGAAGGAACGCCCGGGCGATGGATTGGGCGTACGCCTGATTCGTAATCACGCGCGGATGATCGGCGGAATGCTTGAGTGGGGCAGTGCTTCGCCGCAGGGAGTTGCGTTTACCTGTTGTTTCCAAAATCGCCTGCCGCCGGTGCCTTAAACGCCCCGGACTTTTCCCCAGCCCGCCATCGAAATTGGATGCGCGAAGATTTCGTGTAACAACTTCCTCAAAACGCTTCTGGGGTGGGTGGAGAAACAAGAAGTCTACTGATGAACACCATTGTGATCGAAGCGAAACAGTGTCCGAACTGCGGGAGATTGATGGCTGGCGGGCCACTCGCCGGATTGTGTCCGGCTTGTCTCCTGGCCCAAGGTTCGGACACGCAGGCGGGCGGAGCGAAAACGCCATTTGCTCCTCCGCCGCTTGAGGAGACCAGAAAACTTTTCCCGCAACTCGAGATCGAGTCCCTCCTCGGCGCGGGCGGAATGGGTGCGGTTTACAAGGCGCGGCAACCCGCGCTCGATCGCTGGGTGGCGCTGAAGGTTTTGCCGGCGGAGAATTCCAGCGGCGTGAATTTCGCCGAGCGTTTCAATCGCGAAGCTCGGGCGCTGGCGCGATTGAATCATCCGAACATCGTCACGGTTCACGAGTTCGGGCAGGCGGGCGCGCTTCACTTCTTCATCATGGAATTCGTGGACGGCACGAATCTCCGCCAACTCGAACAAGCCGGACGTCTTTCGTCTCGCGAAACGTTGCAGATCATCCCGCAGATTTGTGACGCGCTTCAATATGCACACGACGAGGGCGTGGTGCATCGCGACATCAAACCAGAGAACGTGCTTTTGGACCGCAAAGGCCGCGTGAAGATCGCCGACTTCGGTCTCGCGAAAATCATGGGCCAGAATCCCGACGCGCATCGCCTCACGATGGAAGGGCAGGTGATGGGCACGCCGCACTACATGGCGCCGGAGCAAATGGAGAAGCCGCTCACGGTGGATCATCGCGCGGACATCTACGCGCTGGGCGTGGTGTTCTACGAAATGCTCACGGGCGATTTGCCGCTGGGAAAATTTTCGCCGCCATCACGCAAGGTGCAGATCGATCTGCGGCTCGACGACGTGGTGTTGCGTGCCTTGGAGAACGATCCCCAACTCCGTTATCAGAAAGCCAGCGAGGTGAAGTCGCAGTTGGACACCATCGCCAACACGTCAGCACCGAGCGGACAGGCGACTTCCGCGGGTGATGAACGGCCTCTTTACTGGGCTGGCTTTCCCATCGTTATCGAACGCGGCACTGAACGTCGTGTGAACAGGAAAGAGCGCCTGCGCGCGTGGGCGATCATCCTCGGATTGCTCACGATCGTTTTCGCATTCGGCTCCGCATTCACCGGCCACTCGGTGCTGGGATGGTTTGGTTTGCAGGGTTGGCCGAGTCTGGTGATGCGCGCTGTTTTGGCGGCTCTCATCGTCGCGTGGGGAGTGCAACTCGCGTTGAATCAGCCGCGCAACGCACCGGGCGCCGCTATTCTCAAGCCGGCACTTCCGTGGTGGCGCAGTGCTCGTGTGGTAGTCCTGTCCATACTGTTGCTGGCGCTGACGTGGACGATTTTCCAAGCGAGCACCTCTTTGCCGGGACTGATCAAACGCCGAGGAATTCCCACGGTAACGCAGAGCGAAGCGTCGGCTGAGAAATGGTCGCCTGCCACTGTGCCCGGCGTGCCACCCGATTTGAACGCGATTGACACTGAGGCGAAGACGCTGATGGAAGCAGGACGGTATGAAGACGCCTTGCAGCGTCATATCTGGTTGCACAACCACTCGACCGAGATTAACCCAGCATATAGCGCTGTCCGGCGTTCGTACTATCTATCGAGTTGGACTGAGCTGGCGCGCCGTTATCCGCGAGCAAAGGCGGCGTTGATCGAGACTCGTGACGCAAAGGCGCTTAAATGCGATACCGGCGTCGGTTATTCCGACCTCTTCGCGGATGTCGTCGCGATTAACCATTACATACAAGACGACAGTGCCACGTGCGAGTTGTTCCGACGCATTAGTAAGAGTAAGCGTGATCCGCAGCTCGCAGCGCAGTGCATCCATTATGCGAAAGCGGCACTTCTGAAAAGCCGCGAGCGCGAACTTTATCTGCGCTACATCGGTGATGTACAGGCGGAATTCAATCGCATGGTGGATGCGTGGAACAGAGCGGCTTCAACGGCGAACGCACAGCGAACGGCGGACGAACAGTTCGTCAACGATTCGCGTGCTCTTGTAGACATGCTCATCGCTGCCGATCGCGGCAATGAAGCCGAGCAGATTCGCTCGCAAGCTCTGGCATTGGTCGGGCCGGACGCGGGGCTTCGCGCGAAGTTGAATACTGTTCACTCCAACGCTCCGACAGCGGCCATTGCGCAGAACATCGCTGAATTGCCGTCGGTCGTCGTCGAAACACACCCTGCCGCGGGCGATCAAAGCGTGACGCCCGGCGTTACCGAAATTCGAGCGCGATTCAGCAAGAAGATGACAGACGACTCGTGGAGTTGGTCGAGCGCGTGGGAAAACTCGGTGCCAGAATTCATAGGCCGCCCGCGCTACGAAGCCGACGGCAAGACTTGCGTCGTGACGGCAAAACTTCAGCCGGGAACGACATACGGCTTCTGGCTGAATTCCGAGAAATTTCAAAACTTCAAAGACACTGCCGGACGTCCAACGATTCCCTATCTGCTCGTGTTCAAAACCAAAGACTGAAAAGGAGAAACCATGAAACCCACACTGTTGATCACCACACTCATCGCCACTGCGGTCATTCATTCCACGGCGTTCACCACTCGCGCCCAGTCGATCGAGGCGATGCCCCCGGTCGTCATCAAGACCGTGCCCGAATCCGGCACCACCGGCGTGCGTCCCGGCGAAATGGAAATCAAAGTCACCTTCAGCAAGGAGATGCGCGACGGCACGTGGAGTTGGTCCACCGCATGGAAGGATTCGACGCCGGAGATCATCGGAAAGCCGGCTTACGACGCCAGCAAACGCACGTGTGTGATTAAGGTGAAACTGGAGCCGAACAAAACGTATGCCTATTGGCTGAACAGTCAGAAGTTTCAAAACTTCAAAGACTCATTGAATCATCCCGCGGTGCCGTATCTGCTGGCGTTCGAAACGGCGAAAGAGTGAGCGACACATCACAAGCGTCTTCCGAGGAGTCCAGCGCGCCGCGTGAGTATTTCGTCACGACGCGCTGGACGATGGTGCTGTCCGCCGGGCGCAAGTCCTCTCCGCAATCGGATCGCGCGCTGGGCGAGCTTTGCCGGGGCTATTGGTTTCCTCTCTACGCTTACGTCCGGCGCAAAGGTCACTCGAAGGAGGATGCCGAAGATCTCACGCAGGCATTCTTCGCGCGGTTCCTGGAAAAGAATTATCTCGAAGGCCTGAACGCCGAGCATGGCAAGTTTCGCGCGTGCCTGCTCGCGTCGCTGAAACATTTTCTCGCGAACGAATGGGACAAGTCCCAACGCCAGAAACGCGGCGGCGGCGCGCAACATCTCTCGCTCGATTGGCAAAGCGCGGAGCAACGTCTGCAACATGAGCCGCCAGACGCGGCCAGCCCGGATCGCATCTTCGATCGCGAATGGGCGCTCGCATTGTTGGAGCAGGTGATCAAGCGGTTGCGCGACGAGTGCGCGGCGGAAGGCAAATCGGCGCTATTCGATCAGGCCAAGGGCTACCTCATGGTCGGCGAGCAGGCGATCCCTTACGCCGAGGCCTCGAAGTCACTCGCGATGGATGAAGGCGCAGTGCGCGTGGCGGTGCATCGCCTGCGCAAACGCTACCGCCAACTGCTGCGCGATGAAATCGCACAGACGCTTACTGACCCATCAAAAGTTGGGGAGGAGTTGCAATCGCTTCAGGCGGCCCTGGCGGGCTGATGAGTAATTGCCATCGCATTGTTAGGACGATCTTGCGGTGGAAAAGGAAGAGGCAGGCCCTGTGCCCGGGCCTGCCTCTCCGTGACGAACGAATTTGCTTACCGGTTGCGCAGCATCAGGAGAAGTTGACCATCTTCCACGGTGTTCGGCCGGGGTGCCCGCGTGGGAGAATGCGCCTGCACGTCGAACAGCCACGAGCCGGATCCGAAGAGCGACGAGGTGTCGATGATGCCGGAGGTTTCCCAAATGCCGGCACCCGTGACGATTCCGTCGCGGCCCACGGCAGTCATCTCAGCCACGTTCTTGATGGCGCCGGTGCGGAGGTCGCCGCGCCAGATGTTGCCTTTGCGGCCATTGGCGGCCATGACAGGCCGGCTCTGGGCGGTGCCGTCTTCGCAGATCATTATGTAGTTTTCGCTGACGCCCACGTTGTCCGGGCTCACCGCAATATCGCCACCCGCGGCGATGATCTGGTCGGCATTGTACATCACAGTCAATCTTGCCTGCCCGAGAACATTGTCCTCGTTCAATGCCAGTTGATAGAGGCGGCCCAGTTGATTGGCTCCACCACCCGTGGTGTCGAAATAGAACTCATCGGGTTTGCCCGGGCGGAAGGCACCGTCCTCAATGCGGTCGAAGGCGAACGCCCCCACGGCATCGGACGCGGCCTCGAGTTCCACATCCGTCATGTTTTCAGCGCCGGGCAGACGCACCCAGCGACCTTTCAAGCTGCCGCTCGGGAAGGTCAACTCGTTCGTCGGCTTGCCGGCGTTTGCCACGAACACGTAGAGCGAGCCGTTATCCAGGCCGTTGCGGCGCAGCGGGCTGGCGCGACGCGAGTGATCTTTCCGACCGACATACATATAGAGCTGGCAATTCCCAACGTCGCCGTCTTCCAGGCACATGATGATGGTCTCCTCGCCGTCGCCAGGACGGGGTACCGCGTTCTCCCAAGCCATGTGGCCGAGTCTCGGCAGCGTCCAGACCGCGTTGTCGAAGATGGCTACGGCCTGTCCTCCCCGGCCATCGAACGTGCTCGCGCCGCCGGACTCTTCACCGCAGAAATAGATCGGACGATCAAAGCCCGCTTCTTTCCATGCGAGAGAACCAGAGCAGAATCTGGTGAATGCAGGAGTGCTGTTGCTCACCGTTGCGGCGGGACCGACAAATACGTTTTCCGCATAAACATTATTGTAGGCCAGATCGCCGGAGAGCACTGAAGCGTCTGCGGCGAGAATCAGCTTGGAGACGAATGCTCCGCGGCTGAGCGGTTGGCCTATGATCGGTTCTGAGTTCACGGTGTTCGGCAGCTCTTGATTCATAAATACCGTCGTCGTGCCGTCCTTGCTGGCATGTGCGCCCAGACCATCGGGGATGCCGATCATCTGGAAAAGCTGACCGGCGTCGCTGGTGCGCGGGACCCGGTCGCCGGCGCTGAGCAGTGGAATGATGCTGTAGTCTGATCCAACCGGCACTGCGTAAGGATGAATGCTGGTACGGAAACCGGATTCCAAGTCGTTCTTGTCTTTCGGGACGAAGACCGTCGTGACGCTCGTCGCGGCATTGCCCGCTGCGTCCTTGCAACGAACCGTGATGGTGTAGAAACGTCCCGAGCCTTTGCCCGATCGCTCAGCGCGCAGCTTGAGGCTGAGCGGTCCGGTGATCTCCCAGTCCTTCGACTTTTTGTCGGATTTCCAGTTGTCATGATCATCGTCATCGTCGTCTTTGCCATCCTCATTGCTGGTGACCGAAACGATTTCGCAACCGAATGTGCTGGAACAGTTGTCGATGGCGGTGGCGCTGATGGTAATGGGAACCATCTTTTCATTAGGTGGCCAAAGCTGCTTCTTGCTCGGTGTCACGCTCGTTACAATCGGAGGCATGACGTCAACCACGGTGACGGTCGTGGTGCAAGGCGCGCTTTGGTTTCCCGCAGCATCTGTGGCCACAAAGGTAAGCGTGTGCGTGCCCAGTCCGAGCGGTGTCACGGGAGACGGAGTCTGTGTGATGATTACTGGCGCGGCGCTGTTATCGCTCACGACGACTTTCGAGCGCAGGTCCGCCGTGGCGGTGCAATTGGTTCCGGCATTCACGGTGGCCGGGGCCGGGCAGACAATCGTTGGCGCCGCGCTGTCCGCACCGATGCGGAAGGCGAGCACCATGTTGTCCGAGAATATCTGATTCGTGCCGACGGGCAGGCCATTATGATAGACGATCGGCGCGCGGAAATCGTTGTCGTTGCCGACCAGCAACAGATAATCGTTCGGTGCCGCGGGATCATTAAGCGGCACAACGGCCAATGCCTCCCATTTCTCGGAGAGCGTATTCACGTTCTGATTTGAGGCCACAGCGTTCAGTCCGAACCTGGCGAGTTGCGCGGGATTCAATATATCCACGAGGTCGCGGCTGACGACGGCGACGATATTGCTGGGCAGCCCTGAACGCGGCAGTGCCAGCGCTCCGGGCGCTCCCTTTTCCAGGTCATAGCCCGTGCCGAGGATGTTCGACGCGGTGCTGGCATCCACTTCCACGATACGCTTGTAGAGTAATGGACCCGGATCGCCACCCAGACCACGGCTGTCGCGCTGCAGGATGAGAAACTTCTTGTCACTCACTGCCAGGATTTCGCACACGGGAGTGTGCCTGTTGTTTGCCTCGGCGGCGCTGAGCGGGAGCACATGGACGTACTCGGCCAGCGGTTGTTCGTAAGTGGGCGATGCAGGATCTATGTCGTAGACAAGAATGCGCACGTTGCGGCTGGGATTGCGGTTCTCACCATCCTGAACCAACGGCGATTGCATGCAGGCAATCAGCTTCTTGCCATCCGGCGTGATGCCCAGGCCTTCCATACCGCGATTGATGTAGCGGCCGGAATCATTCGTCGCGAGGGTAGAGGCCGTGAGGTAGTTGATGACGCGTGGATAAGCTGTGCCTTGCTTCGGCAGGAACGCATCCGGCAGCGGGAGAATATTCTGCAGAGCGCCGGCCGCATCGAACCGATAGACAAAAGGTCCATACTCATCGCTGATATACCAGGAACCGCCCGGCGCATGAGCGATGCCTTCCGGGTCGAGGCTCCACTTGCCGCCACCGATTCCGGCCACAAGACTTTGCGGATGGGCCGTGATGTTGGTGTCATTGGGATTTGCACCCGTGAATAATCCGCCACCCACGCTCAAGAGCATCGTGCCCGTGTTGGCGATATCGATCTGGTCCTGGGACACTGGTCCCGGACCGTAGTAAGGGTCGATTGCCACTGCGAGCTTCTGGACGCGTGGGTGAAAATCCTGCAAGCCGTCTCCAAACCCGCGGTCAGGCAGGCCGTAAATCGTGACGTGTATGGTGCCGTTACTGTGGACGATGGAGGTCGGGTCCAGCCACATGCCGGAGAAAATGCCGCCCAGCGTATCGACGCCGGCGCCGAGTTGATCGAAGGAATCCGCCGACAGGCGACCGACGCCGACGAGTCCGAGGTTCACCAATGGCTGGGCCTGCGCCGTGCCGCTGACCGCCGCCGCCAGCAGCGTGGCGATGATTTTAAGTTTTGTTTTCATAGTTGTTTGTATGCGAATGAGCCGAAAGAAGGTGCTTAGCTCCCCAATGATCCAATGATGTCAATCGCAGCCCGTGCCCCGAGGAACGAATTGAATTGCTGTGATTTGGACATCCCGGACGGACTTCACCAAGGTCGCATGGCGACTTCGCGACTACTCTTTGACGAGTGTGTGAACTCGTAAATCGTGAGGCCAAACGCTGTCATCGTCATCGATCTGAACGTGTTTCATTTCACCGCGTGCCGTGGTGGCAACCTCGTGTTGCGCACGGAAGAATTATAAAGATGAGATGTCAGTACGGAAATGAATGAGGTTCCGGGCGGTGATCGGCACGCAGCTACAAAGAGGTTGAACGGGCGGCGGCGTTGCTGGTCGAAACGACAATGCAGCATGCAAACCTCGCACGCGATTGGGCATTTCCATGATATGACGTTTCGTCGTCCGACATTGCACCGGATCGCCCCGTGTTCAGCGGCAACATCATCGTGCTGGCGAATCAGAATACCGGAAGCGCCGCATCCGGGCTGACCATGCTGCTGCAGGACAACCGGCTGGCCACGATCGTGGGAACCACCACAGCCAACAACGCCACCGGCCCGACCGGCATGACACCTTTCAAACTTCCCCACTCGGGCATCATGGTTTCGCTGCCCACTGAGTATGACGAACGGGCGATTTGACTAGTCGTTGGTAAGTTCATCGCAAATCGAAACGTGGCGGGCGTGTCAGGACAATCAATTTAGCGGGAGCTATCGGCACTGACAACACACGCGTGTCACACCGTTTAATCTTGCCGCTTCGCAGCCAACGCGGTTTCTTCATCCCCACGCAAAATGAAACCTTTACGCATCGGCATGATCGGCTACGGCTTCATGGGCCGTATTCACTCGAATGCTTTCAAGCAGGTCAGCCAGTTCTTTGATCTCGATGACAAACCCGTCCTCAAGGCGATTTGCGCGCGCGACGCGGAGAAGGCGGCGAAGTTCAAGCACGTCTGCCGGGACGGCTGGATGTTCCCGAACGCGGTGATGCAGCAGCAGATTTGGAACGACAGTTACGCCGTCATGATTCAGGTGCGGGAAAACCACGGATGGAAGGCCTAGCCAGGAAGGCAAGCTTTCCCATTGAATTGCGAACAAACCATTCACCACAAACCACGATTAAAAAATGAAAAAACTCAATGTCGGTCTCGTCGGCTGCGGCTTCATGGGCCGCACTCACTCCAACGCCCACCGCAAGGTCGGCAATTTCTTCGACCTCGAATACCAGCCCGTCCTGAAGGCGATCTGCGACTTCAACGGCGAAAAAGCCGCGGCCCACGCCGCCAAGTGGGGTTTCGAATCCGTCGAAACGGACTACAAGAAACTGCTCGCCCGCAAGGATATTGATTTGGTGGACATTTGCCTGCCCAACAACTTGCACGCCGATGTCGCCATCGCCGCCGCCAAGGCCGGCAAGATGATCATCTGCGAGAAGCCACTCGCCCGTGACGGCAAAGAAGCCGAACCGATGGTCAGAGCCGTCGAAAAAGCCGGCGTGCCCAACATGGTTTCCTTCAACTACCGCCGCATGCCCGCTGTCTCGCTGGCCAAGCAACTCATCGACGAAGGCCGGCTGGGCCGCATTTTCCATTACCGGGCGAAATTCCTCCAGGACTGGACCATCTCCAAGGATCTCCCCCAAGGCGGCGACGCGCTGTGGCGGCTGGACGTGAAAGCCGCCGGCTCCGGCGTGACCGGTGACCTGCTCGCGCACTGCATTGACACCGCTCTCTGGCTCAACGGCAGCATCGACACGGTCACCGCCATGACCGAGACGTTCATCAAAGAGCGCAAGAGTAACATCACCGGCAAGGTGGAAAAGGTGGGCATTGACGACGCGTGCGCATTCCTCTGCCGGTTTGCCAACGGTTCGCTGGCCACGTTCGAGTCCACGCGCTACGCCCGAGGCCACAAGGCGCTTAACACCTTCGAGATTAACGGTGAGCACGCCAGCATCGCGTGGGATCTGCACGACCTGCAGCGCCTGCAATGGTTCGACCACAAGGACGAAAGCAAGCTGCGCGGCTGGCGCTCCATCCACGTCACCGACGGCGACCATCCCTACATGAAGAACTGGTGGGTGCCCGGCCTGAACATCGGCTTCGAGCACAGCTTCGTTCACCAGCTCGCGGACTTCCTCACCGGCCTGGCCACCGGCAAACCCGCCAGCCCGACCTTCCGCGAGGCGCTGGAGACGCAATACGTCTGCGACGCTGTCCTCAAATCGGCCAGGACCAACAAGTGGGAGAAGGTGAAAAACGCGAAAGGCGCTTGAAGCTTTGAATGTGTTTCCCGAAACACCGTCTGACGACAGCTTGGATATGCATAACAAAATATTTTCATTGGGACTCTGTGTTGTGTTCGCGGCCGTTGCGGCGCACGCAGACGATATCAAATTCGACCTCAGCAAAGTGCCCGCCGCGTCCAGCAAGACCGGCGTGACCTTTGATGCGGACATCAAGCCGATCTTCGAGAAGGCGTGCTTTAAATGCCACGGCCCTGAAACGGAAAAGCCGAAAGGCAAGTTCAAGGCGTGGACGCTTGAGAACGTGCTCAAGGGCGGCGAGAACGGCGCAGCAGTCACAGCGGGCAACGCCGCCAAAAGTCCGCTCCTCGGCATGATCGCGCAGGCGACGGCAGATGAAGATATGTTCATGCCGCCGAAGGACAACAAGGCGAAGATCCCACCGTTGACGAAGGACCAAGTCGCGCTGGTTCGCGCGTGGGTGGAGCAGGGCGCGAAGTAAGTTTCGGTTACAAGTTTTTGCGAGGCGCCGTCATTGGACGGCGCCTTTTTTGTTGTGTGCGCATGACCGCGGGCAAACATTCACCCCCATGAACCACCGGCTGCTTTTTGCCCTCGCGCTTTCGTGTGTCGTTTCTGTTCGCGCCGCGCAATTCACGATCGGTCCGCACAACTTCACGTTGCCGGACGGTTTCACGATCGAACTCGTCGCGGATACGAATCTCGCGCTGCGCCCGATCGAAGCGGACTTTGACGAGCAAGGCCGTCTTTACGTCACCGACTCTTCCGGCTCGAACGACAAGCCCGAGAAGCAACTCGTCGAAAAGCCGCATCGCGTCTTGCGTCTCGAAGACACCAACGGCGACGGCAAGTTCGACAAGACGATCGTGTTCGCGGATCACATGATGTTTCCCGAGGGCGCGATGTGGCACGACGGTTCCCTCTACGTCGCCGCGCCGCCAAGCATTTGGAAACTCACGGACACGAACAACGATGGGGTGGCCGATGTGCGCGAGGAATGGTTCCAAGGCAAGACGCTCACGGGCTGCGCGAACGATCTTCACGGGCCGTATCTCGGGCCCGATGGCTGGATTTACTGGTGCAAAGGCGCGTTCGCGAAACAGACTTACACCCTCGCGAACGGAAAAGAATTCACCACGCGCGCTTCGCACATCTTCCGCGCGCGGCCGGATGGCACCGGCATCGAGCCGGTGATGACGGGCGGGATGGATAATCCTGTGGGACTCGCATGGTCGCCTGAAGGTGAATTGTTTCTCACCGGAACTTTTTTCCAAAATCCCGCTGGCGGCAAACGCGATGGAATCATCCACGTTCTCTACGGCGGCGTTTACGGCAAAGACCACGATGTGCTCGACGGCCACATTCGGACCGGCGAACTGCTGCCGATCATGACGCATCTTGGGCCCGCTGCGCCGTGCGGCATCGTGCGCTACGAGTCGGATCTTCTGGGCAGCGAGTTTCAAAACAATCTCTTCGTCTGCAACTTTAACCTCCACAAAATCACGCGCCACGTGATCGAGCCCAACGGCGCGACGTACCAGACGCGCGACGCAGATTTCCTCGTCAGCGACAACACAGACTTTCATCCGACCGACGTGCTCGAAGACGCGGACGGCTCGCTGATCGTGATCGACACCGGTGGATGGTACAAGCTGTGTTGCCCCACATCGCAGCTCTACAAGCCGGACGTGCTCGGTGGGATTTATCGCGTGAGGAGGAAAAGTGCGGTGAAAGCAAACGATCCGCACGGACTCTTAATTGCATGGAATTCCATTGCGACATCCAATCTCGTCAACCTCCTCGACGATTACAGGCCGGCGGTTCAAAAGCGCACAATGAGGCAACTGGTCAAACGCGGAGGAGACGAAAGTATCTACGGATTATCGGATACGCTTCGACACCATCCATCTGCACGTGCCCGCAGAAATGCGGTTTGGGCGCTATCTCAATGGGGATCAGCCGCGAGCATTGGTTACATTCAGCCTGGAGTTTCGGACACCGAACCTAGTGTTGTTCACGCCTCGCTCAATGCGTCTTCGACTCACCAGTTCGACAATGCCGCTGAAGATGCCCAGCGACTGCTTAAAGACGGCACCCCTGCCATTCGCCGCGCGACGGCGGAGCTTCTGGGGCGCATCGACCTTCGTGCCGACTGGTTGTTCGAAGCGACGGCCCACGCGATCGGGGATCGCGCGCTGGAGCATTCGCTCATTTACGCGCTCATTCAGATGGCCGACGTGACAGGTGCGAGAGTTCGATTGAATTCAACCAATGCCGCGATATGGCGCGCCGCGCTCATCGCACTCGACCAAATGCCCGGCGGTAACTTAAAGCCCGAGGAGATCACGCCGCTGCTCAGTTCGACCAACGCGCTGCTGAAGGAAACCGCTTCGTGGATTGTTTCGCGCCATCCCGAGTGGGGCGATGCACTCGCCAGCTTCTTCTCCAAAAAGCTCGCGTCGGTGAGCGAGGCGCAGCGTTCGGAAGTGCAATCGCAGCTTGAACAATTCGCGCGAAACAACTCGGTGCAGGCGCTGCTCGTGAAAACTTTATCCACCGCGAATACGACCGCACAGGTCGTCGCGTTGAGTGTGCTTGCGCGCAGCGGGATGAAGGTGATGCCCGACTCATGGCTCGCACCCGTTCTGAACGCGTTGCGCTCGCGCGACGCCGGACTTCTCGTGGCGACCGTTTCACTTGTGCGCGCCGTCCCGCCGCCGAAAGCAAAGGCGGATGAAGTCAACGAAGCGCTCATTGCAATCGCCGAGAGCGGCGAAGTCTCTCTCGCCACACGAATGTTGGCAGCCGCCGCAGTGTCCGGCGGGATTCGCAAGTTGAGCGAGCCATTGTATTCGCGATTGATTGGCACGCTGGTGCGCGAGGCAACGGTGACGGAACGCAGCGACGCCGCGCTTGCGCTCTCGCGAGCGAAGTTGAGCAACGCGCGTATGCTGGAACTCGCCGGTCATTTGAAGCGCGTCGGCCCGATGGATCTGCCGCGGCTGTTGTCCGCGTTTGTGCAGAGCACGAACGAAGCGGTGGGATTGAGGTTGTTCGACTCGCTTGCTGTGTCGAAAGCGGCGAAGAGTTTGCGGCCGGAAATATTGAAACCCGCGATCACGAACTTTCCGCCGTCGGTGCAACTGCGCGCTGACGAGTTTCTTGCCTCGCTCAACACGGATGCTGCGCAGCAGAACAAACACGTTGATGAACTCCTTGCGTCAGTGAAGGGCGGAGACATTCGCCGCGGCCAGGCGATCTTCAACAGTTCCAAGACCGCGTGCTCGTCGTGTCACGCGATCGGTTATCTCGGCGGAAACGTCGGACCCGACCTGACGCGCATCGGACAGATTCGCAACGAACGCGACCTGATCGAAGCCGTGATTTACCCGAACGCGAGCTTCGTCCGCAGCTACGAGCCAATGACGGTGAGCACGAAGTCCGGCGATGAGTTCAATGGTGTGTTGCGCAAGGATTCGCCGGAGGAAGTCGTGCTGGCCACCGGTCCGAATACCGAGCAACGCATCGCACGCAGTGACGTTGCGGAAATGCGTCCGGGCACCGTGTCTGTCATGCCATCCGGCCTCGTCGATCAACTCACGAAGGAAGAGCTGGCCGACCTCCTGGCGTTTCTGAAAGCGACGCGATGGTGATTCGGTGCGCGACAAATTGTTGCCGCGTTCCAATCCGCCGCCCTTCCGTGTCATCGTGAGTCACTCCGATCGAGCCCGGTAAAAGATCACCTCGTCGACGTTCGTTGCGGTGACGGGCGTTCGAGCCGCATTGGGGTTAACAAATGTCCCGAGCGAATGCCATGCACCCGTTACCGAAGTGCTGTATTCAACCGTGAAGCTGATGCCGGGCCGCATGAACACATCCAGGACGCGCGGCGCTGATGAATTCACACTAAGGATGGGTTCGCGCCCGACAACGAGGATCTGACCCAGCACGCCGCCGCCATTGGTGATCACCTGGCCACTCGACCGCGTTCCCACGACGTTCTGTGGCTGCAATCGAACGACCGCGGAGGTGGCATTGGTGCCGGTGCTGAACGCGAGCCGGGCAAATTCACCCACGCCTTGCAACACGTCGCCGTTCACCGCCCAAAGGCGCACGGCGTAATTGTGTCCATCAATCGGTGTCAGCGTGGCCGAGGCGACGGAGGCTCTGGCTGCGGTCAGCGTGAGGTTCGACAGCGTGGTGGAATCCAAATGGAGCACCATCGCCACGTTCGTCAGATCGAGGCCGCTCGTCATGTTCATCGGCACATGTCCGCTTTCACCAGCGAGCAGATTCGTTCCTCCAACGCTCACAACGAAGTCCGGGCGCGAGTCACGAACCACGACGGTCAGCAATTGTGTCGCGCTGAGTGAAGGTGTTCCGCTGTCGCTGACAATGATGGAGATCTGGTTGGTGTTCGGCCCCTGGTTCTCGTTTGGCGTCCAGGAAAACACTCCGGCGACGTTGATGGCAGCGCCGTTCGGTGCTCCCGCTCCAAGCGAGTAGCTCAGCGCCTGCGCCGGCAAATCGGAATCGCTCACAGCGACGACCACGCTGAGCGCCTGCAACTCGTTCACGGTGCGTGAGGCGAGTGGCGCGATCGTCGGTGGCCTGTTCACTTCATTGACGACAATGGAGACAGAGCCGGTGGCGCTCAGTGTGGGCACGCCGTTGTCGCTCACGATGATTCGAACCTGATTAGTGCTGGGACCGTTGCCTTCACCGGTCACCCAGGTGATCTGTCCGTTCGCGCTGTTCAGCAGCACGCCCGATGGCGCGCCCGCGCCGAGGCTGAACGTCAGGGATTGATCCAAATCGGCGTCGTTCGCAATCGGCGTGAGGATCAACGTGTCGCCTTCATTCATTGTGACGGACGATGTCACCGCAATCGTCGGCGCGACGTTGACGCGATCCACCGTGGTCTGTGCGTCGGGACTGGCGGGCGCTGATTCGCGATTGCCCGCCGTGTCAGTGGCGACGCTGTAGAAGGCGTAACTGTGGCCTTGCACGCCGAAGTAAACGCCGCCGTTCGCCATGGTGTGTTGCAGCCACGGAGTGAACGCGCCGCCGTCTTCAGAAACATAAACGTCAAAGAATGCGATGCCGCTGCCGGCTTCTTCATCCGCGCCCGCCCAGTTCACTGGAATCTGCGCGTAGCTGCTCGACGGCAACGCAGCGATCGTGCTGCTGGGCGTCGCTGTGTCCGGCTCGGGCAGGGGAGCGTAATACAACGTCCATTGGCCGCTGCTGTTGTGGTCGAGCAAGTGCAGGTGGTTCGTGTAAACCGGCCGCTGACCTTGACCGATGAAGACGCGATCCGTTGTCCACGCGTTGGTGCCGAGGGAAATTTCTACGCCATCGGAGCGAACGACGTGCGTGAGCACGAGATTCCCATCCGAAGGTTCGGGCACCCGCAAGTACACCCAGCCCGCCGGCACCGACGCGCTCAAGTGAACGATGAGGTCGGAGTCCGTTGGCGTACCGTCAGTCGTGGCTTCACGCACCACGTCCACGTGATTGGTCTGGCCGCCGCTCAAGTAAAGCGTGTCCGGCAAATCGTCCGCATCGCGCACGTCGTTGACGAGGAAGTCGGGCCGTCCGTCTTCAAACACGCCCGGCGCCTGCACGAGATGGATCATTTCGTGAATGCTCACTTCATCGATCAAGGACAGGTTGGTTTTTCCAAGGCTGTCCTGGTGCATGAACGTGGCTTCGTATCCCGTAAAGAGTCCTTGCAGCGTGCTGGTCATCAGCCAGAGCGCAATCCTGTTCGTGCCGGGCGCGATTTCGCCGAGGGTCGCCGTGAGTGACGGCGTCTGCCCGCTGCCTTCCACTTGCGAGCCGATGATCTCGAAATGGATCAACAGCCCTTTCTCGTTCTCCACGATCTCCGGCTGGCCGGAAACAATCTTCACATCGCGCGCCGGGCCGCGTCCCCGATTGTTCACCATCACCGCGAGATTGAACGGCACGGTGGGCTCGACGATATCGCGTGTGAACGGATCGTCGGCAAACACATCGCGCTGGTGAAAATATTTCACCGACAATCGCGGATCGGGAAAAACCGTGATCGGCGCGGAGAAGAGCGGAATCGTGATCGTGTTTCCATCCTGCCAATAGCTCAACACACCGCCGATGCCGTAGCGCGTCGGGCCGAAGGGTGCGGCCTCTGAAGTCGGCACGAGAATCCATGACGCGGAGCCGGTCGCATTGGGCGCGATCGCGCCGTGACCGTCCACGCCGGTCAAACCTTTCAACACGGGCGCGCGCACTCCGAAGACTTCATTCACGGTGTCACCGAATTCATTCTCGATCGCGATCGTGACGGTGATGTTCGACAATCCACTCAACGGCGAATTGTTCACGAGCTCCAAGGTTGCGTTGAAGGCGTTGCGCGCCATCACGACATCCTGGTTGAGTTGCAAAGTCACTTTGGCGCACACGCCTTCTTCAGCACTCGCCGTGCTTGTCGCATCGGCGGCGGACTTTGCTGTGGTCGCGGTGGCCATTTCAGTGGCGATCAATTGCTGCATCTCCTTCACGCCTTGCTGATAAGTTGTTTCAGCCCTGGCAAGGATCGCCGCCGACGGACCGCCCGAGAAGCTGCCGCAGTTTTCTTCCACCAGTGTTTCATCGTACGGCAGATCCGTATCGATGATGCCGGGGATCTTCACTGGAATGCCCATGTGAACTTTCAGGCCCTTCCCGCAAATCTCGCCCGTCAACGAGCTGGAATTATCGTCCTTGTGATACTTCACGCTGCCGCTCAACCCGTAGGTCACTTGCGCCGTCGGACCCACGTCGAGTTCACCGACCTGCTGTCCGTTCTGGCGCACGACGACATGCACGTTGGCCGAGCAACCGAACGTCGCCGGCAAATCCACCGACAGACTGCCGTCCACGGTCGGATTCTTAAACTGGCACTCCGTCTTGCCATTCACCGACGCCTGAAATTCAAACGCCTGCTCGTAGACGCAGCCAAAGTTGCCCGTCACCTCGAAGTCAAAGCCGCCGCGTGAAATAGTTTTTGTGATCGGAAAGCCGCCCATGGGAAAGGTTGCCTTGCCCTTGAAGGTGATGGAGCCGCCGCCGCTGAGTTTCGCGCCGAGGCCTTCAGGCTTCGAGCAGCAGATGCAGATCTCGACGTTGGCTTCAGTTTCGATTTTGACGTCACTGACAAATCGCAAGCCGTTCAACTTCGACGACAGCGCATCGAGCGCTGAATTCAGGAGCGACGAACTCAGCGGGATTTTTAGGCACTTGTCATCGAAGTCGTCCGGGTCGCAATCGCAAATCTTCGGCGGCTCGAAGGTGAACGGTGGCACGAAGGGCCCGGGCGTGTTCAGGATGGTGTATTGCCCGCCACCCACCGCTCCATTCGGAAAACCAACCCACACTGGCGGCACGCTGTGTCCGCCGGTGCTGCTGCCGCCGCCGGGAGGAACGGGTGGCGTGCAGTTGCCAATGTTGATGATCGCCACCGGCGTGCAGTGCTTGTTCTTGCGACCGCCGCAAGGCAACTGCCAGCAACCGCCCGCGGAGACTGAGCACGGTCCACTGCTGCCGCTGGCAGCCTTCGCGACGCGTGTGGCTGCCATCGCACCACCACCGCCGCCGCCGATGCGGCGGATGGTGAGCGGCACGCTGATGGTCGTCATCGCTGGGATGGGCCCGAGTTCGTTGACCAGCGACGTGAATTCAAAATCCGGATGCTGCGGCAAATCGAAAACGAAATCCTGCGCCGCCACGAGTCCGTGATTGCGGATGATCAAATTGATCTGCGTGACGGAACCGCTGAAGTCCTTCATGTCGATCAGCGGCGGATCAATCGTCACCACCGGGATGGGAACGAACGTCTCGAACTCGGTGGTGAGCGTGATGCGCGTGCGGTCTTCAATCGTCGCCGGCACGACGGACCAGTGATATTGCACTGTCTCGCGTGAGAGGAACGCGTCGAAGTCATTCGTCCGTCCGCCGCGCAGCAGAATGGTTCCGCTGAAGGTGGAGTGTTTGTCCGCCGCAACATCGATCTGGTAGTAAGCTTCGGTGAGATTCGTGAAGACAATCTCGCCGGATGCGCCGGTCACGCCGTTCGTCAACACCGCCTGGCTGATCGCGTCGCGGACTGTCACCGTGGCATTCGTCACCTTCGGTCCGCCCACCGCGTAATAGGTGTACTCGTCCAGCACCGAGACGCGGAGATGGCCTTTGCCTTCGGAGACGTTGAGGAATTCAAACGGAACGCTCACGCCGGCAGAGAAGCCGTCGCTGATGACGGCGCTGTTCCGATAAGGTCCGAGCGGCAAATCGACGGACGGCGTGAGCAACAGCGTGACGCGATTGGTCGTGCCCGGCGGCATCGCAGGCATCGGGTTCACGCTGCTGACCGCCAGCCACGGCGCGACGGGCACCGAGATCGTGAGGGGACCGGTGGCGACGCCGCCGTCGTTCACGACATTAAATTCAACCGAGGTCTGCTTGCCTCCAATCATGATGGAATAAAGGCTGTCGGGCACTGCGACCAGATGAGGGTGCAATGCCGAAACGTGAACGCCGTAAATGGCCTCCGCGCTCACGCCGCCCGGAGCCGTGACGCGCACACGCACTTCACCAAATGGAATTGTGGCGCTGTTCGCCGTGATGACGACGGCAAGATCCGTCGCGTCATCTCCCGCGAGCGAGTTTGCCGCGAGCGTCGCGGTCACGCTGAGATTGGCCGGCGCGCTGACGACTTGAGCGCTGAGACCGCTCAGCGTTGTTTCGCCTAGATTCACGACCGAGAGATGGCCCGTGATGCTCAGCCCTTCGGTCACCGTGAGTTCGCTCACGGGCGGCGCGAGTTTGATGCCGATGAGCGTGAACGCGTCTTGCGCTGGTGCGATTTCTTCCCCCGTGTGTGCCGCGCCGATCTGGTAATTGCCCGCTTCATTCGCGAGCGGAGCCCACGTGAGCATGAAGTGACCGGTCGCGTCCGTTTGCACCGGCACGATGCGGCGCGTGCCGCGCACCACGATGTGAATGTTCACCGCCGCATTTTCCATCACTCCACCGCTGGCGCGCGTGGCGGTACCGGTCATCACGACCGGTGTTCCGGCGGGCGCGGTGGTCAGGTCTGTTTGAACGGTCGCGGTGTAAGCCGGCGAGACAACGATCGGCAACGCCGCCACGAACGTGTTGTTGTTCTCCAAAACTTCCGGCACCTGATTCGCCGCGTCGGTGACGATGATGATCCAATAACGCCCGGACCTGCCCGGCAACGCATACTGAGCGGTCTGCTCAATGAACTGGCCCACCGCCAGCGTGCCCTCGAATGGAAACTCACTGAGCAACCGGTCGTCACTGCCCGGCACCGCGTCGCTGCTGAGGAAAATGCGCGTGACGAAGTTCGACGTGCAGCTCGCGACGCCGCGATTCTCGATGCGATACGTGATCGCAAAATTCGCGTCGGTGATGCCGTTCGTTGGCGTCGTGACATTTCTCACCACGAGGTCAGGCATGTCGATATCCGTCACGACAATCACCGCGGAGCCCGGAGTGAAGCCGCCCGCCGAGGCGGTCACCGTCACGCTTTTGTTACCATCAGAAACGCCGTCGAGCACGGAGCTGAGTGTGACCGGCACGCTGCTCGCGCCCGCCGGCATGATGACAGTTGGCGGCGCCGTGAGTTCTCCGGTGGCGCTGGTCGCGAGGGAAATTGTCAGCGGAACATTTGTAGCCGTGTTGCGCGTCATGGTGGCCGTGGCCGCCGACGCCTGACCTTCGGGCACCGCATCACGATCGATGGTCAATTTCAGTGTGGGACCGTCGTCGTCGAGAACTTGCAGCGTGTCGCCGGAACCTTCCGCGATCGCGTTGCCCGAAACATCCAGCACGAACACGCGCAAGCTGACAGTGCGCGTACCGTCCACGGTTTGGTTATCGATCGCCGCGACCGGGAACGAAGCCGAGTCCTGGCCGCCTGGAATGACAATGTTCGCCGGCACTTGCGCGCTGCTCTCGTCGCTGTTCAGCAGTTCGAGCCGCAGACCGCGCGGGCTGATGGGTGTGCGCGTCACCGTGGCGACGGTTGCCTGCGGTCCCGCGCCTTCGCTCACCGTTTGCGCGGCGACCCGCAAAGTCACAGTGGGCAAATCGTTGTCGAGCGTGACGATGCTCGCCGTGGTGGACTGGAAACCCGCCGCGCTCGCAATCAGCGCGTTCGTCCTCGTCGGCTCCACGACATTGTTGTCCACCGCGAGCACCGCGAATATGTACGCGAGTTGGTTCGAAGGGATCGTCACCGCCGTGGGCGGCGTGAGCTGCGTGGAATCTCCCGCGTTCAACACCACGACGAGTTCGCGGTTCGTCGCGTAATCGCGCGTCACGGTGCAAGGCACGGTCATGCCTTCCATCACGTTGCTGCCGCCAAAAGTCAGCGTGAGCGTCGGCACGTCGATGTCCACGATCGTGATCGCGAAGGAGGCGCCCTGATAATCCGCGTTGGTCACGCCAAAGACGACGAGATGATTGCCATCGACGATGTGATCGTGAATCGGCGTCAGTGGGAAACTCGCCGATGATGCTCCGGCGGGAATGGTGACACTGTTCGTCATGGCGAGGTCGGCCGCGCTGCTGTTCGTCACAGTGACAACGAGCGATGCGGAACGATCGCCATTGCGCGTGACCGTCGCGTGGATCGGGAGATCAGATTCCGTGAGAAGAGTTGCCGGCGCGTCCAGCGTCAGCAGCGCGGGCACCGTTGCGAGATTGGTGGCAAGCGTCGCGTTGTTGACGTCGCTCGCCTCGACGATTTCACCGTTCGCGTCCGTTGTCGCGAACACGTTCCAGTCGCCGGCCGGCATGGAGTTCGGGACGAAGACCGATTGGGTGCGTTGCAAAAACTGTCCGGGACTCAGCACGTTGGTGAGGCGGAATTCTCCGAGCGTGATCGCTCCGTTCGCGGCATTCGAGAGACCGATGATTTCCGTCCACGGTCCGACGGCCGCAGCGTTGCCGCTGTTGGTCACGGTCCAGATCAATGTGAGGTTGCGATTCGGCAGCGCGAATGCGGGGGCTTGAACACGATCCACCACAAGGTCGGGCAGCGGCGGAAGTGTCAGCGCGATCGGAACTGCAATGACATTGTTCGCGCCATCGGATTCGACCTGGACGTTGTTCGCGTTGGCGACAACCACGATGAAAAGAGTTCCCGGCGTGGAACTGCTCGTCAGTGGTAGCGCTGCATTGAGGGCACGCGAGTAGCGCGTGCCGATGGCGAGCGGCGAAGAGCCCGCGACGGAGTTGAGCAGCGTCGCGCCCGCGAGCGATGTCGCAGACGGGCTGAGATAGATTTCATCGTTCCACGACGACGAGGCAGTCGCGCCGCCGATATTCGTGACGTTGAACTGGACGGGAATGGATTGCCCGAACTGCGCGCTGGCGGGTGCGTTCAAGCTCCCCGGTATGAGGTCGGCCGCCGCGATGGCAATCGCCGACGTAATGAAGGTGGTGTTGTTCGTCTCGATCAGTTCAGCAATCCCGCCGCTGCTGTCCACGGTCACGCCGATGTAGCGCTGGCCGAAGATCGTGCCGGGAAGAATCACCGTTTGTGTGAGCGTGACGGATGCGTTCACGGGAAGCGCACCGGTGTAACTCAGCGAGGCGATGGTGTCCGCGCCAATCCCGCCGGGATTCGGTGCGAGCAACACCGCGTTCTGCCACGCGCCCGTGGCCCCGATGCTGCCCTGGTTGGTGATGGTGAAGGAAATCTGGATCGGCTGGCCGATCGCCGCGTTTGTCGGCGCAGAAACATTACGCATCAACAGATCGGGCAGCGAGAGCCGGCACAGGCCTTCCGGGCCCGAGCGGACGATCGCGGCAACCTCGTTCGAGTTGAGCGCGCGATTGAAAATCATGGCTTCGTCGATGGACCCGCGCCAATGAGAGTTGGGCCGCGTGTTCGGTCCCCACTCACCGAGGCGTGCAGGAAAAGCAGTGTGATACTGAAGCACCTGGCCGGCGCCTTGATTGGTCTGTGCTTCGAGCATGCCATTCTTGTAGAGGCGCGTGAGGCCGTCGCTGGCACGCCACGTCGCAGCGAGATGGACCCAGTTGCCGACTGGCAAAGCGTTGGTTCCCTTCAAGAGAGCCGCAGAACCATCCGCAAATTGGAGCGCGAGTCCGCCGCGGCTGATGTAGTCATCTTCGCCGTTGAAGAGCAGAAAACTGTTCTGCGTTGGGTTCGGGCTGGAGTCCCACTTGCCAATGATGCCGCCGATGTTGTCGGCGCCGGGCGCCTTCAACACCCAGGCCATGAGCGTGAGTTCGGTCGCGCTTTGCAGACCGGGAATGTTGCCGACGGAAATCAGGTCATCGCCGCCGTCGAGGTTGAAAGCCTGCGCGGAAAGGCCGGGGCCGAAGCCCGCGCCGTTGAGCAGCGTTGCCGTGCCGCTGATGCCGGTGAGATCGTTGGTCGTGTTGTCGCCTGGCCACCAGCCGATCAGGCCGCTGGGTTGCGGGAGGCACGTTGGGATTGCCAGGTCGTCGTTGCACAAACCAGCGCGGCCCGACGAGTGGAGCGCGGTCACTTCGGCGGCGCTCAATCCGCGGTTGTAAATTTGAAACTCGTCGAGCTGGCCGTTCCATTGGCGTCCGCCGCCGCCCCAGGCGCTGAGCCGCAAAAATTCCGAGCCGTCGTATGGAATGTCTCCGGAATTGGTCACCGATTGCATCATTTGCCCATCCACGTAAACACACGTGATGTAACCCGGCTCGCGCGTCACCACGACGTGCTGCCAAACGCCCGGAGTCAGATCGAAGAAGTTAACGCCCGGAAATCCTCCGCCGAAACCGTAGGTGTGGCCGCTGTTGGCCCATTGCATGGCAAAGCTTCGGGAGCCGGTGTGGTTGTTGTCGAAGATGTCGGCGTATGCCTGCTGCGAATCGCCTTCCTTCACCCACAACGCGAACGAGAAGGTTTGCCGGTTGAACCACGGACCCAGATCCACTGAACTGTCCGTGCCATTCAAACGAAACGCGCGCCCGACTTTGCCCGCCACAAAAGCTGGCGTGCCGAGGAGCGTGCCGCTGTGAGCGCCCAGCACATCGTACGCGCTGTTCTCGCCCGGATACCACGCAATCAATCCTTCGGGGCGCGGCGCACAGACGGAATTGCTTTCGACGAGCAGCGACACCGAGACGGTGTTCTGATCCACGCTCCACGCGAGACCATTGCCGAGCGAAGGCAGCACGCCGGCCGTGATGTCGCCACTCAATGAACTGGCCGTGAGGAAAGTGAACCGCTGTCCCGCCACCGGCGAAAACCCTTTCGCGAGCGAACCGCGGACGAAACCGCCGAGAGCCACCGGACGATCGAAGGCGAGGCGGCCAAGTTCGGCCGGTGCGTTGGTGCCCGCGATCTGAAGTTCAATGGACCCGCTGGCGCTTTGTGTGAACCGCCAGCTCTGGCCCGTCCATTGCGCGCCGGGCAATCCGATCGCGACGGTCCCATCGTTGATGAAATAGCAGTCCTGATAATTGTAGTAATTCCCGAGCGTCGCGTTCGTTGCGACGACAAAGCGCCCGCCCGCATGGTTTCGGATGGTGGCCGGCACGCTGTAACCATGGCCGGTCACCTGACCTTCGGCAAAGGTGATCGTGCCGTAGTTGTGGCATTCGGCGTAGTCAGCCATGTACTTGGCCGCCAGTCCGCTGATGCGCATCCGCGCGTTGTTCGTCACCGTCAGCACGCCGCCAATCGATCCGCCCTGCCAATCGAAGAGCCCGCCGTTCACCGTGCGGAGGCGCGCCCCGGCGGCTCCCGAAGTGAAGTCGCCGCCGATGAATTCATAGGCGACGCCATCCAGCGTCACCTGACCATCGACCGTGACCGTGCTGGCGACCTGATGCAACCGGCCCGCGCCGCGAATCCGCACGCCATCGAGAATGGCCGTCGGCGCGTTCAGCTCCAGCAAGCCCGCGTCGATGCGCAGATCACCCTGTATCGTCGGCGAAACATTTTGAATCAGGACGGTGCCCGCGCTCGTCTTGCGCAACTGCGCGCCCGGCGAGTTCACGAAAAAGAACGGTTGATAGGCATAGTAGCGGGAAAAAGGAACGCCGTCCGCCGCGAGTTGAAACACGCCGTTGCTGAGGTTGAGAATGCTCGCCGGCCCGCTGAATGTGTGGCCAATGATTGGCCCCGGGCCGGTCCAGTTCACGAGGCCGCGATTTTCGAAACGCGCAAAATCGTGCAGCCATTTGTTGTCCGGGCCGGTCACGTTGACCACGCCGCCGGGGGCAACGGTGAACACGCCGCCAATCCAGCCATTGTTCCAGACAAACGTCGCGGCGTTGACGAAATTGCTGCCGGCCAGCGTCGCGCCGTTCGCGAGTTCGAAGACGGCCAATGATCCGAGCGAGCCAAATGTGACGGTGCCGTTTGCGTCCAATTGGCCGCCGTCCAGACGAAATTGTCCCGCGCCATTCAGCGTCACGCCGTTCGTCAACGTGTGCGTGCCACCATTGAACGAAAACGTGCCGGCTGCCAGCGTCGTGAAAGCGCCGGAGCTGGCTCCGCCCGCGCTCCACTGCCAGTTACCCGCTTGCACGCTGGCCAAGCCATCGTTTTTCAGTTGCCAGTTGGAGAGGGTCGAGCCGCTGTCCGTCTTCCGCATCTCCGCCCCGTTTTCCACGATAAAAAAAGCGGGCTGATACGCGTAGTAGCGCGGCATGGCCGGCCCGCCGTTGGCAAGGAACAAACTTCCGGCGCGATTCCGAATCGTGGCCGGGCCGCTGTAGGTGGAGCCCATGATGTTACCCGCGGTCCAGGTGATGGTGCCGTCGTTGACGAGTTCCGCGAAATCAGCGAACCAGTGGTCACCTTGCGCCAGACGTGTTTGCAGACCTGTCGCCAAGGCCAGCTTTCCGTAGAGCGTTCCGCCATGCCATTGGAATGAGCCCTCATTGAGGGTGCGGACGGTGGCGTTCGTGCCCACGCCGACAAGGCTGCCGGCCTGATGCGTGAGCGTGGCTCCATCCAACGTGAGAGCACCGTTGATGGTCATGGAACCGCCCACGGCACGCAGTTCACCCGCGCCGCTCACCACCGCGCCATTGAGAGTCGTGGCGGCGATGTCCAATTCGATTCGGCCCGTTTGCACGTCCACCGTGCCGGCGCTGGTGAGTGCGAGACTCTGAAGATTGTTCACCCCGGCGCTCCCGCTCTTGCGCAGAATCGCCCCGGTTTGATTGAGGAAATCGAAGGACGTATAGCCATAATATCGGCTGAAAGGAGCACCGTCCACCGCGAGTTGGAACATCCCGTTGCTCGCGTTCACGAACGTGGCGGGGCCGCTGTAGGTCTCGCCCAGGATCGTTCCACCCGACCACACGATTGAGCCGAAGTTGGTCACTGCGGTGAAATCACCCATTATTTTGTTGTCCGCTCCAGCGAAGCGAAGATTCGCACCCTGGGCAATGGTCATGGTTCCGCGCAGGGTGCCGCCTGACCAGTTCATGACGCCGTCCACGCCGAGGCCCGGACCAGTGACCAGCCCGCCACTGTTGAAATGCAGCACGCCATTCGCGCGGACCGTGCTGTTGCTGCCGAGCGTCAGCGTCACGCCGGCGATGACGAGCGCCTGCGTGGACGAACCTGAGTTGGTGCCGAGGCGCAAAGCGTTGACGGTCGCGGTCACATCCAACTGCACCGGCATGTTTGAACCGCCCGAAATCTCCACCACATCCGAGGCGTCTGGCACGCGCGTCGGTGTCCAGTTCGCCGGGTTGTTCCACGAACTGCCCGCCGCGCCGCTCCAGAAAATTGTGGACGCCAGATCAGCGCTGACGGTTTTTAGACTCGTGCTGAGCAGAACCAAAGTGCTGAGGCAGAGTTGTAGGCGCGCAACGAACAGACGTCGGGGTGATCGCATAGCTGAAATTGAGGGTTAGTAACGGCGCGAGAATGCACCGCTAGGGCAGAACGAGGTAACTGTGAGAATTCACACTGAGGCTGAACGCACTCAGTGCGTCCGCGTGAGGAACGCTAAGGTGAAAGGAAAATTTCGGTCAAAGCAATTCACTGTTTTCCGTCCCATCAGCTCATGCATTCAGTCGCATGATCATGCATCCGCTCCGCAACCCGACCGACAATCGAAAAGATGCGTGCGAGGAACGAAGCGACTCGTCCGGAAAACCGCGCCGCGACGGCGCACGATTGGAATCGTCTTTGGCCTTCGGACTGGCCCGCTCAATGTTTGACCTGCGCGCGTGGAGCCTTAGCCTGTCCAATCTCCTTGAGCAACTTTCCAAACCACAGCGCATCAATGTCGAACGGCTTCCCACCTTTCACCCGCGGAAACTCGATCGCACGCAACACGCCGCCTTGGTCTTCGTCGTGCCCGATCACTCCCGGTTCCCGGCGCAACGCGCATTCCACTGCCATGTCCACACACGATTTGATCAGCCGCGCGTCCTGCCCGTTCGCCGCCGCCGCGCGAGAATAATAGCCGCTCTTTTGCACCAAAGTTTTCTCGGCGCCAATCATCTTGCCAAATTGTTCGCCAAACCATTTGCCGGGATTCACCGCATCCAGCTTGATGTGGCCGAAGGCGTCCCGCGGCACTTCCTGCCCCTTGGCTTGCATCTCAGCGACAATCGATTCCACACCGGCGCCTTCCGAGATGAAGATGTTCACTGAATCGGTCGTGTCCATCACCTTGCGCAGACGCTCGGCTTCCGCGGCGATGTTGATCTGCATTTCCGGCAGGTAAACGGCGTGAACCTCGAAGCAAGCGCGGTCGAGGCCTATCTCCGGCAGCCAATCCCTGCGATCGAGCAATTTCCGATACGCCTTCGCTGTGGCCGCCGTGAGCCAGCCGCAATTGCGTCCCATCACTTCGTGAATGATCAACATGCGCGGATTGGAGTTGCTCTCCGCGACGACGTTCCAAAAGAAACTCGCTCCTTGTTCCGCCGCCGTCCACGCGCCGAGCGATTGCTTGATCGGATAAACATCGTTGTCGATCGTCTTCGGCAAACCAATCACCGTCAGGCCGTAGTCGTTCTTCGCGAGGAACGTGGCCAGGTCTGCGGCCGCCGTGTTCGTGTCATCCCCGCCGACCGTATGAAGAACATCCACGCGATCCTTGACGAGTTGGTCGGCGGCGACCTTCTGCGGATCCTGGCCTTCCTTGATCAATCCGCGCTTCAAGCAGTCCTTAACATTGGTCAGCTTCACCCGGCTGTTGCCGATCGGCGATCCGCCAAAGCCGTGGAGCAGGCTGGCTTTCTCGCGCACTTGCTGAGTGATGTTGTAGCTGTCGCCGCGCAGCAATCCCTTGTAGCCGCCGCGGTAGCAGATGATTTCAATCGACGGATCGATTTCGGAATAGCGTTCGATGAGCCCGCCCACTGCGGAACTGAGACACGGGGCAAGACCCCCGGCTGTTAATATGGCAACCTTCTTCGGCTTTTGCATGGTTAGAACTTTTCTCAAGCCGCCCGCTTGTCTGCGATTCGGCTAAGCATACTTACGGATTAAAGGCTCCCGGGAACGACACGTCGGTTGGCAAACGCTTTCCCACCGTTGCTGCGCTCCCTGAACCTCAAGGTGGGGCGAGTTGTCCTCATCCCGCCGTGAACATGCTAAGCGCGAAGATGGCGGGATCGTTCCTCGGCGTGCGACCCGCCAGCGCTGTTTAGGTGCAAGGACTGCGCGACGTTACAGCCGTATTCCACCGCGCGCCTTCCTCCCGTGCCCCGTTCTTACCCGGCTACCCGAGGACATCAGAAGACCCCAAACCGCACCAACACGGTATTTCCATCGATCCCTGGTTGATTGAGAGTTGATTCATGGCCGGGCAGCGAAACTCCATTGATGGCGCAAAAATGAGGCAGAAATTGTGCAGAAATGGTTCCGGCGCGTGTTCTTCAAAATCAATCGGGCGGGCCAATGAACGGAGGGCATGGTCATGGATTCAACTTGGGTTGTGACACTGGGGCAGGGGGCGGGACGGCTTCGACCAGCTCCGGTTCCAGGTGCAGCTTCCTGATTTCCGCGCGCACCAGCGAAGAGATCCGGTAAAGATCCTTCGTCTCCACGAATTGAAGCTTGCGCGTGGCCACTTCCTCTTCCAGTCGCTTGAGATGTTGCACCAGGCCGGAGAGTTCCTGCTCGTGCGTGGCGAGAATCTTCTCCTGTAGAGCTTCCAGTTCCACGGCGCGCAACACGCGGATCTCGGCCTGCGCCTGGCGGTTCCACTCGACCAGGGTGCGCGGGCACACATTGATCCGGGCGGCGATGCGCGCCAGGCTCCATCCTTTGGCCCGCAGCTCGATGAATTGGCTTTTGGTGTCGGTGCTGTGCATTAGGCGATCTCCTTTCAATCAACGGGAAGAACCTCATGGTTGTGATCAGTGAGGCGACCAGCGCCCTCCGGTCTGCTGGTCCCGCCGAAAATTGGCGTGAGTGAGATATTCATGGGAGCGAGTATGGAGATGAAACTTTTTCCAACCGTTAAGCTCTTTCAATTGAGGACAGACATTGCCAGATTTCACGTCCGCATTCGCGGACCATCTCGCGCCGCGCGGCGCTCATGCCGCTTCGTCCCAAGCGACGGAAACGCGCCGGCCCAGCGGCGGCAAAATCTCCTGTCCCGCCCGGCGTGCTGGCGCGGCGGGCCGGCTGAAATTCCGGGAAACGATCAGAGCCTCCTTACGTCGGCTGCTACGGGGAAGGGGCACGATTTGCGGCGCGGCTGTCGGTTGGACGCACTGCGCCCGGTGCGCCCCTGTTTTGCGGGGCCATGTTTGAAGTCGCCTAAAATCGTTTGTTGTATTCTTCGTGGGTGCCAATCCATTCCTAAACAAACTCACGGACGATGAACTTGCCGACCGCGCGGTAATGATCGCCGACACGCACCGACCAGTTCGGCTTGCCGATGGACTTGAAGTGCAGCGAGGGATGAAGCGCGTTCTCCGACCAGAGGCGGTAGTTCTTTCGCGCGAGGGCTTTCAAATTTGCAGGCAAAGCGCGGTAAAGCCGCCAGAATTCCGGCGTGCCGCGGCTGGGAATCTTCATGCCAGAATGTCATCGAACGGCACCGTTTTCCCGGCCGCGTGAGCAGCACCGGTCTCGCGGTTGAGAGCGGCGAACTTGCCCGCAGCGGCGTCGGCTTTCATCTGGCGATCCCAGTCGTCATCCGACCAGCCGCAGAGTTCGGTGAGAATCTCGGCGCGTTCTTCCAGGGTGAGTTTGGCGAGAGCTTCTTTGATTTCCGCAACGGTGCTCATGGCGGGAAATTAGAGGGCTTGAGTTTCAGCGTCAATCTCGTGGTCACTCCGCTTCGTCCCAAGCGACGGAAACGCGCCGGCCCAGCAGCGGCTAAATCTCCAGTCCCGCCCGGCGTGCTGGCGCGGCGTGCTGGCTGGACGCTCCGTGCCCGTTGCGCCCGCGTGGTAGGGCCAGACTCCGTCGAGCCGATACTCCCGCCGCCGGCTGTGCGAGCACCGCGAGCCTCTCCGGCGAAGCCCGCCTGCCGGAGGGATGCTTACTCCGCCCGAAACGGGGTTCGACAGAGTCTCACCCCACCGTCAAAGGGCCGTGACGGAGGCGGTCAATGGTCTTGGCCTATTCTTCTGGAGGCTTGGTTCGTGGAGTGCGCGGCGAGCTTGTGGACGTGGGCGCGAGTGAGGTTGCGGTCGCCGCGCAGCATCATCGCGCCGCCCTCTCCATGGACCTTCCCTTGGTAGCAGCCGACGTGAGGAGGCTCTAACTTTTCAATCGGAAGGAGATCAGAGCCTCGTTACCTCGGCTGCTACGGTTCAGGGGTTCAATGCGCGAAATGTTTCGGGGAATTCTCTCCCCGAGGGAGAGGGCTGGGGTGAGGGGAAAAGGGCTATCGCTTCCGTGAAACGAAATTACTTCTGGCAACCGCCCTAGTTGGCCGGCTCTCCCATCATCCGCGCGAAGTAGCCTTCCCTTGCGAGCAGTTCATCGCGGGAGCCAAACGCAGTGATCACGCCGCGTTCGATCACCATCACTTTATCAACGCGGCGAATCGTGCTCAGGCGATGCGCGACGATCAACGTGGTGCGTCCGTGCATGAGATCGAAAATGCTGGCGACAACGGTGGTTTCGCTTTCGGTATCAAGCGCGCTCGTGGGTTCGTCGAGCAGAAGCACGGGAGCGTCTTTCAAAAATGCGCGCGCGATGTTGATGCGCTGACGTTCGCCCACGCTGAGCCGTGCCGCGCCTTCGCCGACGATCGTGTCGTATTGCTGTGGCAGGCGTGTGATGAACTCGTGGGCGTTCGCAGCACGCGCGGCAGCTTCGATCTGCGCGCGAGTCGCGCCGTCTTTCCCGCAGCCGATGTTCTCCGCGACAGTTGCGGGAAGAATGATCGGCTCCTGGAACATCATGCCGACGTGCCGCCGTAAATCCTTCACACGCAACTGGCGAATGTCCGTGCCGTCCAGCAACACCGTCCCGGAATCGGGATCAAAGAATCGAGGGACCAGACTGATGAGCGTCGACTTGCCGGCGCCGCTCGGGCCGATGATGGCGCACGACTCACCGGGTTGCAGCGCGAAGGTGACGTTCTGCAAAACGGGACATTCGGCGCGGTAACTGAAGTTCACCGAACGAAACTCAACCGCACCGTGCGCGACGAGGACGCGTTGGCCCACTTGTCGTTCCTCTTCGCTCACGACGCGCAACGCAGTCGGTGAATCCATGACGTCCACCGGCGTGTCGAGCAGTTCGAAAACGCGGTGCGTCGCCGCGGTGGCGCTCGCGAGGGTCGCGCCGACATGGGAGAGCTGGTTCAACGGCTCGTAGAGTTGGGCGAGGTAGGCGAGGAACACGAGCAGTTCGCCAATCGTAAGCGCGCCCGCGAGCACTTGCTTTGCGCCGAGCCAGATGATCGCGGTCGTCCCCAGAGCAAAGACAACGGTGATCGCGAACCAGTAAACCAGTTCCCACGCGTGCTGTGAGAGTCGCGTGTGCTCGGCGATTTTCGTTTGCTCACCGAAGCGCGCTGCTTCCGGTTCTTCCCGCGTGAAGCTTTGGATCAATGGCATGGCGGCGATGCCTTGCTGCACGAGTGAGGTGACGCGGCTGTCTGCCTGCTGCGCCGCAGTGCCACGCTCGCGCATGGATTTGCCGAGCACTTTGATGACCAGAAGAAGTGCCGGCACCGTCGCCAGCGCCACAAGAGTGAGGCGCGCATTGACGCGCCACATCACCACGACCATCAGCACGAGCGAGAGTGCGGCGGAGGCAAATGTCACGAGCCCTTGTTGAAAGAGCGTCTGAAAGGAATACGTGTCCCAGCTCGCGCGATAAATGAGGTCGCCGCTCGACGCGCCTTGGTGGAAACGCATCGAAAGCCGTTGCAGGTGGGCGAAGACTTCGTTGCGCACGCGCGTGAGTCCGCGGAGGCCGACTCGGATGGCCGTGAAGTTTTGCAGCGCCGACAGCACGCCCTGGCCAATGTGTAAACCGAGCAACACGAGGCTCAGGGTGACGATGAGTTGCCACTTCGAAACGTCGCCGACGAGGCGCGCCACGCGTTCCGGCAACGGATTGCTGCCGAGCACGGAGTCGACCAGCAGTGCGATGGGCCAGGGCTTGAGAAGATTCGCCGCCACGCTCACCAACATGAGCAGCCCGACTACGCTGACACGCGGCAGGTCAGGCCGGAAGTAGGCGAGGGGACGAAACAGATTTTTCATCGGGCGGCGGGACTGTAGGAAAGAGCGTTGGAGAATGTCGAATGACGAATGCGAGTGGATCGCCAACGCATCTCCGCGAGTGCAATGAACCGTGAATGCACGGCACGAATGGGCTTATTGCAACTCTGCCCACTTTAATTTGCCAAGGATTCCATTGATTCGTGACATGATTGTGATGCATACCGCCATGGCATCCGGCTCGCTAGAGAGCCGCGACAGGAAACGTCGGTAACAAAGGAGTTGACCTATGACATGGAAAAAGGGGTTGGGAATCGCAACATTCACACTGCTGGGCGCAATCGCGTACGCAGACGACACATCGGCACGCTACGACGCAGGCCGTGATCGCACGATGGTGGCGGATCGTTCCGGCCGAAATTGGATCGCATACAATGCGAACGAACTGAACGTCAGTTTCTTCGGCACAGGCACGGTGGGTGAACGGACCGTTCGCCGTCCGTCTGTGAATCGGATCGAACGCGACGGGGAGTTGGGCGCCGGTGCGGGCGTTCAGTATTTCTTCACCCGTTACGTCGGCATCTCAGCCGACGCCTACACCGAAAGCACACATCACAACTGGATCGACAACGTGGACGTGGATTTGATCGGGCGCCTTCCGATCGCGAATACGGGATTGGCTCCGTACATCATGGGCGGCGGCGGACGGCAGCTCGATCCGCTGTATCAATGGACGTTGAACGCCGGCGCGGGTCTTGAGTGGCGTTTCTCAAAACACGTCGGTGTGTTCCTCGACGGGCGATATGTCTGGGCGGATAAAACGAAGGACTACGGACTTGCGCGGCTGGGATTGCGAGTCGGATTCTGATCAACCGAAATTGGTTCTGTTGCGAACGCCGGGCGTGATCCCGGCGTTTTCGTTTCGTTTCGGGGACGCAAACAATCTTTGCCCGATGCGAAGCTTCCCGGTTACGGTTTCGTCCAATGCGACGAAACGTATGAACAAGTGGGTTGTCTTCGTCGCTTTGGCAGTGGGTCTTGCTGCTGGAGTCCAGCAATCCTCATTTTGACTGGTGGTAAGGCGTGGTGAGGCAGGCAAGCGGGAGTTATGAATTGCGCGCTCAGGGGCGAGAGTGAGTGTTCACCTTTTCGTCACCTTTGTCACACGATCGTAACTGGTACT
>JBBRBM010000026.1:0-43127 GCA_038205745.1 Verrucomicrobiota bacterium | reverse complement strand
GGTGACCTTCACCTTTTCGGCGTTCACCACGACCACGAAGCCACCCGTGTCCCAGTTCGGCGTGAAGGTCGCAGTGTTTTTACCCCGCAAAATGTCAGCAACCTGGGCAGCCAGGCGGCCCAGCACAACACCGTCGGCATCCACGACGTGCCATGTGCGCTGGTTCAAATAATCTTTCGGCAAATAGGTTTTCATCCAGTTTCCAGTCAAAGGAGCGGTGAAAGTAGCAAAGGAGTCCTTCGAGTCAACAACTCATTTGGAGCAATGGGCTCTCTGACCCGTACTTGCGCAAAAGCCCCTCAAAACTGAGGTCCAACGAACCACGGTGCAAATTCTTCGTCGCCGATGCCGGCCAATTCGCTCTTCGTTTTCTCGCCGCTGGCCACCGAAATGATCTTTTCAAAAATCCGGCGCCCGACCTGATCAACAGTTTCGATGCCGTCGATAATGGTGCCCGCATTGAGGTCCATGTCTTCCTCCATCCACTGATAAAGCGGGGTGTTCGTCGCGACCTTGATGCATGGGGCAGGCTTGCATCCGTAAACACTCCCACGGCCCGTTGTGAAAACGCCGATATTGCAGCCGCCAGCAACCAGGCCCGTCATGCTGACGGGATCGTAGCCCGGCGTGTCCATGAAGCCGAAGCCCGGCGTGGTGATTTCTTCGGCGTAGTCGTAAACCGCTGCGAGCGGCGCCTGTCCGCCTTTCGCCACTGCACCGAGGCTCTTCTCGTAAATCGTGGTGAGCCCGCCGTCCTTGTTTCCGTAGCTGGGGTTGTTGTCGATGCTCGCATTCCACATCCGCGCGTAGTTTTCCCACCAGCGAATCTGCCGGATCAATTTATCCGCAACCTGCTGGTTCACGGCGCGACGAATCAGCAAATGTTCTGCGCCGTAAATCTCCGGTGTCTCCGCCAGCACCGAAATGCCGCCGTGCCCGACCAGCAAATCACTCGCGACGCCGAGGGCGGGATTCGCGGTGATGCCGCTGTTGCCGTCGGATCCACCGCAGTTTTCAGCCAGGATCAATTTGCTGATCGGCAGTGTTGTGCGACGCATCGCGTTCGCGATGGGCAGAAGTTTCGAAACGGCAGCGACGCCGGCTTCGACAGACTTTCTCACCCCTCCACTCTGCTGGATGGTCATGAACGTCGGGGCCGTCTCGCCGGGTTGAATCGTTTCGAGGCCCCGATCTTTCTGGAGAATGCCGACCTGGTTCATTTCGCAGCCAAGCCCGATCATCACATAGCCCGAGATATTCGGATGGCGCGCCATGCCGACCGTGACGCGCTGGATTAATTCCAGCGTCTGGTCCGCCGGAATTCCGCAGCCGACCTTGTGCGTGAGCGCCACGATTCCGTCGACGTTCGGGAAGTCGCGCTTCAAGTCCTCGGGCCGGAACCGCTCCTTGATGTATTTCGACACGGACGCCGAACAATTCACCGTCGATATGATCGCGACATAATTACGCGTGCCGATTTTTCCACCAGGCCGCGCATAACCCTGAAACGTCCGCGTGTTGCCTGGCGGTTGCGGCCACGCCGTTTCGCCAACGGTATAATCCCGCTCGTAGCTCCGGCACACAAGATTGTGCGTGTGCACATGCTCGCCCGCCGCGATGTCACCCTGAGCGAATCCGATGATCTGCCCGTAACGCCGCACCGGCTCGCCGTCGCGAATCCCCTGAAGCGCGATCTTGTGCCCGGCCGGGATCGTGCGCGCCGCCGTGAGTCGGAAAGCACCGTTCAGCAACTCCGTTCCGCCCTTCAACGTGCGCTTCAACACCGCCACATCATCGGCGGGGTGCAATCGCAGCGCGAAGTCATCGAATTTCTCTTGAGACATCAGACCACTCTCTACTTCAGGAGCCACCCACTTACCAGAGCAGACGTATCAAACCTGGTTCAGCCCGTTCCTGCCACAAAGCCACCGAGACATTACGGAGCCAAGTCCCAATCTCCCGTCCAAAACCAATCAAATCCACCGAGCCTCAGTTGAAGATCATTGTCGCACCATTGCCAAAGAAAAACGGCGGCTGACCCTTCAGCCGCCGTTGCTGCAGATCTGTTCGCCTTATGGCAACGTCACCAGTTTGTAGAACCGGCGCGGCGGACTCGTCAGATCGTAAGTGACCGACAACGAACTCGACGTGGCCTCCAACGGCTGCCCCAAGTCGTGCCATTGCGCCTCGTCGATGCTGTCCTTGTAAACGATCTTGTAAGTCCGGCCCGACACCGTCGGCCACGCCAGCGTCAGCTCATTTCCGTTACGAACGATCGAGGCAAACGTCGGTTTCGACTGCACCCAGATCGCCACCGTCACCGTGCCACTCAGGGGCGGCGTCCCGCTGTCTGTGACGCGCACAATCACATTATTCGTCCCTACATTCGCAGGCGTCCACGAGAAGAAGCCCGAACTGCCGCCGATCGTTGCCGACGGCGGCGCGCCGGGTTCCAGCGTATAAGTCAGCGTTTGCGGCGGCGCTTCCGCGTCTGTCGCCTGCGCCGTGAAGTAAGCCGTTTCACCCAGAAACACCGTCACCGGATCGACCGGATCGAGCAAGGGCGCCGAATTGGCCCCGCCACACCCCACGTTGGCCAGGCGCGGCGAAGGCAGATAAGGAGCACCATCGAACTTCCTTATGTTCGACGAGCCATCCGGACAACGACCTTCACTAACGTCATCCAATTGCGCCCCGAACTTGACCCAGTCCACCTGCGTGCCGTCCGCCGCGAAGAGCCCCAGCGCCTCGCCACCCTTCGCCAGCGCAAAGTTCACGTGCATGTCCGGCCGTGGCACCGTGCCCGCCAGGTTTTGATTTGGTTCATTATCCGCCCAGACCAGCAGATGTCCATGCGCCGGAATGATGTGCGCCATGTTCGTGGTGATCTTGAACTGGAACTTGTTCGTCACCACGCCCGCCGCGTTCGTGCCGCTGTCCGTGAGATAATACCCCTCCAAATCCACCGGCGCGTTGCCCGGATTGTAAATCTCGAACCAGTCATTGAAATTGCCATCCGCAGGATCGGAGAGCGCATTCGTGTTGCTCGCCATCCACTCATTGATGAACACCGTCAGCGGCGCGCTGGCACCGTTGTTTGTGCCGCGCCCCGTCACATAGTAGAACTCCTGCCGGTCAAACGGCTGCCCATCCGGGAACGAGCCGTAGCTCCGGTTCGCGTGGACGCCGCTGTAATTCACATAATCCAACACCTGCGTGGCGCCGTTATAGATACGCGACAGCGCGACCGAGCCGCTCGGGCTCGCCAGGCGGAAGCTCGTATGCACATTGGTGCCGCTATCCTGGCCGGGCTGCCCATCGCACCAGATCACCCGAAACTCGCGCGGCGCCAGCGTGATGCCCGGCGGCAATGCGTAATCCCTCAAGCTCGCATAGTTAGTCGAGAGATAGAGCCCATCCAGCGACACCGGATTGGTGCTGGCGTTGTAGAGCTCTATCCACGGCTCGCGCTCGCCGAAGTTGTCGGCGATGCCCGTGGTGTTGTCCGCCTGCAATTCATTGATCCAGAGCGTCTGGAACGCCGGCAGGTTGGTGGCGCTGGTGTTGGTGGCGCCGGGCGTGGCGAAGTTCGTCGCTGCGACGATGAGTTGCGGCGGCACGTAGTTCGACGGGTTCACGAGCATGCTGATGTTCGTGGAGAAGTTCAGCGTCGTGCCGACGATGCGCACCGTCAGGTTCTGGAACGTCGTGTTCGTCGCGAAATACCAGAAGGAAAGCGTGGACTGGCCGTTGGGCGGCATCGGCGCGATGTAATGAATGATGTCCTTGGCCAGCACCGAGGCGCTGCCCGGATACTGCGACACCATGCGGAAGGAACGCAGCCCACCGCCCGGACGCACCGCATCGTTGGTGATATAGGACAGATTCATGTTCGTGCCCAGATCCCAAGTGTTCGTCGTGGTGAACATTCCTGTGTCCTCGAAATCGCCCCCGCGGCTGTAATTGCTCCCGACCGCGGCGGTAGCGCCCGAGACGTAGGAGAAGTCATCCAGCCACAACGTGCCCAGGTTATCCGGGTAGACGAGCAGGCGGGCCGAAGCGGGGTAATTGCCAGTGATGGTCGCCGAGACGAATCGCCACCCCTCATTCGTCTGCGCCGGCGTCGAGATCGGCGCGGTGTAAACCGGGGAATTGTACCGCACAATCCAGTTTCCAACGCGTGAGTTGTCCTGGGTTAAATCGACGACTTGCAGTGACGAACCCGTGCCATCGGCTCCGCCAGGCCATGGTGCGCTGTTATCGTAGCGCACTTTGTCGATGATAATCTCGGTGCCATTGGGGCCGGGCTTGGTAAGGCTGATTGTCTCGCCGTCGTTCTGGAAACTGCCGGGATATTGGTCGAAGACCTGAACCGCCCCGCCATATACATTGGCGAACTGTATGCGATCTTTCGTCAGTACGAGAAAACTCCGCGGTCCGATGTAAGAACCTTCCGGGAAGGTGTAGTCGAGGCCGTTAATCCGCCAGCCGCTGACATCGAATGTGAATCCCGCCGACCGATTGAACAGTTCGATGTAGTCCGCACTGGGCACAAGCGAGTTGAACATGATTTCGTTGATGACGATGTTCGTTTCGGGCGCTTCGACCTGGCCGGAGAAGTTGATCGTGAGCGTGCGCGTCGTGCCGGGAATGGCATTGGTCAAGCGATCGAACGCCTGAAGTGCATAGTTGGTCGTTCCACTGAATCCCAAAGGCAGGCGCAAGCTCCATCCAGTCGGGGCGGTTCGCGTGCCGCTCCAGGTGATGGGATAGCGGATGCCGTCGATCTCGACGAATTTCACGTCGATGGGGGCGGTGCCGGTGATCGTGACGATGTTGCTGCTGCTGCTGAAGCTGGTGTTGGCAACGGTGAAACTCGCGGCCGGAATCTGTCCGGCGATGGTATTACGGCGGCCCAGAATGTAATTCTTGATCGTAGTGATCGTATTCGGGTCGTAGGTGATGTTATTCGCCCGGAATGCAGCCGCACGAGCATCGATCCGAGGGTCCAGATATGAGTTATTCAATGGCCCATTGATGATATCCTGCAATGAACGCCAATAGGCGCGGACTGTCTCAGGCGTGTCGTTCATGGCGGCAATGCGTTGATCAGACGTGTCGAAGAGCGTTTGTCCCGTTCCGTCGCCGCCAACTCCCATCGTAAAGTCGATGTCCCACGTCAACTGAGCAAATTTCCCGTGAACCGGACGGTAGGTGTAAGCATTCTTGCCGCGACGGTATCCATAGCTGTCCCAATTCCCCACCGCATGTTGCACGGCGAAGATGCGCATCCACTGCTCAATGTCGGCCACCATGTCGAACTGGCGAACGACATTGTCCGGAATGGGACTCACCGAGGGATTGGACGCGGGACTGATGATATCGATCAGAGCCACCAGGTTGGTGTAATCATTGGCGGAATCGCTGGCGGACAGTGAACGCTTGCGCCACATGAAGCGATACGGGGCCAGTTTGACGACATTCGTGCCACCAATCAGCGTGTTGCGGCGCTGCAAGTCCGCGTCATCGTTGGTGTGTTGGCCCGCATTGCCACCGTCATCGGTGAACTCGAACCAATCTTCGATCTTGTAGAGCTGTCCATCCGAGTCATCAGGAAACCATTCATTGATCATATCGCCATTCGGCTGCTGCGAATCCTCCATGATGAAGTTCCCGGTCAGGTTTCCCGTGATGCTGCGCTGCTGGCCGTTGAGGAACACATGCACGTAGCGGCGGTAGTTGTAATGGATTCCCATCCCGCGAAAGATTTCGTAGGAGGTCTGTTCGGCCATGCCGCTGGTATCGCTGCTGGTGTTTCCACTGGGATTGCCAACGGTGTTCAAGATGAAGTCGGTCTGGCCTAACAACACGTCGTCCTCCGGAAAGTTCACCACAAAATCCACGCGTGTTCCTGTGTTGAGAGGTCCATTCATCGATCCGACGTGCCAGGGGCTGCCGCCGTATTGCGGTTTGGCGTTATAGATCACGCGGTAGTTGTTGTAGACGAATGTTCCGTCCAACTGGGCGTTATTAAGTCGGTCTCTCGCCTCCCAGCGCTGGCGCGTCCCATCCGGCGACCAGTCGGTGAACCAGAGGTGATAGGACGCAAAGCTGCCCGGCATCTGCACGTCACCCCAGCGAATGACGCACTCGTGTGTAGGCGCGTCATTCGGAAATGCATAGTTGAGAGCGTTCGCCGGGAATAGATTGGTCACATTGGCGACGTCGACTGCCACCACGTGGAAGCCCATCAGCGTGCCCGAGGCCAGTCCGTTAATCGTGGCGGTGAACAATCCGTCTCCAGCAACGGCATCGCTGCCGGTGCCATTGTCAACCATCGGCAAAGTAGTGAACGCTGTGGGCGATGAAGCTATGCGGTATCGAACTGCCAATTGAGACACGCCATCAGGATCAGTGACACGCGCCGTGATGCGCACCGCTTCATTTGCCTGCGGCAATGCCGGCGTATGAACCACATCGTAAATCGCCGGTCCTGCATTGGTGATCGCGCGACTGTTCCGTGCGCCGGGCGTGCCGAGGTTTACTGGCACAGGCATGCGGCCAAACGCTTCAAGCACACCGCCCCGCAACCGCAAAAGCACTTCGGGGAATCCGCGAATCCAACGCACCTTGCCGCGCAAGGTACAGTTACCTGTCGTCAACGACGTGAAGGCGATGCTGCGGATACGGTTCACACCGTTGTCACCACGTGACCCGGCGCGGATGTGAAGTCCCTTGCCGGTGAAACCGCCGTTCTCGGTGAACGACGTGTCGTGTGATCCCTGGAGAACCCAGGTGCCTGCAAGAGCTGATTCAAAATTACCGTTGATCAGAAGATTAGGTCCGATGTTCGCACGCACCTCCAGGTCGTCGAGCATGCACTCACCAACGCCAAGCATCATCACCTGGAGCGTGTCGCCGACGGCTGCGGGTCCCGGTGGCGCAAGCGGGTTGTCAATCGGGCCGGTCCATTCGAAGCTTGTCCATGTGCCTTTCGTGGATTCATCGCTGTCCGCCCAGTTGCGGGGCTGTGAGTTGTCTGCTCGCGCGTCGATGAGTTCAAGGCTGCTGCCTCCGCCGTCAGACCAATATCCCCATTTGCCGCCTTTTTCGTAATTCACGTCGTTGACGATGAAACGAAACGACACGTTCGTGGTGACGATCAAGTTATTGGTCCGGGTTTCGTAATCAGGCGCCGCAAGCGACAGGCGCTCGCCTCCATTGGCAAGGCTACCGCTGAAATTGCCGAGGCAGTTGGTCAGATTGAGGTTCGCGTAATTTGTCCGCAGTCGCGCGACGCTCTTCGCCACCACGAGATAGTCACCCGGTCCCATAATTGTATTTTTGGGGAAAGTGAAATCAATGCCGTTAACGAACCTCCAGTCGCCGATGTTCACCGCATTGCTGCCGCGATTGTAGATTTCCACGAACTCATCGTTTCCATTTCCGGAAATCGGGTTGAACATGATTTCGTTGATGGCGATAGGCTCGAAGCGCGGCGGCGCATTCGTGGTCCCCAAGGTCAGCGCCGCCAACCGGTGAAATGCCGGCGCGCCATCGGGGTAACGGCCCATCGAGACACCATTTTCCTGCCCGTCATACCTGAGCGCATCGATCACGCGCGTCTTGTTGGAGTTCACCAGCACGATCTGCTCGCCGGAGCCGCTCAGCGCAAAACCCGTGTTCGTCGAGTTGAAGATCCCGGACACGCAAGTAAAGGAAATGAAGCCGCGGGCCGGCAGGACCGTTCCATCCGGAATGCGGAACTTGTTCGTGCTCAGATCATCGCTCAGCCAGAAACCTGAAATGTCCACCGGTGTCGTGCCGTGATTGTAGAGTTCAATCGCGTCTTCCTGCGGCGGGTCGGTGTGGGCGAGAAATTCGTTGATCACCACGTTTTGGGCTGGTTCTGATCCCAGTGAATCATAAGTGCCGGGTGAGCCGCCCATGAGGTCGCTCGCTGCCCAGGCGCTGGGGCTGCCCTGGCCATAGGAGGCTCGCGCCAATACCAACGAGTGTCCGGTGCCGTCCGCCTCGATTGGCCAAGGAGCCCGGGTTTCGTAGGTCACTTCGAGCAACACTGCCCCGGCTTTGCTGCGCAGGCGCACGGTGCCGCCTCCGTTGTTCAATGAGTTGACGATGCCCGGCCTCACATTGGTCACCCCGTCCACGACGTTGGTTTCCAGGATCACCGTCACGTTGGTCACGTTGCCCACAATGTTCGTCAGGTAATTGGTGGTGCCGTATTGCATCACGCCGCTCAGTCCATAGACGCTGGATACATCCGCCGCCACTTTGGCCAGCACGATGAATTGGCCGGGCTGGATGATGGTGCCATTGGGGAAGGTGAAGTCCACGTCGCCCGTGAGGCGGTAGCCGCTCATGTCGTCGAAGATGGACATGGAGTTGTAGATTTCGATGTATTCGAGTTGTTTCCCGTCGGTGCGCGCCTTGGGGTGATACATGATTTCGGAAATGACGAGGCCGGTGCGGCGCGAGGCTGCGCTGAGGGGTTCGCGGGTGAAGGCGGGGCTCGGTATCACGGTGCCGCCGGCGCCGGTTTGCTGGTCGCGGAATTGCACCACGGCGGTTTGGGAGGCGCTACCGCTGGAGGTGGCCAGGCCAAAGTAGACGGCGGGTCCCATGGGGATGGTGACGCTGCCGAGTGACACCCAGTTTTGTCCATCGAAGCTGGCGTAGCCGGTGAAGACGTCGCCGGCACGGGTGAGGCGCAGCCAGGTGTAGGGGTAGTTGACAGGGAACGCACCGGTGTTGGCTGCGGCTCCGGGTGTCGTGGAGCGATAATAGAAGCCGCATCCGCCCACGTTGGGCATGGCGATGGAGGCGGCGAAGCGGCTGTCGGGAGCCAACGTTTCACGGGCCATCAGGCCGGCTTGTGCCCAGGGGTTGCCGGAGCTGAAGGCGGCGAGGCGCACTTTGACGTCGAAATCTCCGCCGACTTGCTGGTAGGCGAGGGTGAATTGATCGCCGGTGCCACCGATATTGGTGCCGATGCCGGTGACGTTATAGCCGTTGCCGGCACTGGCGATGAAGCTGGGGGTGCTGGGGGCTCCGATGTCGACGGAGGCAATGGCAGCGGCATCGAATTGGATCTGGCTGCCGGGGGCGATCAGGTTTGCAGTGGCGGATATATCCGTGATTCCATTGGCTGTGAGGGTGTAGGTGGTCCCCGGTGTCATGGCGCTGACGGTGAACGTGATGTTGGTCTGGCTGGAATCGAGGACGATGTTGGAAATGGTGAGTGAGGTGGGGCCGCTGGTGATGGAGTAGTTGGCAATGTTGGTGGCGGTGGCTGCGGTGACGCGTTCGGAAAAGGAGGCGATGACCTGGTTCAACCCGGCAGCGAGGGCGCGGATGAGGGTGGGGGAAATGGTGTCGGCGTTCACGGTCAGGGTCGCAACGGTGCTGGTGGCGGCGTAGTTGACGTTGCTGACGTTATTTTGTGCGATGGCTTTGAATTGCAATCCATTGTACGCTGCGGGAGCGGACGTAATGCTGTAGGAGGAGTTCGTGGCATTCGGGATGGCGATATCATTCGTGTACCACTGGAGGGTCGGCGGTGGATAGCCGGCGATTCCCACGGAGAAGGTTACCGGCGCCAGTTCCGCCACGATCTGACTCAGGGGCTGGTTGGTAATCGATACGGGAACCTGTGAAGCAGGCACGGCGGAGGCGGAGAAATTATCGAAGCTGAAGATCGTGTCCGGTGTTCCCGTGCCGTTGTCGTCACCCCAAACGATGTAAAGTGGACCCCCATTTTGCCAAATGAAATTCAACGTGACACTCGCAGAAGCCGCGTTCGCCAGCGAAAGTTCCGGTATGGGCGTCCAGCTTCCCGCCGCGCCAGTCACACTGTAATACGCGCGCACGCCATCCACTTCTTCTGTCACGGCGAGGTTCTTGTTAAACGTGTAAGTGATCGTGACGGAGGACGCATTGACACCCATCCCGTTGGTCAACGTACACATCAGGAAGGTGGCATCGTTGCCGGTAGGCCTGGTCTGAATGTATTTCGAGTTCGGCAGCCATGTCGCCGCGCCCATCGCGTCGCCGGGCGGATCATTGGCCGCGATGCCCAGCGTGGTGGCGATACCCGCCGCCGTCAGTCCCTGCACCGCAGAATCCATTTGCGCCGGGCTCGCGATCGCGCCGCTGCTGGAACCGAGCGAAAGCGTCGAGAAATCCGCCGTCCCTGGTTGTGCGTCGAAGGTATTCGTGTAGCCACTCGGAGTGACCGTGGCTGCGTGCGTCGCGGTCACCAGTCCGATCAGGATGGCGAGGGCGGACACTGCGTGTTTCGTTCGAGTCCAATGAGATACGAGTTTTGTCTGTTGGTGCATAACGGCTGTTCCAATCCTTCCTTCAGTCATTTGGGAAACGGACATCTGAATGCGACGAAGCCGTCCAATGACGGCAATAAATCTGGTGATCCGCGTTCGCGCATGGGTTGCTGGAAAAGATAAAGGCGTTTCCGCTGAATGCAATCAAACAGTGCTGTTACCAGCATCCCTCCGGCCCGGGATGTTGCGCTTTTCTTCTCTTCCGCTTTCCGGCAGCGTCCCGCGCGCATGGTTCTGCTCCTGGATATTGGCAATACGCATACGCACTTCGGCGTTGCAGCACGCGGTAGGATTCTCGCCGGAGGCGAAGTGCCTACGCAGGAGTGGCGGTCGGCGTCGATCCCGGAAGCCATCCGCCGGTTTGCGCCATCGCCCGAACACATCGCGCTTTGCAGCGTGGTCCCGTCTGCTACGAAGATCGCCCGAGTCGCCCTCAAACCCTGGAAGGCGCCGCTTTTTCAACTGGACCACCGCACGACGCGCGGGGTCGGCATTGATTATCCGAAACCAGAGACGATTGGCGCCGATCGCCTGGCGAACGCCATTGCTGCGCACGCGCGTTTTGGCGGACCCGTCGTCGTCGTTGGGTTTGGGACTGCCGTGGCCTTCGACATTGTGAGCCGGGCAGGGAACTACGTCGGCGGCATTATCGCGCCAGGTCTGTCAGCGATGACGAGTTACCTGCACGAGAAGACGGCGTTGTTGCCGAGAATCGAGATTCGCGACACGAAGGCCATCATCGGGAAGAGTACTTCGGAGGCGATGTTGATCGGCGCGGTGCATGGGTATCGCGGGTTGATCCGCGAACTCGTTCAGGAGTTGAAGCGCGAACTCGGCGGCAAGCACTTGCCTGTCATTGCCACCGGCGGTTACGCGCGGCTCATGGCGCGCCGCCTGCCTGAGATCACCGCGGTCGATCCCTTGCTCACACTCAAAGGACTCCATCTCGCGTGGAAATTGAATCAAGGCTGAGACCTTCCCTCGACTCCCAACGACACAGTGGGCACTCTCCGCCGCGCATGAACCGGATCGTCGAACGTTTCGATAAACTCAAAGCAGCGGGGCAAAAGGGTTTGGTCGTTTATATCGGCGCGGGCGATCCCACGCTCGAAGCCACGCGCCAACTCGCCCTCGCCTTCGACAAGGCGGGCGTGGACGTGTTGGAACTGGGCGTGCCTTTCAGCGATCCGCTCGCCGATGGATTGGTCAATCAACTCGCCGCCCAGCGTGGGATCGAGTCCGGCACCACGCCGAAGAAAGTTTTGGAAACGGTCACGGCGATTCGTCGTGAATCTCAGGTGCCGATCGTCCTCTACATCTATTTCAACCTCATTCACAAACGCGGCATGAAGGAGTTCATCAGCGAAACTGCGCGCGCCGGAGTGGACGGTTTGCTCGTCCTCGATCTGCCGCCGGAAGAATCGGAGACGTACGAACAACTCATGGCGGAAGCCGGCTTGTGCAACATCTACCTCGTCGCGCCGACGACGCCGGAAGAGCGGATCGAGTTGATCGTGAAGCGCGCGCGCGGGTTCATTTACTACGTGTCGCGCGAAGGCGTGACCGGGATGCAAACAAAAATCTCGGACACGATCGCCGGCATGACGGCGAAGATTCATGCGCACACGAATCTGCCGATCGCCGTCGGCTTCGGCATTTCCAATCCGGAACAGGCGCGCGCCGTTGCTCAATCTGCTGACGCGGTTGTCGTGGGAAGTGCGATCGTGAGTCAGATTGCGGAGCACGGAAAATCAGCAGACCTCATAAAAATCGTTTCCGAGTTTGTCCATTCTCTTGCGCAGGGAGTGAAGACGACTTAAGACGCGGCCCGACATTTCCGACGTAAACGCAACGCACGACACAGCGATGAAATCAAAGAACGATAATTCAAACCGCTTCGTCATCATCATGGCCGGCGGCAAAGGCGAACGATTCTGGCCCGTGAGCCGCGAGAAGACGCCGAAGCAACTGATCACGCTGCTGGGCAAGCGCTCGTTTCTCCAACAGGCCGTCGATCGGGTGTTGCCCGTCGTGCCGATGAAAAACATTTTCATCATCACCAACGCAGTGCAGGCGCCCGAGGTGCGAAAGCAATTGCCCAAGTTGCCAAAGGAAAACGTCGTCGGCGAACCCGTCGGCCGCGACACCTGCGCGGCGGTGACGCTTGGCGCGGCGCTCGTCGGTGCGCGCTCAACCACCGGCGTGATGGCGGTGTTGCCAGCCGATCACGTGATCCCCGAGGAGAAAAAATTTCAGCAGGTGTTAAGCGACTGCTTCGACCTCGCGACGCGCGGCCAGGCGATCGTCACCATTGGCATCAAGCCCACCGAGCCCGCGACCGGCTACGGTTACATTCACGTCGGCAATGAACTGCCGCAGCCTGCCGGCGCGAAGAAGTACAAGACCACGTTCTACAAGGCGGAGCGCTTCGTGGAAAAGCCGCATTACGAAAAAGCCGTCGAGTATTTGAACAGCGGCCAGTATCGCTGGAACGCCGGCATGTTCATCTGGTCATTCGTGACCGTGACGGAGGGTCTGCAGAAACATCAGCCCGAGATGTACGCCGCGTGCCAGCGCTGGTTCGAGGCGGCGAAGAATCCCGCCAAGCTCGTAAAGGTGCTCGCCAAGGAATATCCCGAGATCAAAAAGGTCTCGATCGATTACGCGCTCATGGAGCACGCGCAGAACGTCGTCTGTGCGGCGGGTGATTTTGAATGGGACGATCTCGGCGCATGGACCGCGCTCGCGCGTCACTTGAAGGCGGACGCGGAAGGCAACTGCGCCGTTGGTGACTTTATCCACGTCGATGCGGCGCGAAATATCATCTACGACGCCCGCACGAAAAACCGCACTCCGATCGCGGTCGTGGGATTGCGCGATTCAATTCTTGTCCAGACGGATGACGCCGTGCTGCTCGCGCACAAGAGCCAGTCGCAGAAGGTGAAGGAGTTGGTGAAGAAACTGAGCGAGGATGCGCGATTGAAAAAACTCGTCTGACGCACTCTTCGGGAAAGTAATCACCCGCCCGCGAACACGGGACGAAAACCCGCCTTCGTCAGGATGCGCGCGACTTCCTCGCGTTTGTCGCCCTGAATTTCGATGCGCCCTTCCTTGACCGTGCCGCCAACGCCGCAGGTCTTCTGCATCTCCTTCGCGAGTTTTTCTTTTTCAGGAAGACCGATGCCGACGAAGTTCGTGACGACGGTCACTGTCTTCCCGCCCCGTCCGGCCTTGTTGCGAATGATGTCCACGCGACCGCGACTTTTCTGAGGCTTGGGTGTGGGATCATCCGCCGGTCCAGGCGGCAATCCATCGCCGCTCAATCCTGCAAACGGATTGTTCCCAAAACTAATTTCGTCCGCAGAACTCATCCTGTTCAACGCACACTTGCCTGCAGCAAACCCTTGAACTGCTCCACGACTTTCTCGTGCGCGGCATTCACTTCGGCATCCGTCAACGTCTTGTCCGCGCTGCGATACGTGAACGCATAGGCCATGCTCTTCTGGCCTTCGGGAATGTTCTTGCCACGGAACACGTCGAAGAGTTCCACCGCTTCGAGGTTCTGCGGCTTCGCCTGCTTCACCGCGCCAAGAACCGCATCATGCGTCGTCGCTTCCGGCACGAGCATCGCCACGTCGCGACGAATACTTGGAAACTGCGGAAGCGTCTTGAACGACTTCGATGCGTTCCGCCGCGCCAGCAACTGATCGAGGTTCAACTCCGCCATGAACACGGCGTCTCGCAAATCGTATTTCTTCGCGAGCAGCGGCGAGACCTGGCCCATTTCACCCAATGGCAACTTGCCGCCCAGCGAGATTGTTGCTGACTCGATGAAGAGTGTGGTCGGTTCACTGCGTCGCGCGTAAGTCACGCCCCGCACGCCGAACTGCTCCAGCAGTTCCTCGACGATGCCCTTCAGATCCGATCCATCGAACTTCGCGTCGCGTTCGCCGCCGCTCCAGAACGTCGCGTTGCGCTGGCCCGTGACCGCGATCGCCACGCGGCGTTCTTCCAACGTGCCCCCGGCATCTTGCCGGGTTCCTTTGGCCGGCGAGACGCTGGCGGCGCGTTGCTGAAACACGCGCCCAATCTCGAACAGCGCCACGTCGTAGTTCTTGCGCGCGATGTTGTGTCGCAGCGAATGGAGCAATCCCGGCAAAAGTGAAGGCCGCAATACATCCATGTCCGAACTCAGCGGATTTGTCAGGCGCACAAGCTGGTCATTCGGCATTCGGCATTCGGCATTCGCGACCAGCGTCTGCCCTTGCGCCTCATTGAGACCTGATCCAGTGAGCAGCCGGCGCACTTCTCCGATCTCATCGTAAACAGAATCAAACGCATTCGAGCCGATCGCTCCGCGCGGCGCCGTGCCGGGAATCTTGTCGACACCATGCAACCGCGCGACTTCCTCGATGAGGTCCACTTCGCACTTGAGATCGACGCGGAAACTCGGAATGACGAACGACACCGGTTCTGGTTTCGTTTCTTCTCCGACGGGGCGGGCTTTGCGATTGACTGCCTTGAGGCCGAGTTGTGCGAGGTAATACTCGATTTCCTCGGGACGAAGTTGCACGCCGAGCAATTGCGCCACCTTCTCATGCCGCAATGCAATCGTCTTCCCCGAAGCCGGTTTCGGATAGGTATCGATCGAGTGACCGAGCACTTCGCCAGCAGCGAGATCGGAAATCAGTTGCGCCGCCCGGCGGCTTGCCCAATCGCAAATCTCCACGTCCGCCCCACGTTCGAAGCGATACGATGATTCACTCCGCAACCCGAGTGCCTTCGAAGTCCGGCGGATGTTCGATGGATCAAAGTAAGCGCTCTCGATCAACACGTCCTTCGTCGTGCTGTTAATCTCCGTGTTCCGCCCGCCCATGATTCCGGCAAGCGCAATGCCTTTCAGTTCATCCGCGATGAGCAGCATGTCACGCGTGAGCGTGCGCTCCTGGCCATCGAGCGTGATGAACTTTTCTCCGTCTGCGGCGCGGCGCACCACGATCGTCGGCGCGGTGCTGGCGCTCGCTCGGGTGAGCAAATGATAATCGAACGCGTGCAGCGGTTGCCCGGTTTCCAGCATCACGTAATTCGTCACGTCCACCACGTTGTTGATGCTGCGAATGCCGACCTTCTCCAATGTCGAGCGCAGCCACGCCGGGCTTGGCCCGACCTTCACGTTCCGCACCAGTCGCGCGGTGTAGCGCGGACACAACTCCGGCTCGTCCATGCGCACCCACACCACGCCCGAAATCGGCTCGGACGATGTGTTGAGGAATTGTATCGTCGGCAGCTTGAGTGGATTGCCCGTGAGCGCGGCGATCTCGCGCGCGATGCCAATGGCGCTGTTCCAATCGGGACGGTTCGGCGTGATCTCCAGATCGTAAACCACATCGCTGCCACTTCGCCCGAGATACTCCGCGAACGGTTTCCCCACCGGCGCATCGCCCGGCAACAAGAGCAATCCATCCACTTGATCCGGCAATCCGAGTTCCTGCGGCGAACACATCATGCCCTGGCTCGTGATGCCGAAAACTTTTCTCTCCTTGATCACGAACGGCTCCTTCTCGCCAGCCTTCAACGGCAGCGCGAAGTTCGGAAGAATGAGCGGCACCTTGTCTCCCGGATTGTGATTCTGCGCGCCGCAGATGATCGTGCGTTCGCCCTTGCCGTCATTGACTTTGCAGACCGACAGCTTGTCCGATCCCGGAACTTTGTCCTTTGTCAGAATCTGCGCGACGACGATGCCTTCGAATTCGCCGCCGACCTTGGTGACACTTTCGACTTCGAGTCCGAGCATGGTGAGGCGCTCGGCCAATTGTTCCGGCGACCAATCGAAATCAACGTATTGTTTGAGCCAGTTAAGAGTGACTTTCATGCGGTTAATTCGGAAACAATGTAAGACCAGCGGCCGTTGCGCCCTTGCGCATCGTGGTGTCCGTCACGGCGAACCCGACCGCGCCGTGTAAGAGAGCTGTGGCAATGTGAATAGCGTCGCTCGTCCGTACAAGTACACCTTGAGATTGTCTGTGAACTCGAAGAACGAGTTGCCGGAAGCGCGCCTCAACGTCTTCGCTCAACGGCGCTAGCAGAATGTTTCCTTGCGCGATGACTCCTTGGAAGCGGGCGAAGACGCTCTCTGTGCTGCCAGACGCAAGAACACCGTCCGCTTCTTTGCGCGCGAGGACGCGAAACAATTCCCAGCGCACCAACTCCGAAGCGTGGACGGTGCCCGTGAATACGACATGTGCTTTGAACGCCGGTGAATCCGGTTCGCTCACGTAGAGCTTCGCAAGAGCAGACGTGTCCCAGAAATGCATCTCAGCGGGCGTCTCGGTCTTCGGCGAGGATTTCTTCCACAGTCGATCCGTTCTTCCCAGTCGCGTATCGCGTGCGAAGCATCTCCAGTTCGACCATCCAGGTTTGTAGTTCGGCCGGCGTAAAGGTGCGCGGTGCGGGTGCTGGTGACGCAGCCTTTGTCAAGCGCGCCTTCGGCTTTCCATCGACGGTGATCACCACGTCCTCACCCTGGCTGGCGAGTTCCACAAGCCGCGGGAGATCGGCTTGGCTTTGGTTCAAGGTCGTCGTCATGGCGCCAGATTACCTGTGCGAAAATACGCGGGCAAGCTGCCTTCGCGGTGCGGTTCGAGGGTTTGTCGATGTCCGGTCAATTCCTTCGGCGACCAGTTGAAATCAACGTATCGTTTGAGCCAGTTAAGAGTGACTTTCATGAAATTTTCATACGACGCCTTAATTCAGAACGCGGCGTCATAACGCCTTTGCGAGCGGAAGGATGTCGTCAAAATGCTTGTCACAGTGTTCCAACTCCAGCTTGTGGACGGCCGCGCAGGAGACGATCACGATGTCTGCCGAAGGCACCGTCAACCCCTTCCTGCGGCACCGGCGCGCGAGTTCACAGGCACCCGCCCATCCTGGTTCGGTGATCGGATAAAGGCGGACTTCGCCTTCCAGTGATTCCAGCACCCCGTGCTCTGCCGGACCGCGCGCACCGTTCCAGAGTTCGACCAGGGTCAGATCGCACCACGCGGCCTCTCCTCGCGCGAGGAGCGTCTTCACGCGCAGGCTGGAGTCGCTGGTGCGGCCTCGGAGAAACTCGATCCAGCTTGAGGCGTCCACTAACTTCACTTGGCGTTCTCCCACTTGTGGTCTTCGCGCATCCGGCGCAAGTCCTCCTGCGACATGAAGCCTGGGCAGGAGCCGTGAAGACGCTCGGCCAGTTCCTCCAGACGACGGCGTCGGTTGAATTCCTCCACAGCCGTCACGATGGCGTCCCGCTTTGTCTTGGCGCCCGTGTGACGGATGGCTTCCTTCAACGCCTTTTCAGGAATATCAATCGTCGTCTTCATGCTTCCAGTATCAGGAGGAAGTGGATTCCGTCAAACTGCGATTGGGAATCCATTCCCGGCTCAGAACTGCCTGAGAAACCGCACGTCATTCTCGTAGAACAACCGGATGTCGTTGATGCCGTAGCGCAGCATCGCGATGCGTTCGATGCCGAAGCCGAACGCCCAGCCGGTCCACACCTCGGGATCGTAGCCGACGGTCTCGAAAACTTTCGGATGCACCATGCCGCAGCCGGCGATCTCGAGCCAGTCCTTGCCGAGCTTCTTCACGAGCGAGTTGGTGAAATCGATTTCAAGACTCGGCTCGGTGTAGCTGAAGTAGTGCGGACGGAAACGCAGCTTCACATCATCGCCGAGCACTTCCTTGAACACGAACTCCACCGTGCCTTTCAGGTCACCGACCGTGACGTTCTTGTCCACGTAAAGTCCCTCAATCTGTTGGAACGTCGGGTTGTGCGTGGCGTCGGCGTTGTCGCGTCGGTAGACGCGCCCCGGCGCGATGATGCGGATCGGCGGCGGCTGTGATTTCATCACACGAATCTGCACCGAGCTCGTGTGCGTACGAAGCAACGGACGGCTCGGCACATCGACGTAAAAGGTGTCCTGCGTGTCGCGGGCGGGATGATCCGCCGGCGTATTTAGCGCATCGAAGCAGTGGAATTCGTCTTCGATCTCAGGACCGTCGGCGACAACGAATCCAATCTTCCGAAACGCGCGTACGATGTCGTCCGTGACCTGCGTGAGCGGATGCAACTTGCCGACGAGGGGACGGCGGCCGGGCAAAGTCCAGTCGGTCGGTTCTTTCGCCAGCGCCGCGGTGAGCTCCAACTCTTCGCGCCGCACCGCGAGCGCTGCTTCGAGTTCGACTTTGGCGGCGTTGATCAGCTTGCCCGCGACAGGTTTCTCGTCTTTCGAGAGCGTGCCGAGTTGTTTCATCAGCGCGGTGAACTTGCCGTTCGGTCCCACCCATGCGCCTTTCGCTTGCTCCAACGCGGGCACGTCGGCAGCGGCTTTCAATTCCGCGAGCGCGGCTTGTTTCAGCGGTTCAATTTCATCCAGCAAGGGCATAAACGCGGCGAGAGTTGTAGCCGCGTTACGTCACGATGCCAAAGAAATCTCCTCCTTTGCCAGGCGGAGAATTGAGTGTCCGATTGATCTCACGCGCCGGGCCTTGGTGATGATTCCGCGGCCTGCGGGTGGCGCGGGAATGGTGCCGTGGTGCGTGACAACCAAGCCGGTCGTGAAATGGCTGTTTTCGGTCGTCAGCGCGATGGGACCGTGATTCGCATACACGGAGGGCGCGCCAAAGGGTACGGCCAATCGACGCAAATTCTTGATCCGTGGCGCAGGTCGGCGAAATTGTCGCACTGTGAGTATCCGACAAATGTCTTCTCTTGAAACTGTGTCTGTCCGCCGTTGGTCATCGAGTCTGGTCTTGTTCTGTTGCTGGCTGCTGATCGCGCCTCATGCGCGCGCCGCTGACTTCACCAACCTGTTCTCGTTCGACAACGAGTCTTTTCCGTTTGCAGGCGTTGTTGAAGGCGATGACGGATTTTTTTATGGAGCAACGCAATTGGGTGGTGCCGCAAACAAGGGGACGATTTACAGGATCGGGCTCGATGGAGCTTACACGCCGTTGTTTTCGTTTCCCGGAGGCAATGATGGACGAAACCCTTACTCATCACTGATCCAGGCGAAGGACGGGTTTCTTTACGGCACTGCGGTGAATGGCGGTGTTGGATTCGGCACGACATTCAGGATCACCACGAACGGCTTGTTCGACACGCTGCATGCGTTCACCGGCGGCAGTGATGGCGGCACTCCGTACGGAAATGTGATCCAAGGTCGCGACGGGAAATTTTATGGCACCACCACTGCCGGCGGTCTCGGCTACGGGACGGTCTTTCGTATGAACACGAACGGGAACATCGTGACGCTGCACACCTTCACGGGCATGAACGACGGCGCGCTTCCGTACGCGGGGCTTGTGCAGGCGAGCGATGGGAATTTTTACGGCACTACGGCGCAAGGCGGCCGTGGCTCGACGCCCGGCGGCGGATTTGGAACTGTGTTTGGAATCTCCTCGAACGGGACTTTTGTTTCCATGCACTCATTTACCAGCACCGATGGTGAATATCCGCTGGCAGCATTGGTGCAGGCACGTGATGGAAATTTATACGGCACTTGTTCCGGAGTCCGGCCAAACGTCGGTGTGACGAGCTCTGGCAGTGTGTTCAGGATTTCGCTCGGCGGAGTGTTCACCAACCTCTTCTTTTTCTCTGGAGTGGACGGCGCGAATCCGTTCGCGCCGCTGCTGCTGGCAAGCGACGGAAAATTTTACGGCACAACCACCGGCGGAGATATTAACAAAGGAAACTTGTTTCAGTTCACCACCGCCGGCATGCAAACCGTGCTCCAGGCTTTCAACAGCGGGAACGGAGCAAGCCCCTACGCGGGCGTGGTGCAGGGGAGCGATGGAAATCTTTACGGCACCACTTCAACCGGCGGCGCGAACGGCGGCGGCACCGTCTTTCGCTTTTCGTTGAACGCTCCGCCGTTCATCATCACGCAGCCGGTCGATGTGTCTGTCACCAACCGCAACCAGGCCAAGTTCACCGTGGTAGCGGGCGGCACGGCTTCCCTCACCTATCGTTGGCGCAGGAACAACGTGAACCTGACGGACGATGGCCGGATCAACGGAGCGACCGCGAGCACACTCACCATCGACGACGTATCGAAGAACGACGGCGGATCCTATTCCGTCCTCGTCAGCAATCCATTCGGCCAGGTGGCCAGTTCGAACGCGGTGTTGCAGGTCTTGGTTGTGAATCCAACCGTCACGATCGTGAGCCCCGCGAACAACGCGCGCGTGACCAACGAAACAATCGTCGTCACCGGCAAGGCGAGCGGGAAGCTCGGCGTGGCGTTGGTGTTTTATCAACTGAACGGAGGCGATTGGTATCCGGCTGACACCACCAATGATTTTGCGAATTGGTCGGCGGAATTTTCCCTCGCGCCAGGCACCAATATCATTCGCGCCTTTGCCGTGGACAGCGAGGGGCGGACGTCGGTCACGAACGCGGTGAAGCCCTTCTACACCGTCACCGCAATGTTGCTCACCCAGACAAACGGCGCAGGAAAACTCTCTCCGAACTACAACGGAAAACTGCTCTTCGTCGGCAAGGCCTACAATCTCGCGGCGAAAGCCGGAAAGGGATTTGCGTTCACTGGATGGACCGGAAGCATCGTGACGAACAAGAGCAAGCTCAGATTCATCATGCAAACCAACATCGAGTTCATTGCGAACTTTGTGGATGTCAGCCGGCCCGTTAACACCGTGCTCTCTCCCAAATCACGCCAGCGATTCACGACCGAAGTCATCACCGTGACTGGCAAAGCCCGCGACAACGCAGCAGTGACCGGCGTGTTCGTGAAGTTGAACGATGACGGCTGGACTCCGGCTCAGACGACGAACGGTTACGTAAATTGGACGGCAGACATCACCCTCCGAGCGGGAACGAACACGATCAGAACCTATGCCGTCGATTCCAGCGGGCTGAATTCGACAACCAACGTCACATCATTTGTCTATGCATTGACCGCGCCTGTGACCGTGCAAACGAGCGGCTCAGGAACCGTGGCGCCAAACCTCCAAGGGCAATCGTTGGTGATCGGGCAGAGCTACAGCGTGACCGCAAAACCGGTCAACGGTTTCCAGTTTGCGGGTTGGACGGGGAGCATCGTCACCAACATCCCCAAGCTCACCTTCGTCATGCAATCGAACCTGACCTTCACGGCCACATTTGTGCCGAAGTGAAGTGACTTTCCCTCCCCGCCACAGATGGGATGGAATCGCGGACGTTGCTGCGGGTCGTAGAGATGCGCTCTGGGCCGCGCCTCTGTAAGGCGCAGTGGTGTTGCTCGAAGGTGCGATGGTTTCCTTGAACATGTCTGCGAGCTTTCCTCAAAGTTCGCTACATGAAACTCCATTTCCCTTCCGCGCTGCTCGCAGGGTTATTGCAGGTCACGCTCGCGCTCCGTGTCATCGCCGCGGAAAGCAATCCACCCGCGAATCCCGAGGTGACGGCGGCGATGCAGCCCTACCTCGACAGCTACAAACTGGCGGGAGTCGTCAGCATCATCGCGGACAAGACCGGCCAGGTTCATTACAGGAATCTTCTCGGCTACGCCGATGTCGAGGCGAAGAAACCAATCAGCGAGGACAACGTGTTCTGAATCGCTTCGATGACGAAGATGTTCGCCGGCGCATCCATCATGATGCTCGTGGACGAAGGCAAGGTCAGCCTCGACGACGCGGTCACGAAGTTCATCCCGCAACGTACCAACTGGATGGTCGTCGAGGAAAAGGACACGTCCCATGTGCTGCTGAAGCCTGTGGCCCGCCCCGTCACGGTGCGGCATGTGTTGAGCCACACGAGCGGTCTCACCGGTACCTCGAAGACCAAGCCGGTGTGCTGCTCAAGCCAACGCTTGAAAACCGCCTCGCGAGCGTCACCGGTTGTTGGCTGCACAATCATCTCGCCCTAATTGTGACGAGCGGCGCTGTTTTCTTACAACGAATTGGCGCGGCTGCGTTTTGCTACCAAGCGGCCCGGAATCGAAATGATTTCAGATGAGGCAGAGCGACAGCTTTGCCCTACCCAATCGCGGATGAGCCTCGGGGGGATCGAGGTGCTCGCAATGGCTGGATTTTCCCTTGCAACGCAGAAGAATTGGATGACGCTGGTGGCATGAGAGCCTTACTTCCGCTCGCGATTCTGGGCTTCTCTTGTGTCGTGAATTTGGTTTCCGCCCAAGACTCCGCATCCCCGTCGCCAGTGGTAGCTGATATTTTGAAGTTGTCGCAGGCCAAGGTGGATGAAGGAGTGATCGTGGCCTACCTGCAAGGTGCTCCACGCGAAAACATCGCCGCCGCTGACTTGGTGCAATTGCACTCCAATGGAGTCTCGTCGCGCGTGTTGGTCGCGCTGCTCAATTCTCACCCGCCCACTGATGCCGCGCAGTCGCCGGCGCAAACAGAAGTTTCATCTCCCGTCTCAAACCAGTCCGCAGTTGAAGCGGCCTCGTTTCCGGCGGTCGTGGAAGCGCCTCTGGTGGATTACGTCTCCGCGCCCGTCTATGTGGGTGGCGGAAGCGTTTATTATCAGGACGACGGCTGGTGGGGAGTCGGTTTGGGGTTGGGCTTGGGATTCGGCTACTGCGGCTGGAGCAGTTGGTATCCGTGGTGTGGGTTTGGTGGGTATCGTTCTTATTACGGTTGTTCACGTTCCTACGTGCATTGGGGATCGCGTCATGACGGGCATGGCGGACATTGGGCAGGTCATCCTCAACGCGTTGGTGGCGGTGGACGTTCTTCCGGTGTAGGGCGTTCGACGTTTGCCGGCGCGGGCGCGCATCCGGGCAGCGGGCTGGCGGCAAGTCCCGGGGGCCGATCTGTTTCTGGAGGCGCAACGGCCAGGCCGCCAGTGGGGGGCAATCGGGCTGGCGCAAACACGGGAAATGTTTCCAGTCGCAACCCGGGCAACGCTGTGGCTGGTGGCCGAGGTGCAGCGACGCCCGTTGGTAACCCGGTGCGAAGGTCTTCGACAACTGCGGCGATCGGGCGGGCGACCGTCGCGGGCGTGGGACCAAACAGCGGGGCACGTCCAGTGGGCACAGCTTCCGGCGGAGTGAACCGTCCCGTAGCGGTTACCGGCGCTGGGCAGCAATCGCCAACGCTGGCGGGGCGCGGTTTCGTTTCGCCGACTCCTTCGGTTTCAACACCGAGATACGCAGGAAATTCCACGATGCATCCCGTGTATCCGGGCGGCGGACAACGATCGACGGGCAATTACGCGAGCGGCTTTGGCGGAGGTCAGGTCACGGCGAGAAGTTTCTCGGCACCTTCTTCGATGGGAAGTTATTCGGCGGGCAGAAGCTTCTCAGGCGGTTCTCATCCGGGCGGTTTTTCTGGCGGTGGTGCGCGTGGGTTTTCTGGTGGCGGAGGAGGAGTCCGCGGCGGCAGTTCTGGTGGCGGACGGAGATAAGGAGACGAAAGTCTGGATCTTTGGAGTTTGGTCGTCTGAGCGAGTTCAGACCCTGAGCCAACCCCGGAAACCTCTCACGGCATAGTAAGACTGCGCACCGTTGTGCCCAACGAAGATGCGGCCGTAACGGCGCTCACAATAGAGCGCGCCGCCGCGTTCGCGGATATCCGCCGGTGTCTTCACCCAACTCGACGTCTTCAAATCAAACTCTCCCAACTTCTGCATTTCGAAATATTGTTCCTCCGTCAAAAGCTCAATGCCCATAGCCGTGGCCATGTCCATGGCGTTGGTTTTCGGTCGATGCTCTTTCCTGGACTCCCAACCTTCGCGGTCGTAGCAAACACTCGTGCGCCCTTTCGGCGTTTCGGCTGAACAATCGAAGAAGATGTATTCGCCCGTCTTCTTGTCGTGCCCCACCAAATCCGGTTCACCGCCGGTGCTTTCCATTTCGTTGAGTGACCAAAGTTTTTCGACATTCGCTTCGAGCTTTGCCTGCACCTTCGTCCACTCCAGACCCTTGTGGCGGTTCAGGTTCTTCTCGAAACGGGCCTTCAATGTTCCGAGCAGTTCTTCGCGTTGTTCCGGTGACAACTTCTTTTTTGTTTCAGCGCCTTTCATCGATGTTTCCCCTTCTTTTACTGTGCCATGTGAGTCGATCCGATCAGGCCGATTTTTTCGAAAAAAGTCGTGTCACGAGATGGCCTTTCCACATCCACAATCCAGAAAGGACAAGGACCGGAACGAAGACAAACCGAAAATTGTCGCGGTACTGTAGAACCTCCTCAGGCGGACCATAAATATAGCCGAGTATCGGAAGGCCAAAGAGGATGTGAATGCAGCGGAGAATCGTGCGTTGAGTGCCTTGATTCATGATGTTGTGATTTTGTACTGATGAATGACTATCGCGAGTGTTCCTAATTGCGGTCGGTAGCCCGGCCCGCGATCACGACAGAAAGCTGCTCCAGCATCTTCGCCCAGCCGTATTGCGCCCCCTTGAACGCCTGGTCTCCCCCCGGCTGCGATAGGTCAAAGCCAGAGTGCTCGAAAAAGAGACGCGTGCCGTCGCCTTCCGGCTCGAGCCGAAAGCTCACCCGCGTATCGACGACGGGTCCGCCAACCGACCACGAGAACACAAGCCGGCTGGGCGGTTCGCACTCCAGCACCTCGCAGCGCACGACCAGCCCGTCAAAATTAACCTTGGGATTGGCCGGCACGCGGAAGGTGAAGTGGTGGCCGACGCGCGGCTCGAAGTCGTTGGGATACATCCACTCAGCGAGGGCGGTGCTGTTGGCGATCGCCCACCAGACCTGCTCACGCGGCTGCGGCATCAAGATTTCTCTTTGAATTGTATGTGTCATGCTTCGCTCTTTTTGGACAGTTGCTTTTGAAGACGCAAGAGACGGTCGTCCCAGAACCGCTCGTAATTCGAAAGCCAGTCGCGCACCGGGCCGAGTTGTTCCGGGACGAGCCGATAGCGGCGTTCGCGGCCGTGCCGCTGCTCCGTCACGAGACCGGCATCGAGCAAGACACGCAGGTGCTGGGAAACCGCCGGGCGGCTCATCTCGAAGTGCGCGGCAATATCGTTCACCGAGCGCTCGGCATCGGTGAGCAAATCCAGCACCTGCCGTCGCCCGCGATGGCTGATCGCGGTGAACACGTCGGGCTTGCGATGAGAAGTCGCGACCACGGGACGAATATGCGTAAGACATCGCTTACCTGTCAAGCTCGCGCTATTTTTCGAGCACGTCCCGAATCGTCAGCGAAAGGCGTCGGCTCGAATCGGAACACCGTGGTTCGGAAAAGGGCGATCGCTGTCCTGTGCCGCGACAAATGTCATTAGAAATGACCCGGCGCCAGTTGAATTTGTCATGGCGCAAGCAAGCTTTGTCGCGGCGCTAGTTTGATCTGTGATGGGCAAGTAATCCCCAAAATCCAGGCGCGCCGGCAAATTCGATTTTCATTTGCCCGGCGCGCCGATACGTTCTCGCGCCTGACATGGGCCTGAAGTTGTTCAACACACTATCGCGTTCGCTGGAAGAGTTTGTTCCGTTGGATTCCGCCGGGAAAAAAGTCGGCGTCTATTGCTGCGGGCCGACGGTTTACGACTACGGGCACATTGGGAATTTTCGCACGTTCGTCTTCAGCGATCTCGTGCGCCGCTATCTTGAGTTCAAGGGCTTCGCGGTCCAGCACGTGATGAACATCACGGATGTGGAGGACAAAATTATCCGCCGCGTGCGCGAGACCGGCAAGTCCCTGCGCGATTACACGAGCTTCTACGAAACGGAATTCCTCAAGGATCTCGAATCGTTGGACTGCCTGCGCCCGCATCAGCTTCCGCACGCGACTGAGCACATGGGCGAGATTATTGAGTTGATCGCGAAATTGCTGGAGCGAGGCATCGCGTATCGAACGAACGACGGCTCGATCTACTTTAGCATCGAGAAGTATCGCGCGGCGGGCCATCAGTACGGCCAACTGGTGAAGTTGAATTTCGACGCCATGCGCGTGGGCGAACGCGTGAGCAGCGATGATTACGACAAGGAATCGCTCGCGGACTTCGCGCTGTGGAAGGCGCGGTTGCCGGACGATGGCGATGTGTTTTGGGAAAGTGCGTGGGGGCAGGGGAGGCCGGGCTGGCACATCGAATGTTCGGCCATGAGCATGAAATTGCTCGGCACGAGTTTTGATCTGCATCTGGGCGGCGAGGATCTGGTTTTTCCGCATCACGAGGATGAGATTGCGCAGAGCGAAGGGGCGTGTTGCCAGGCAGCGGGTCAGCGTTTCGTGAAGTATTGGCTGCACGGCGCGCACTTGCTTGTGGAGGGCAAGAAGATGAGCAAGTCGCTCGGGAATTTCTTCACGCTGCGCGATCTTCTTGCGAAAGGATTCAGCGGACGGGAAGTGCGGTACCTACTGTTGAGCGCGCATTATCGCGAGACGTTTAATTTTACGTTGGGCGGCTTGAGCAGCGCACGCGCGGCGATGGCGCGGTTGGACGAATGTCTCGCGAAGTTGCGCGAAGTGAGCGCCGGAAAAACAGCAGCACCGGACGGCGCGCTTGTGAGCCGATTCACGGCAGCGATGGATGACGACTTGAACGTATCTGGCGCGTGGGGTGCGGTGTTCGATTGGGTTTGGGAGAATAACAAAGCGCTCGCTGCCAATGCGCTTTCAGCGGAGCAAGCAGCCGCGGCGTTGGCGGCGTGGAACAAAGTGGATTCGGTATTCGGCCTTGGAGCTATTCGTGAGGAAGGAGCACCACCGGAGTTGCTGGCGTTGCTCGACGAGCGCCAAGCTGCGCGCAAGGCGAAGGACTTCAAACGCTCCGACGCGATTCGCGATGAGTTGAAAGCGAAAGGCTGGCTCATCGAAGACACGCCGAAGGGGTCGCGACTCAAGCGAGTTTAAGCGGGGACGATGCAGTTGGATGGGGAACGCACGCGCCCTCGCGTGCTGTGTTCCGCGCCCTCGCGGAACACATAGAGCGGCGATCTGCGTGAGTGGTGCTTAAATATTCCGCCCGTTGCTTGCGACCGGCGAGGGCGCCGGCCGCAACACGCGAGGGCGCGTGTGCTCCCCGAAACGAACTGAATCGTCAGGACTATTCGACGCGTTTCAGAATCGGTAGAGAACGAACAACTGCTTTCCTGTCTGACCCGACGCACTGAAAAAGCCTTTTGGGGCGCTGAGACGTTCGTTACGTTCCGCCGCGTGAAGCTGTCGGTGAAAAGTGATTACGCCATGCGCGCGGTCTTTGGACTGGCGCGCCAGTATCACACCCGCGCCGCCCAGACCGTGGACCAACTCGGCACCGAGCAAAGCGTGCCGCCGAATTACCTCGTTCAAATCCTCATCGAGCTGAAGGCGCAGCAAATCGTGCGCAGCGTGCGCGGCAAACAGGGCGGCTACCTGCTGGCGCGTCCCCCGGCTTCCATCAGCATGGGGGATGTCCTCCGTTGCATTCACGGTGAAGTGTTCGATTCCTCCGCGCTTCAAGACGCGAATTGTCCCCCCGAGTTGCGCGCAGTATGGAAGCGGCTTCAGAAAGCGGTTTCAACGGAGGCCGACGCCATTAATTTTCAGCAACTGGTCGAAGAAGCGGCTGAGAAACAGAAGATGTATTACATCTGAACGGCAACGGTTCGCACTCTGGCTGAAATAAACTTGTCCAGGCGACGCCCCGGCTCCGACTAACCAGTTGAGACCGCATGAGCGACGATGTGAAAAATCTGGTGGAACGGGCCAAGTCGGGAGACCGAAGCGCCGCTTCGCAACTGATCACCGAGTTTTACGAACGCATCTTTGCCTACTTCCGTCGCCGTTGCGGCAACGACGAAGACGCGGCCGATCTCACGCAGAAGACTTTCTGCAAAGTCTGGACTTCGCTGAAGAATTACGATCAGAGATCGAGCTTCAACACGTGGCTGCATTCAATCGCGCATCACGTCTATGTCGATTGGCGGCGCGTGAATCATCGGCTCGATCCGCAGAGCGACGAATGGTGGGACGCGTGTATCGCGGATGAGCCGGGGCCGTTCGAGAACGCTGCGGAAGGCGAAGCCGCGCACCAGCTTTACCGAGCAGTGGAGCAACTCAACGACGAGCAGCGCGACATTGTTCACCTGCACTATTATCAATCGCTCTCCATCCAGGAGACCGCCGATGCACTCAGCATCGCGACGAGCACAGTGAAGTATCGTTTGCGCAATGCGCTCACCGCACTGCAGGGGCGGCTCACCGAACCGAAGCTGCACGTTTGAAGACAGGAGATTTCATGAACACCGAAGCCATCGAAAAACTTTTACGGAAAGCACCCCACAACACCGCGCCCGCAGGATTGCTGAACACATTGAAATCGGACATTGACCTGCCTTCTGCAAGCGCGCGCACGCTGGAACATCGCGAGAGCGGTTCGTGGCTCCGGCGTTGGATTCCCGCGCTGGGATTTGCCGTGTGGTTCCTGGGTTGCGTGATTGTGTTGGGAGTTCAGGCGAGCCGGATCGCCGAGTTGAAGGAACGCGCGCGCGCGAGCGAGGCTGCCCGGCGCGCTTCGGCATCGCTTCTGACTGGCGCAAATGAAACGCCCAGCGCGTCGACAACAGAGATCGAGCAGTTGCGAAAAGATTTGGCTGACCTCGCCAGATTGCGCGGTGAAGTCGAACGGCTTCGCGCTGAGCTGGCTGAGTTGCCCAAATTGCAGACGGAAAACGCGCAGCTCCGTCTCACGTTGAAAGCTCAAGTGCCGCCAGGGCCAAAGCCCGAAGAAGATTACTTCGCCCAGCAGCAGGGGCGTGCCGCCAGAATTGTGTGCGTCAATCATCTGAAACAGTTGTGCCTCGCCGCGCGGATATGGGCCAACGATAGCAAGAGTGATGCGCTGCCGAAAAACGTGGAGAGCCTCAAACCGTATCTGAAAAGCGCGGAGAAAATGTTGTTCTGTCCAAGCGACGGCACGACGCCCTACCAGATACTGTCGCCCGGCGCGTCAGAGAGCCATCCGCAGGTGGTGTTTGTTCGTTGCACGATTCACAACAACGTCGGCTTGGTGGACGGCAGCGTTCAGCAACTCAGTCCCAGTCACAAGCTCGTGCAGCGCGACGCCGAATGGTTCATCGAGAGGTAGTCATGCGCGCGTGGCATTGGATTGCACTGGTGGTGTGCGGCGGAATGACGGCAGTTGCGGTTTGGCGAACGCGCCAGTTGGAGCCTGCACAGGAAGGGGTTCAGCCGATGGCGATCGTTCCGCAAACGAACTCTGAGGAGGCCGTTGCGCTTCGGGAACAGACGATAGAACTTGCGGGCCTTCGAAACGAAGTGATGCGACTTCGATCGAAAAAGGCGGAGCTCGATTCCGCCCGGCGGGAGAACGTGCAGTTGCACAAGGCAGAGCAAACCGGAGAACCGATTCCTCACGAATCTCCAGCCGGTTTCGTTTCTAAAGAAAAGCTTTCAAACGCCGGATTCGCCACGCCCGACGATGCCGTGCAGACTTTCTTCTGGGCCGTGCGCGAAGCGAATCTGGAAATGTTGGTGCAGTCGCTCACGCCAGACAATCGAGAGCGGCAGCGGGTCGAGAAATTGTCGCCAGAGAAACGCGCGGCGATGGCGAGGGAAATTCACGGGCGCAAGGGGAAGGAAGAAAAGGAACACTTCACCGACCTCGGCGTTCGTTCGCGTGAAATGATTTCCGACGATGTCGTCGCGTTGCACGTCGGTTCCTCGCTCACGACGAACACGATGCGCATTCAGTTTCAGCGCACGAGTGAAGGCTGGAAGCTCAAGGACTTGTTCTAGTTTTACGCGCGGCTGGTTGACTAATACTTGATCACTGACCGCACCGGCGCATTTTTCAATTTGTCGCGGCCATTGAGGAATGAGAGTTCGATCAGAAACGTCGTCTCCAAAATGTTCCCGCCGATCTTCTGGATGAGACTCGTCGCCGCGCCCGCCGTGCCGCCGGTCGCCAGCAAATCATCCACGAGCACGACGCGTGCGCCTTTCTTGATGGCGTCGATGTGGATGGCGAGGGTGTTGGAGCCGTATTCGAGATCGTAGCTTTCCTCGTGAGTCTGATACGGCAGCTTGCCTTTCTTGCGGATGGGCACGAGACCCGCGCCCCAGTGCAACGCCGCGCCGCTGGCGAAGATGAAGCCGCGCGCGTCGATGCCGACCACGATGTCCACCTCGCCGGGCTTAAAGGTCGCGGTCAGCAATTCGATGCTCGCCGCGAAGAGTTTCGCATCCGCCAGAACGGGCGTGATGTCTTTGAATTGAATCCCCGCCTTGGGAAAGTCAGGGACATTGCGGATCGCGTTCTGGATTGCGGCGACTTGTGCGTTGCTCATTTAAGGCGGCGATTATTTTTGCCGCGCTTCGAGCTTTTCAATCATTTTGCGAAGTTTATTCAGCGCGATGTTCTGTATCTGGCGGACGCGTTCGCGAGTCACGCCGAACTTCTGGCCGACTTCTTCGAGAGTTTTCTCGGAACCACCATCGAGACCGAAGCGGAAGCGAAGGATCGTGGCTTCGCGTTGATCGAGCGTCTTCACCATCTCCTGCAACATGTTCGTGACGGTTTTGTTTTCGAGCTGTTCGTAAGGCGTGTTGGCGTTTTCGTCCTGAACGACCTCGGAAAAACTGTTCGAGTCATCGTCGCCGATCGGCGCGTCGAGTGACGCGGGACGAATGGCGGCGGTGCGCATCTGGCCGACGCGCGAGGCGGAAAGACCCATTTCCTCGCCCAACTCTTCGTCGGTGGGTTCGCGGCCGAATTCCTCCTGAAGTTTCATCGCCACGCGGCGCATCTTGGAAATCTTGTCCACCAGATGCACGGGCAGGCGAATCGTCTTCGACTGATTGGCGAGCGCGCGCTTGATGGATTGCTTGATCCACCATGAACCGTAGGTCGAGAGCTTGCCGCCTTTCGCGGGATCGAAGCGCTCGACGGCTTTCATCAAACCAATGTTGCCCTCGCTGATGAGGTCGAGCAGGGGAAGGCCGAAGCCTTCGTAGTCGTGGGCGATTTTGACGACCAGGCGCAGGTTGGCCTTGATCATGTGCTCGCGGGCTTTCTTGTCGCCCTTATTGATCTTGGCCGCGAGGTCGATTTCCTCCTGGATCGTGAGCAACGCCACCTGGCCGATTTCACGCAGGTAAAGTTTGATCGCCGTTTCGCCGTCGTAGGCGCTGCGTTCCGGCGTCGGCATGGGTTCGGGAACCATCGTGGCATCGCGCGGAACTGACGGCGCTTCGTCGAGATGCACCGGCTTTGGGGCGCGCGTGGCGTTCGGCTTGTGGGAAGTCGGTTTCGCGTTTGCGGCGGATTTGTCTTCGCGCGCAGGCGCGGGACGACGGCGTGACGTTGTTCCCAGAGAACCTTTTTGCCCAGTCTTTGGGTGTATTTTTACGGCCATAGCTTGTGAAAAAAGTTTCGGTTCAACCTCCTGACTGCGCAAGGACATTAACTGTCGTGGCAAAGAACTCACGCAAGTTCGTCGAAGGTCTTACCGAAATGTGACCCCGGGGAGGCACGGTCACGCAAGCGAGGGATGACCCGAAATCAGTCGTCGCGGCGCATGCAGGCAATGATGGCACAGCCCACCGCCGCGGCGATGCCGAGCGCGAGATAGGGATTGCGGCGAATCCATCGGCCATCGGCCTGGAGCAATTGCTGGCCTTGTTCGGCGACGGCTTGTTGGAGTTCTTCCGCTTGATTGATCTCGTAAAGATTGTCCGAGAATTCACGTCCCCAGGTATTCATGGTCGAAAGCAGCGTGGGTTTGTGAACTTGCAAATGGCGTGCGGTTCGGCGCATTTTCCCGGGAGCAACACCGTCCGTCGGTCGTCCAACACAACGTAAAAGGATGAACGGGAATTCCATCAGCACCGTCAATGCGAAGGCCATGGCGCGACTCGAAGTTAAATCTCACGACCTTGCGTCGGGAGAGATGATCCTCGCGCCGGGTTGCAACAGCGTCGGGCGCGAAGGCGAACATTCCATTTTGCTTCCGCACGATTCCGTGTCGCGCCGCCACTGTGAGATCTGGTTGATGGAAGATGCGGTATTGGTCCGCGATCTCGAATCGCGCAACGGCACTTTCATCAATGATGAGCGCGTGACGGAAGCTGAGTTGAAGGAAGGTCAAACACTGCGAGTCGGCGACGTGGAACTTGTGCTTTACGACGCGCCAGTGCGCATCACCGTGCCTGACCTGACGGTTCCAAACCAGCCGAAGCAACAAGCTTACCTGGAGGATGGAACCCCTTCCTGTCTCCGGCACGATGGTGTGGCTGCTAAATTTCAATGCACGGGAAGGTGCGGCAAAACATTTTGCGGCGAATGCGTGCGTGAATTGCGTGTCGCTGGTGGCGCGCCGAAACGTTTCTGCTCCGAGTGCGGTGGACAGTGCGAGCGGATTGCCGCGACGGTGCGCGAAGCGAAGCGCGCTTCGTGGCTGAACAAAATTCGCGACGCGTTCATGAAACCGCCATCACGGCGAGCGTGAGTTGGGGAGCGCACGCGCGATCAAGGCTTCGCTGGCAGGAACCTCTCGTGGGATGACAGCACTCTTGCAATTGGAACGCGTCCTTCCCCCTCACCCCGGCCCTTTCCCTCAGGGAGAGGGCCGGGGTGAGGGAGAAACGGGCTCCACGATACAACGCCGTTGTGAAGAAGTTCGGTGACGCACAGCACGCATGAGTTTGGCGATCTTGTGGGCAACCTGTTTGTCAGTTGACGAGCGGACGTCTAGCTTCCTCACATGTGGAGACTGATCGCAAAACCTCTCGACCGTTGCGCCATGCGTTCGGCGATGGGTTCCGTGCGTCCGAGTCCTGACGGCGGTGCGCATCTGGTACAGGCGATGGAATTTCTGAGTCAACCGACGTTCTTCGCGCCGGACGTTCCTGCGGCAAATGTTCAGATCCAGGCGAGCGACAGGTTTGAGTTCGCCTCGCCAATTTCCAGCGGCTGCACCGAGAACGATCTTGTGCGTGGACGGTTTTTTCCCGCGGCAAAGGAATGGCGCGACAAACCAGCAATCATCCTGATGCATGGCTGGAACGCGGAGTTGCAATACCAGTGGATGTTTCCGTTTTGGGGACAACTGCTGGCGAAGGCCGGCGTGAATGCATTCATGTTCGAGTTGCCATTTCACGCGTCGCGGAAGCCGCAGTCGCGCGACGCGATCCGGAACTTCTTTTCCGGCGATCTCCTGCACGTCATGCGCGCCACGCATCAGGCGCTTGGCGACTTCAGGGCGCTCGCACGATGGCTCTACGCATCCGGTGCGCCCAGCGTCAGCGTGTGGGGCGTGTCGCTCGGCGGATGGCTGTCGGCTCTGGCGACCGCACACCAATCAGAAATCACCAGCGCCGTGCTGCTGACGCCCGTGGTGCGGATGGACCGCGCCTTTCGCGAACTTCCGTTCTGCGAACCAATGCGCAGCGGCGCGACCGGCATCAATCACGAATCTTTCGCTGCATTAAATGCCGTTTCGCACCGTCCCCTGTGCGATGAGCGCAACGTGCTCGTCGTCTCTTCCAAACACGATCTCTTCGCGCCAGCGGAAACCATCGATGAACTCGAACGCGCGTGGCACGCGGAAGTTTGGCATGAAGACCACGGCCACATCACCGTATTGCTCTCCACGCGCGTGATGCGGCGCATCGTGAAATGGATCGCGGCGCGCCCGCCGATTTCCACGCACGCGATTTGATTTGCTCGTTCGTGTTGCTACGCTCCGCTCATGAAAGGGCTATTCATCGGGTTCTCGCTTCTCATCTCCATCACGAGTTACGGAGGCGTCTTTGATTTTCTGAAAAGTTCCACCGGCAACACGAACGCACTGAACGGATTTTCCCAGGATCAAGTGGCGCAAGCACTGAAGGAGGCTTTGGGCAAAGGCGTTTCGACCGCCATCACAAATCTTGGCAAGCCCGGCGGCTTCCTCAGCAACGCGCAAGTGCGTATCCCCATGCCCGAGAAACTGGCTCTCGTGGAGAAATCCCTGCGCGGCATGAAGCAGGACAAGTATGCCGACGAATTCGTCGCCACCATGAACCACGCCGCCGAAGCCGCGGTGCCCGAGGCGTTGCCGATCTTCACCGAAGCGCTGAAATCCATGACTGTCGAAGACGCGAAGAAACTCGCCGCCGGCGGCAATGATTCCGCCACGCAATTCTTCAAGACCAAGGGCGAGAAACAAATTCAGGACAAGATGGCCCCGATCATCAAAGAGGCGACGGCGAAGACCGGCGTCACCTCCGCCTACAAAAAGCTTCTCGACCAGGCCAACGCCAACAGCACCGCCAGCTCGTTCCTCGGCAAGTTGAACGTCAACACCGCTTCCCTCGACGTGGACAGCTACGTGACGCAAAAAGCGACCGACGGATTGTTCAAGATGATCGCCGATGAAGAGAAGCGTATCCGCGCAAATCCGGCGGCGCGCACCACCGAATTGCTGAAAGATGTTTTCGGCGCCGTGAAAAAATGATCGTGGCTGGGACTCGTCGCGCTTCGACGAGTCGTGCCCCGTCCAGAGGCGCGCTGCGAGCCTGCAACCATCGTGTGAATTTCCCAGCCGCCCGCTGAACGCGGGCGGAGTTGCCGCAGCGCGACAACTTCCACCTCCTTGAAAAGAAAATGATTTTGGAGAGGCTGTAAGCCGAGTTCTGTCTTCGCCCTTGCGAGCGGAGAGAATCATTTATCTGAGCGGCTGATACCCGGAACCCGCGAGCTTTCGCTCGACCGCAGCGAGCCGCTGCATGGGTTCCCTATTTGGCCTTGCACCCGATGGGGTTTTCCGTGCCGCGTCGCTTACGCTTCGCGCGGTGCGCTCTTACCGCACCTTTTCACCCTTACCGGACTCGGACTTGCGTCCAAACCGGCGGTTCATTCTCTGTGGCACTGTCCGTCGGGCAACCTCTCGATTGCACCTCCCGCGTGTATCTCCGGCCGAACCGGAGTTACGCGGCATCGCGCTCTATGGTGTTCGGACTTTCCTCCGCGCGACTCACGCCGCGCAGCGATTCTCCGCCCCTCCAAAATCGGGGCGAAGGTACGTGGAAAGGTTTCCCAGTGCAAGGGGCCGAAATGCTCACGTCAGTTCGAAGATTGAGCATCTATGAGACTTTTCGACGTTCGGATGAACGGTCGAGCAGTTTCAATTGTGGTAATTCTTCGATCGCAGCAGGATCAGAATAGGCTTTGCCAAAAGACCGTCCGGTGAATCTCTTAATTTCTTCGGGCGCCTGATTCCCCCAAACCGTCCACTTCTCGTCGTGGCGAGTTCGGGCGAATAGTTCGAGGTAAGGTCCCCACGAACATTCTTCGATAAGGTAATAAAGTTCGTCCGGCTTCCGTGAATGTTCACGCTTCCTCGATGCGATGAGATTCACCTGCCTGCGGCCCGGCGAAAGGGTTCGGACTGATTTCCCGCGAACGCCAAACAGAATTAGCTCAGTCACATTACGAAAATAGAAGCCGACTCCACGCCCGTCGCTGCCCCCATCTTTACGCACTTTGTGCCAGACGATATTTGACTTGTACTGAAATCCCCATGCTTTCATCACCCGCAATCCATCTTCAAGAAGTGCATTTGGCACCCAGAGATAAAGATGGGACCGATCAGCCGCGTAAAGATGCACGGGAAGTTCGGCTATTTCTTGAACAGATAGAGTTTGATAGCGCGACAATCGCTTGTGCTCCGGCGCCATCTTGCCCGTTCGGTTTTGGAATTGCCACGGTGGATCCGCGAGGACGGTTCCAAAACGCCCTTGCAGTGAAGTAAGTAAGCTTTCCGCTGCGGTCATTCTTCGTCCTCAGTGAGTGGTGGCGTCTTTGTCAGCAACGTGGGAGAAATGTAGCGGGTCAGAGTTGATCCGAATACCTTCCATTTTGATTTTCCAGCGGCCTTGAACTCTTCAACGAGAGTTTTTACGTCAGAATCGGGCACATCGTCCACGTAAAGAGATTTGCGGATCCCGAAAACTAGGATCGGGCAGCCGCCACCACCACCGCCATCAAGGCGAGGCTTTAGCTTCCCCATGTGAGTGGTCGAATTTCCGTAGCTGCTTCCTTTTTTGAGACTCTTGAAAATATATTGCAGCTCATCGCACCGAGTAATAATCACACCGACACTTAGCGCGCGTAGTTCGAAGAGCAGCCTGAAGTTGTTCAAGTCACGATCAAAGAATGGATCTTTGTTGTTCCACTCAATCTCAAGTCCCACCTTATTCTTGAAGCAATCCACTTTGTGCGTTGGGGTTTCAACGGTCGTTTCGTCGACGCGAATGGCGGTGTGGAATTGCTTTTCCTGCCAATCGCGCTGGGTGAGTGCTTCATCAAACTCCGCGGCTAAGAGGCCTTTCCGTCCTCCCGGAACGACGATTCGGCTCTTGCGTAACTTGAAACTCAACAAGACCTCGCAGATGTCCTTCCACTCCGATGGAAAATCTTTGATCTAGACGGCGGAAGCATGACGCCACTCCTCAATCTCATACAGTTCGTGCAGCTTTTGAGATATGTCATTCTTCGCCATGCGTTAGGTGCGGAGTTTATTGGACACGAATGGTTTTTGGCAACGCACCTTTGAAAAATTCCCCGCCGCCGCCTCGTCATCACCACCGGACATGAGCGCAACACCACATTCGGCAATCCGCATTCCGCATTCCCAAATCGCCATCCCGCGCATTCGTTTCATCAATGGCATGGCTGCGGGCGCGGCGGGGTCGGCGGTGAGTGCGCCGCTGGCTTCCGGGAAGCGTAATTATCGCGGGCCGAATTTTATCATCATCCGCTCGGCGGCGACGCGCCGCCGCAGGAGACGATTGATCCGCGCGCGCAGATTTATGAAGTCAGCGGAGCAGGCGGCGGTGCTGGTGTTGATCTATTGAGGCGGGAGGAATTGCGTTCTCTGTGGCGATGGATGGCGGCTCTCTGCCGCGGTGGTGCAACTCTTCGGCCTGCGTCTCTGCGTCAGATTTTCCTCAACTTGGCTCGCGCGGACGTGACAGTCCGCGCTCCGTCACACCATCGGTTCCCACCCGGCGCGATACTCGCGACGCCAAAACTTCTCCGCGTCTTTGTCGTTCAGGATTTTTCGCGTCTGCGGATCGACGTGAATCGTGTGGCCGGTGCGATACGCGATGTTGCCGAGATGGCAGAGCAGGGCGCTCGTCTGGCCGACGGAGATTTCAGACGTGAGCTTCGCTTCGCCGCGGATCGAGCTCAGGAAATTCTCGAAGTGGCTTTTGTCTCCGGCGGGCCCGGTGCCTTCGCCGATGACTTTGCCTTTCGGATCGTAAACTTTGTAGCCGTTGCCAATTTGCGAGAGCGTGCCCTTCTCGCCATACCACTCCACGAACGGGTGATTGTCGCTGCCGCGGGGATTGCAACTGCTGTTGTCCCACAGAATCGCTCGGTCTCCGAAGTGGTAACTCGCGAATGTCGTGTCCGGTGTTTCCTGGTCGTCGTCGAAATGATAGCGGCCGCCGTTGCAGGTGACGCGCGACGGCACTTCGACGCCCAGCCCCCAACGCGCGACATCAAGCGCGTGAACGCCGTTGTTCGCCAGTTCGCCGCCGCCCCAGTGCCAGCGCCAATGCCAGTTGTAGGGAATCAAATTGTCGACGTACGGACGCTCGGGCGCGGGCCCTTGCCACATGGAATAATCGAGCCCGGCGGGAACCGGAATTTCTTTGCCGCGGCCAATCGACTGGCGCGAATTGTTGTACCAGCAGCGTGCTGAAAGAACTTTCCCGATCACACCAGAGCGCAACTTCTCCACCGCCTCGATGACCCCCGGCCAACTGCGGCGCTGGTTGCCCATTTGCACCACACGTTTGAATTTGCGCGCCGCCTCGACAATGAGTTCGCCTTCGTGCGCGTTGTGTGAACCGGGTTTCTCGACATAGACGTGTTTGCCCGCCGAGCAGGCGAGGATCGCCGCGGGCGCGTGCCAGTGGTTCGGTGTGGCGATCGTGATCGCGTCCACGGACTTGTCTTCAAGGATGCGGCGGAAATCTTTCACCACTTTCGGCTGGCGCTCTGCTTTCGCGAAATGCTTCGCGCCGGTCGCGAGCCGGTTGTCATCCACGTCCGCGATGTAAGCGATCTCCACGTTCTCGATCTGTTGCAGTGCTTTGATGTGATCGCCGCCGCGGCCCATGCCCAGCACGCCGACGACGAGCTTGTTTCCCGGACTCAAGGCAGCGCGGACGCGCGGTGCCAATGGAGCGGCTGCGAGGCCAAAGGTGAAAACAGCGGTTCGTTTACTGAATGAACGTCGTGAAAGCATAAAGTGTTTGGTTCATTGCTCTGACGTGCGGAAGTGAGCGTGATTCAACGAGAGTCGAAGCGTCGAAGATGACGCATGGCTTTTCAGTCCGAACGATTTACTTGAATGGGGAGCGCACGCGCCCTCGCGTGCAGTGTTCCGCGCCCTCGCGGAACACCGGAGAGCGACGGCACAGGAAACCATTCGGTTTGGTTGTCGCGCCCAACGTGACCGGCGAGGGCGCCGGTCGTAAAATGCGAGGGCGCGTGTGCTCCACGAATCGAGATGCATCGTTCCGGTTCAGGCGCCCTGAGCGGCCAGGCGGTTTCGATTCCACTTCGCGCGCATCGTGGCGATCTCATCGGCAGAGAAGAAGTGGCGCGTGAATTTGTGGTCGAGCATTTCGTTCACGTACGTTTCCGGCAGGCGGATCGTGCGCAGGAATTCCTGGTAAACTGCGGAGTACGATTTTGATTCGCCCACGTTCTTCTGAATCAATTTGAGGCTCGCCACTCCGACAAGGTCGGCGAGTTGTTGCGCCTTCACGTCGTCATCAAGATCGGCGCGCAGGATGAGCAGATCATACTGCGGCGTGCGAATGCGCTGCCATCGGCGGATGGGATCGAAGGGATACTCATACGCGTCGATTCCAAGAGACGTGCGCATCTCAATATCGAACCAGACGAGCGGTCGCGGGTGATTGAGGAGTTTGAAAAAATTCTCCACCAACTCGTTCATCGGGAGTTTGCGATGCGCGTTGGGAATTTTCGTGAGCTTGTCCAGGTTCTGAAAATACGCCGACAGGTTGCGGGCGATCGGGTCGCGCACCACGGTCACGACTTTCGCGGGGATATTCCGGCGAACGATCTGATGCAGGATCAGCCAGCTTTCCAAATCGCGGCGCGCGGTGGGCGGTTCGTTCACGTCAGCCCAACGCGAGAGTCCGTGCGTGCGCAAGACTTCGATTCCGTTCACCTGGCGTAGTGTGGCTTCGATGGTCGATGAAGCGACCTTGCCCATCTGGAAAACAATCACGGGCACGGACTCGCCCGACACAGCGCGTTGCACCTCGCGTTGAAGGCGTCGGCGACGGTTGAACTCGATCAGGTATCCGAATGGCATCGCAGTGCGGGCGAGGGGAATTGAAAACCGGATTCAGGTCAAGACTGCGCGATGGCACCAATCCGAAGTGAGGCTCGGGAAGGGTGCGAAGATCAGAGCGACCTTCGTCTGCTTCGCGTCCTTTGCGAGACGCCTCCGACTTTCATTTGAACCTTGTCCCGAGAATCGCGCGCCATAGAATCCCGCGCTTCATCAAATGGAAGTTGAGCGCAAAGCGAATGAGTGTTTGGCCCTGAGCTGGCAGGACGCGCACGGTGTCATCATCGACACGGCGGACGATCAATGGATTTATCGCGGCATCACCGACCAGGCGATCGACACGCTGAAACATGTCGAGACGAACGTCGGCTTCGAAAAGCTTTCCGAGATCGGCGTGGTGCGCAGCGAGCGTGCTGACAATGGCGCTGCGCCAAGCATCCCCGGTTTCGCTGCGATGGTTCGGCATCATCGCGTGCGCCGGATTTTGTATCCGCAGGAATGGACGATGGAGATGTGGCGCGAGGCGCTGGCATCATTCTGCGAACTGAACGTCCGCTTGCGTGAGAACGGCCTCACCCTCACCGACGCGCAGCCGCACAACATCGTCTTCGATGCGGACGGCAAGCCGGTGTTCATCGACTTCGGTTCGTTGAAAGTAATCAAGGGCAAGGGACGGCTTCGCTACAATTGGCATCGCGAGTTCAAAGATAATTTTCTCCTGCCCGTCGCGCTGCACAACGCCGGCTTCCACGACATCGCGCAGCAGGCGAAGCGTGAACCGTTCGAGAGCACGTTCAGGAAAACGTATCGATGGTCGTGCGTGGGGTTGCTCACGTGTTGGGTGGACGTGTTGTGGCTTGCGGCGAAACTATTCAATAGCCCGCGTTTCTATTTCAACACGATCAAAAGTGTGTTCACGCGATTTCGCGGAAAGGAAATCACGCGCTGGACGGATTACAAAATCATCAAGGGCGAGTGGAAAGCGGCGGCGCTGGAGGAAACGTTGGCCTCGCCCGGAATTGCTTCTGTGCTCGACGTGGCTGGCAACAAGGGCGCGCACATTCTCGAAGCGTCGAAGCGCGGATTCACGGCAATCATTACGGACATCGACGAAGCATCGCTCGAAATGGCGCGCGCGGAAGCGCAACGGCAGAACCTGCCGCTCTTCGTCGGCAAGCTCGACCTCACGGCTCCGACGCCGGAGTGGGGCAAGGGCTTGCTGATGCCGGGATCGTTCCAGCGTTTGCGTTCTGACTTGGTGATGGCGCTGGCGGTGAGTCACCACATGGTCTATCGCGCGAAGATGCCGTTCCGAACTTTCGCCACGATTTTGGATCGCTATAGCAAGCGATACATTTTCACCGAGTATGTGGACCTGAAGGATTTTTACGTGAAGGACTGGGTCGGCAAGCGCGGTTTCCCGCCGAGCCATTATTCCGAGGCTGAGTTCGTGAACGCATTCAGTGCGCTGGGCTACAAAGTGCGCCGACGCTGGAACGACGAGGCTGGCGCCCGCGCGATTTTCCTGTTCGAAAAAACGCCTGCTGCGGCGAACTGAACGCATCTCATGGGCGCGGTTCATTTTTCCATCGACGAGGAGTTCGTGAAGTTTCTCGTGCGCGAGCTTCCGCTGCAGTTGTTCGTCGAGACGGGCACGTTTCGCGGCGACACGCTGGAACTGGCGCGAAAATATTTTGGCGAATGCCAGAGCGCGGAGCTTTCACCGCAACTGTTCGCGGACGCACAAAAGCGCTTCGCGAATATCGCGGGCGTTGAAATTGTCTGCGGACCCTCGCCGAAATTTCTTCGCGAACGCCGAGAACGTCATCAACAAACGCCCGCGCTGTTCTGGCTCGATGCTCATTGGTGCGTGGCTGATCACACGGGCGGTGAAGATTCGCAAAGCCCGCTGCTCGGCGAGTTGGATGCGATCACATCGTTGCATCCAGACAGCGTCCTGATGATCGACGACGCGCGGCTTTATCTCTGCGCTCCACCGAAGCCGCATCGGCTTGGTGATTGGCCGGACCTTCACGCCATCGTTGAGGCGCTGCTGCGTCTCAGCCGCGTCCACCGTCTGATGGTGTGCAACGACGTGATTGTGTTTTATCCAGCGCGGTTGCAGGCCAAGATCAGCGAGTTCGTCCAAGGCCGCGGTGTGGATTGGCTCGCGATTTCCCGCGCGGCGCAGAAGCACGAGAAATCAAAGCGGCGCAAATTTTGGCCGTGGGGCTGATGACACGCCGCGATTTTCACTTGCTCGAACCGCTGGACATCATTGCATCCTGAGTCATGACTGCGAAGAAGAGTTGGCTTCAGAAGCTGTTTCCGGGACCGAGCTCCACGGAGCCTCAAGTCACGAGCCGCTCGTCCGCTGACAACGTTTACCATTGCTGCGTCCACAAGACTGCGAGCCAATGGCTGCTGAGAATTTTTTCGGAGCCTGACACCTATCGCTTTTGCGGTCTTCGGGCGTTCCGTTACTTCCGCGAGCTGCCGGGTGGCGTCGATGAGCGCAAGATCAAGGACCGGACATTCGAGCAGCCTTTTCCCGAGCGCACGATCGTCACGCCTCTCTACATTGGACTGGAGAATTTTCGCGCCATTCCCAAGCCCCCAATCTGGCGCGGATTCTTTGTCATGCGCGATCCGCGGGACATTCTCACGTCCTGGTATTTCTCCTGGAAGCATTCGCACCCGGTGATGGGCGACATCGGCAAACAACGCGAGCAACTCACCGCAATGAGTGAAACGGAAGGACTTTGCTACGGCATCGACGAACTCGAAGGCAACGGACTCTTTGCCGCGCTTCGATCATGGACGAGCGTGCCGGTGGGCGATCCGAACATGGTCGTCGTGCGCTACGAGGATTTGATCGACCAGAATCAATTCGAGGAGTTTAAGAAACTGTTTGCGCACTGCGACATCGCGGTGCCCGATGACATCTTGAGTAGAATATTGGAGAAGAACTCCTTTGCTGCGATCTCGAAGGGCCGCGAACGTGGCAAGGAGGACGTGACGTCTCATCTTCGCAAAGGCGTGCATGGCGATTGGAAGAATCACTTCACTCCTGAAGTCGAAAAGAAATTCCGCGCCGTGACCGGCGATCTCATCGAGACGCTCGGCTATTCATGATCAAGGCCGAGCAACCGACTTAAATCACTTGCCTGCCTTGCCCATCAGCGTGTTGGTGCCGACCCGGAACTCGCGGCAACAACTGCCTGCGCATGTGGCCTCGGTGCGCGCGCTCGTGCCGTTGGTTCAAGAGATCGTCGTCGTCGACAGCGAGTCGGCGGATGGCACCGTCGATTTTCTCCGCAAGGAGCTTGCGGGTGCTCGTGTGCGGTTTCTGACGCATCCGCCGGGACTCTACGAGTCGTGGAACTTCGGCGTGAATGCGTGCGCGGCGGAATTTGTTTACATCGCGACCGTCGGCGATTCGATCACGGCAGAAGGTTTGCAAAAGCTCGCGGCCACGGC